>DAORNP010000076.1:15119-17769 GCA_035441065.1 Flavobacteriales bacterium | reverse complement strand
TCAGTCAATAAGGTCCGCACTTTCTCCAACTGAATACCGCCTTCACCATCGAACATTTCGATGAAGCGCACAGAACATCCGTGGTCCTTCCTGCCCGTGTGGTCCTCATCGTATTCGATGCGCTGGGTTCCGGCCTTGTTGCCAGGATAGAGCAACACGCTCTCCGCGCTCCCGAACTGCCGGTTGTACACGTACATCTGCTTCAGATCCGGATCGGCGGGACGGTCGTCCTTGGGCAGCTTCCACTTGGTATCGATAATGCACTGCAGCACGTCGTTCTGCTCAATCAGGATATCGGGGCGTATCTTCTGACCATTCCAGAACTCACGAGTATTCTGCCCTAGGACGACCACGCTGTCCCGCTCGGCTGCAGCGCGCTTCAGAAGCCGCAGCACGACCAACTCGAACAGCTTGTTCATGTCGAACAACAGGCTGAGGATGTGGTCCCGGCCGCCTTTCACATCCGGAGCGTAGTTCAGCAGGATGAGTTTGGCCAGCATGAGCGCATCCGAGTAGCTCTTGGTCTTGCGGTCAAGACGCAACCGGTCGAAGCTGGCAGCGGTGATGCGCTGCTCCTGCACGGGATCGAAGGCCCATTTCATGTCCTTCGCAAGTCCAATGGTGATGGGGTCGTTGGTGACATCCTCCACCAAGGCCAAGGTTTTCTTGAGGATGGCATGCAGCAAATGGTCCGTGTCAAAAACCTGATGCACCACATGGAAGCGCTCCTTGTGAACGATGTTGTGACGGATGTGGCGCGGTAGGTCGAGCCGGCCTTTCAACGCGATGGTCACGCCCGCCTGCTTGCGATAGCGCTTTACCAAGCCTTGATGCACCAGCCGCTGCACCTCTTCCACGAACAGGCGCAGGAAGTACTCCAGCACTGAGGTGCGGCGCAATGCCAGTTGCGCATGACCTGCTTCATGCAGGGGCAGCCCGTGGGCCACTTTCAGCATTTGTATCAAGGCCTTCTGCCACTTGGCCTCATCCTCTAGGCCGTCGGCTTTGGGCAACACCTCGATGGTGAGCCCACCCACCGCGATCACACCCACATGCTGATTGAACTTGATCCGGCGATACTCGGGCGTGAAGAAGCGGTTCTCGTGCTGCTGGTTATAGCGCACCATCGCATCGAAATGTCGTTGCGTGAAGGGCCCGCTTTCGGTGACCTCCAGCCGGGCATGCTCAAATACCGTGATGACCTTACCTGCCATCGCAGATGTCCTTGAAGGCCTGCATGGGCACCAGCGCAGGGTCCATCACATCCTGGAACACGAAGCGTGTCTTGGGCTCGATGTCCAGGTCCTTCCGGAATGCTGTGGCGAACTCGATCTTCCCCTCTTCCTTCTTATCGACTTTCCTCACGAAAGCCTCCCCGAGGACAAGGCCCACCTTCACCGGGTCGCCATAGAAGTACTCCTGCAACAGGGGAATGATGTTGTTCTTGAAGACCTGGCGCAGCTTCTGTTCCTTGTCCGCATCGCCCCAGTTCATGAAGTAGCTGTGCCCGATGTGGTGGTCGCGGTCCAGCAGCATCTCGATGCGGGCATTGATCACGGCAAGGAGCTTGGCCAGTTCAACGTCCTCGACCGTGTGATAGTCCAGCTTCTTCAGTTCCTCCGGCTTGCTGGCGCACTCCACGAAGCTGAAGCGGCGGCGCAGGGCCGTGTCCAGCGCCTCCACGCTTCGGTCGGCCGTGTTCATGGTGCCGATGATCCGCACATTCGCGGGCACACCGAACGTGGCCGGTTTCGAATAAGGCAAGGTGGCGCGCAACTCGTTCTTCGCGCCGAGCCGCTTGTCTTCTTCGATCAAAGAGATCAGCTCGCCGAAGATGGCGGCGATGTTGCCACGGTTGATCTCGTCGATGAACAGGGCATACTCGTGTTCCGGATCCTGCTCGGCCCGTTCGCACAACCGCTTGAAAATGCCCGGCACGATCTCGTACCCGATCTCCTTCGTATCGAGTTGGGGCTTTAGGCCCTCAATGAAGTCCTCGTAGGTGTAAGCCTGGTGGAAGGTCACGAACTCGTAGCGCTTCACTTCCTTGTCCTCTTCGCCCTCCTCCTGGTAGTCCGCCCGATAGCGATCGAGCTGCTCACGGAGCTCCGGATAGGATTCATTCACCGCCTGATCCACCACTTCCCAGACTGAATTCTCGCGCTTGTTGAAGATCAGCGGCTCGCTGCGCTTCTCGTACTTCACCAGCGCGCACTCGTTAACCGTGTGGAATTGCAGGTTGGACCACATGGTGGCCCGTACGTTCTTCGAATTGGACATGGCCGCCTTCGCCCTGGTGAGCTCATGCCCCATGATGGCATCCACGGTCGATGGGCCCAGGTCCAACAGCACCGTGCCGATCACCTCCCACCACGTGAGGTCCTGTAACGCATCGAAGATCCGCTGCTCGCGGGGCACCTCCGAAGGCTTCGTGGTGAACCGCTCGAAGTAGTCGTTCTTCAGTGTATGCGTCTTCCCGGTACCCGGTGGACCATACAAGATCACATTCAAAGGTTCTTTTACCATGGGCGTTGATGGTTGGGCCACACCCTTCGGTGCTGCCATGGCGGGCTTGAAGAGCAATGCAATATCCTGCGGGCGGGTCACTTCCAGAATGGTCTTGCGCCAGTTGCCACCACCCTGCCCGGTG
>DAORNP010000076.1:13887-15066 GCA_035441065.1 Flavobacteriales bacterium | reverse complement strand
GCAAGCGCTTTGTCGCAGAGTCCTTTCCCGTGACCTCCCCCACATAATGGACGACTAGATCATTGCTACCTCCGTAACCCTTGATGAGGAAGTGATCGCCAATGGCGATCTGTCCGAACAACTCCCTGGCCTCCTTAGCCGCAGGCCGATCATCGTCATCGCCATACTTCAGGGCTTCCCAGAAATTCCCTTCCAAAAATGGCTTGAGGTCATTGTGGCCACCCCCGAGGTCGAAACCTGCGGCCCAATAGCGTCTTCCGTTTGCCATACTTTGTGGTAGTGTGTTATGGATCACCGCATGGCGCATGGCCTCGTTGTCCGTGCCGCTCCCTCGACGCTGTTCCACGAGCTTCTTGCCATACTGCCGCTTGTACTCTGCGGCCATGGCCTTCTCGTTCAGGGCCAGCACATGGGGCGGAATGTCCTTCCAGGCCGGCACCACCAGTTTCACGAAGTCGACCGGCTCCGGTTTGAAGTGGTAAGGCTCATCGGAAAGAAGGTCATGTAAACTCCCTACATCCTCGCGATCGATAAGCAAGCCCACCTCGATGCCAATAGGCACCTCGCGGTGCTGGAAGGCCGCCCGGCTTCCGAACTCCAGCATGGAGTGCTTACCGGTAAGCGCCATGCGGATGTAGTAAGGATCGATGCCCAGCTTGGTGATCAGTTCGTGCGCAGCACGCAGGAAGGCATCGTACGAGGCCTTGTCGCGCAGGCCCTCGTAGTGCTTGCGAAGCCTGATCAACGAAGCCTGGTCGTAGGTGACCGCCCCGATATGCACTTCGGCCCCCATCACCCCTTCCGTGGTCTTCCGCGTTTGAGCGGCGTGCTTGTTTCCGGTGCCTCTTCAACCTCCTGCGCTTCGGCCGCTACGGCGATGTGGCCGCCCCTTCGCTTCATGGTCCCTTCCAAGATCCCTATCTCCTCCTCCTTCAGCCACGCGCCCACCTTGCGGTGCGAATCGTTGTCCTTGATCGAAGACATGCAGGTGAAGGTCTTGGGCGTAGGCGGGAACAAAGGATCTGTGGCCATTTCGGCCCTCAAAATAGCCAGCGTTGTTCAACCGGGTAGCGCGTGATCCCGAAGTAGTCATGCCGCGTGAGCGGGCGCAGCGGCAGCCGACCGCGGGCGAAGCGCTGGTGTGGCCCGAGCGAGGAAGCGACCAGCGGGAGCTACCGA
>DAORNP010000076.1:13505-13761 GCA_035441065.1 Flavobacteriales bacterium | reverse complement strand
CCTCCCTACCCCTCCAACCGCGCCCACTTCAGCCGCAGGCTGTTGCTCACCACGCTCACGCTGCTGAGGGCCATGGCCGCCCCGGCGATCATGGGATCGAGCAGGAAGCCGTTGATGGGATACAGCGCGCCGGCGGCGATGGGGATGCCGATGATGTTGTAGATGAAGGCCCAGAAGAGGTTCTGGCGGATGAGGGAGACGGTGCGGCGCGAGAGCTGGATGGCGCGGGGAATGGCGAGCAGGTCGGTGCTGATGA
>DAORNP010000076.1:12259-13474 GCA_035441065.1 Flavobacteriales bacterium | reverse complement strand
ATGTCGCTGCCCTTGCCCATGGCGATGCTCACGTCGGCCTTGGCCAGCGCCTCGCTGTCGTTGATGCCATCGCCCACCATGGCCACCACGTGCCCTTGCTGCTGCAGGCCGGCCACGAAGGCGCCCTTGTCCTTGGGCAGCACCTCGCTGCGGAAGTCGTCGATGCCCACGGCCCTGGCCACGGCCTGCGCCGTGCGCCGCGCATCGCCGGTCTGCATGTAGACCTTGATGCCGGCCTTCTTTAGCCGCGCGATGGCTTCGGCCGCCGAAGGCTTGATGCGGTCGGTGATGGCGATGGCGGCACGCACCTGGGTGGCATCGGCGAGCCATACCACGGTGTGCGCAGCTTCCTGCCAGCGCTTCTCGTGTTCACGCCAGTCGCCGGTGATGGCGATGCCGTGCTCTTCGAGCAGGCGGCGGTTGCCCACCAGCCAGGGCGTGCTGTTGATGGTGGCTTTGACGCCTTTGCCGGTGATGTCTTCGAATTGCGCAACATCAACGTCACCATTTCGGTCGACCCGGTGGGTCGACTCTGCGGCATCGCTGGCCAGATAGCGCACCACTGCTTCAGCCAATGGGTGCTTGGACCGTGATTCGATCGCGAACAACGCGGATGCGACGGTGGCATCGTCGAGGCCCGTGGCTTCCACCACTTCGGGCTTGCCTTCGGTGATGGTGCCGGTCTTGTCCAGCACGATGGCAGTGACCTTGCGCGCGCGCTCCAGGCTCTCGGCATCCTTGATGAGAATGCCGTTCTCTGCGCCCTTGCCCATGCCGGCCATGATGGCCGTGGGCGTGGCGAGTCCGAGCGCGCAGGGGCAGGCGATCACCAGCACGGTGACCAGCGCCAGCAGGCCCTGCGTGAAGGCATGCTCGCCCCCTAGGATCCACCACACGATGGCGCTGACGATGGCGATGCCGATGACGATGGGCACGAAGACGGCCGCCACCTTGTCCACCAGTTGCTGCACGGGCGCCTTGCTGCCCTGCGCCTGCTGCACGGCACGCACGATGTTCGCCAGCAATGTGGCCGCGCCGACCTTCTCGGCCCGCATGCGCAAGCTGCCCTTCTGGTTGATGGTGCCGGCCAGCAGCTTGGCGCCGGGTGTCTTCGCCACGGGCACGGGCTCGCCGCTCAGCATGCTCTCGTCCACGTAGCTCTCGCCACCCACCACCTCACCGTCCACGGCGATGCTCTCGCCCGGGCGCACCACC
>DAORNP010000076.1:2374-12249 GCA_035441065.1 Flavobacteriales bacterium | reverse complement strand
AAGGTCGCCCACGGCTACTTCGTCTACGGGGAGCTCGAGGTCGCCGCCCTCTTGTACGACGAGGGCAGTCTTGGGCGCCAGGCCCATGAGCTTCTTGATGGCGCTGCCAGTGCCGGCCTTGGCGCGCTCCTCCAGGAACTTGCCCAGCAGGATGAAGGTAATGACCACCGCTGCGGCCTCGAAGTACACATGCGGCATCAGGCCACGATCGGTCCAGAACGACGGGTAGGCGGTGTTGAAGACGCTCAAGATGTAGGCCACGCCGGTGCTGAGCGCCACCAGGGTGTCCATGTTGGCGCTGCGGTGCTTCGCCTGTTTCCACGCGTTGATGAAGAAGCTTCGGCCGAAGACGAGCACCACCGGCGTGCTGAGCGCCCACATCACCAGGTTGGCCCACGGCTCGTGCATCATGAACATGCCGATGACCACGAGCGGGATGCTCAATGCGAGCGATGCCCAGAGCCGTCGCTTCAGGCTGGTGAGGTGCTCGCGCTTGATGGCTTCCAGGTCGGCCGCGGCATCCTGCTCCGCGCCGATGAGCAGGTCGTAGCCGATGCTTTGGATGGCCTGGCGCATGCCGCGCTCGTCGATCACGCCGGGCACGTACTCCACCTGCACGGTGTTGGTGGCCAGGTTCACGGCCGCCTTGAGCACGCCCGGTGTGGCGAGCAGCATGCTCTCCACGCTGGCCACGCAACTGGCGCAGGTCATGCCGGTGACCGGGAAGGTGCGCTTGAGCGTGGGCACGTCGTAGCCGTTGTCGCGGATGGCCTGCACGGCATGTTGCACAGCTTCCACCGGACGGGTGCTGCTGAATACCGCGCGGCGGTTGTTCAGCTCCACATGGTGGTCCTGCACTTCGGGCACAGCGCCCACGGCCTTGTCCACGATGAGGGCGCAATGCTCGCTATCCATGTTCTCCACGGGCAGCAGGACGGTGGTCTTTTCGGCGGGCATGCTGGTTCGCGCTTAGGCGGCTTGGGGGATGAGCCCGTAGCCGGCGGGTTTGAGGGCAGTGAGCAGGTCGTTGAGCGCAATGGCACCCTGGACGACGTCCACCTCGGCCGTGCCGGTAGCGACATCCACGCGCACTTCCACCACGCCGGGCAGGCGCTTGAGGATGCTCGTGGCGCTGTTGGCGCAGCCTGCGCAGGTGATGCCCGTGGTGGTGAAGCGCAAGGTCTCGGTGGCGTTGTTCGTATGGTCCATGGTCGTTCTCGTATTGACGGTACAAAGCACCGACGACCGGCGGACCAGCGCGTTACATCATCACCGGAAAGGTTTGCATCAACCCACCTTGTCCAGCGGTAGCCGGCCCCCGCCCATGGCCTTGAAGGCCGAAGGCGTCATGCCCGTGAGCTTCTTGAACTGCGCGCTCAGATGCGCCACGCTGCTGAAGCCCGTGCGGTCAGCGATTTCGCTCATGGTGTGCTCGCCATACTTGATCAGCTCCTTCACACGCTCCAGGCGCTGCAGCAGGAAATACTGCTCGATGGTGACGCCCTCCACTTCTGAGAAGAGGGCGGAAAGACTTGAATAGTCCTTGTGCACGATGCTGACGAGGTGCTCGCTGAGCTTGACACGTCCGTCAGCATCGCCCTGATGGTGCACGAGCGCCACGATGGCCGTCTTGATCCGGTTGATGATGGCGGCGTCGCGGTCCTCCACCAACTCGAAGCCCAGTTCGCTGAGCGCTCGTGCCAGGCGGTCACGTTCGCCCCCGTCAAGATCCCGATCGAGCGCTACCTCGCCAAGGTCCACCCGGAGCACCGATGCGCCGAGATCCTCGAACACGCGGCGCACCGCCGCGCGGCAGCGATCACAGACCATGTTGCGGATGGTGAGCGTGCGCGATGATGCGGGAGCGGTCGGCATGAACACAAAGGTGGGAACAATGATGCGCACAGAACGGCGTCATGCGCAAGGAACAGTAACTATTCGCCACGCACAACGGGAAACCGAATGGCCGATGTTCATCCCGACACCGGGCATTGTCATTGATGGCACCGTGAGGCCATGATAGCTTTCACCCATGGAACCCCGCACCACCTCCTTCCTCGCGCTCTTCACTGAAGGCCGCACCCGCTTCACCAAGGTACTCGATACACTCGCTGAAGCCGACATGGAGAAGAAGCTCGCGCCCTCACCCAACAGCGCCGGATTCCTCATCCGTCACATCGGCGATGTGGAGCTGCTCTTCGCGAAGAACGTGTTCGGCCTGGCCGATGTGCAGGTGCGTGCAAGCACTGTGGCCAAGGGCTTCGATACCGGCGAATGGACCGACTTGGCGGAGCTGAAGGCCTATGTGCAAGAGAGCGCCGACACGCTGCGCCGCGCGATCGAGGCCACGCCCGATGCGGAGTGGGACAGCTTCATCGAGACCAAGGAGTTCGGGCGCAAGACGAAGGCCGAAGCGCTGGGCAGGATCGTGACGCACACGGCCTACCACGCGGGACAACTTGCGGTAGTGGTGAAGTATGGCAGCTGAATCGTTCACCTAGCGGGTGGCGGCACCATCAGGGCGAAATACGCCATGGTGATCAGCGCCACCATCCCCGTCACCACGAACGTCACTTCCGGCCCGAAGGCGAACCATAGCCAACCCGCGAAGGCGCTGGCGAAGAGGGCGGCGATGCTCTGGAAGCCCGCGTAGGTACCGATGGCCGTGGCGGTCTCGGTGCGCGGCACGATGCTTCCGATCCACGCCTTCGCGATGCCCTCGGTGGCGGCAGCGTAGATGCCGTAGCCAAAGAAGAGCGCGGCGATCACCACGAGGCCGCGACCAGCCGCCATGCCGAAGTACACCGCAGCGAAGAGCAGCAGGCCGAACAGGAATACGCGCTTCAGGCCGATGCGGTCGGCCAGCGCGCCCAATGGGAAGGCGAACAACGCGTACACCAGGTTGTAGCCGATGTACACGCCGATGGTGCCGGTATCGCTGAGGCCCGCGTTCTTGGCGCCGAGCAGCAGGAAGACATCGCTGCTATTGAAGAGCGCGAAGAGCAGGAGGCCGGTGGTGAGCCTGCGGTAGGCCGAAGGACTTTCCTTCCAGTAGCGCAGGAAGGCGAAGAACGAGAAGGGCTTTGCTGGCGCCTTCACCGTGTGCGTGCTCTCCTTCAGCAATAGCGAGAGCAGCACCGCCACCACGCCCGGGCCGAAGGCGATGAAGAAGAGCGGCACGTAATCGCCGGGGCGCCACCAGAGGTAGAGCAGCGCCAGCGAGGGACCGATCACCGCGCCCAGCGTGTCCATGCCGCGGTGGAAGCCGAACACGCGGCCCTTAGTGGCAGACGTCGCTTCATCGTTGAGCAAGGCATCGCGCGCGCCGGTGCGGATGCCCTTGCCGAGGCGGTCCAGCGTGCGGGCGAAGAAGATCCATAATGGTGCGATCATCACCACCATCATGGGCTTGCTGACGGCGCTGAGCGCATAGCCCCATTGCACGAAGGGTGCACGTCTTCCCAAGCGGTCGCTCCGCATGCCGAAGTAGCCTTTGCTCAGTCCGGCCGTCGCTTCGGCCACGCCTTCGAGCACACCGATGAGCAGCACACCGAAGCCGATCTCCTTCAGGTAGAGCGGCATCACGGGGTAGAGCATCTCGCTGGCCGTGTCGGTGAACAGGCTGATGAGCGAGAGGACCCAGACGGTGCGGGTGATGACGCGGTGTGAAGCCACACGGCAAATTTGTCGCGTAGTCGCTGCGCACGAACGCGGCGACGACCAGGGTACCGCCCCGATCATCGCCGCGCAAGGATCGCTTGGCGAAGGGCCGGCGCTACAATTCGCCCTTCTCCGCCGCCTTCTTCATCCGCTTGTCTGCATAGATGGCGATTTCCACACGGCGGTTGCTCGACTTGCCACTGGCGGTGCTGTTGTCCGCCACGGGCTGAGATTCGCCATAGCCCACGGTGGTGAATCGGGCCGACCGGACGCCCTGTCCCACGAGGTAGGCCTTGACACTGTTCGCCCGGCGTTCCGAGAGTGCCTGGTTGTGGGTTTCTGAACCGTCCGAATCCGTATGGCCCTCCACGAGGATGTCGGTATCGTCGTACTTCTTGAGCGTGGCGGCCAGGTCGTTGAGGTTCCCCTGTGCCTTGGCGTTGAGGGAGCTTTGGTCCACCGCGAAGAGCAGCCCACTGTCGAAGGTGATCATGATGCCTTCGCCGACACGTGTCACCGTGGCGCCTTCGAGGTCCTTCCGCAGCTCCTCCGCCTGCTTGTCCATGTGGCGGCCGATCAATGCGCCGGCCGTGCCACCCACCGCCGCGCCGATGATGGCACCCACGGCGGTCCCGTTGTCACCGAACTGGTTGCCGATGACGGCACCGACACCGGCGCCCGCTCCGGCGCCGATCATTCCACCCTTCGCCGTGCGCGACATGCGGCAGGCGGGCAGCACTAGGGCCAGGCACAAGCCGATGGCCGCGAAACGTGACAAATGCAATCTCATGTTCGATGGGGTTTGGGTTGTTGATGGTGACCGAAGGATTCCGGCGATCCGGTCCTCCAGGTCAGGGATCCATGATCCCCATCGTGCCCCCCAAGCGAGTGCCACGAACCACGCCACCGATGGAAAGGCGCGCGGCACCTTGATCCACAAGTCTTTGGGCGTATCCAGAGCATGCGCTCAAGTGCGCTTGGATGGGGAATCCTCTTCCCAAAGCGGGGGATTCGGCGCCACGCGCAGCATCATCCGGCGACACTGCCCCATGCCAACGGGCTTATGGTGCCGTCGTTCCGGTCCCAGGACCAAAGTCACCCCGACCCTACCTTCATGCCATGCACAAGTCAGCCTTCTACGCTGCCCTGAACGCCGAACTGGAGAAGACCCGCGCCACCATCGCCGAGCTGCGCGATCTCACCGCACCGGTGGCGCCCGATGAAGCCATCGGCCGGATCTCACGCATGGATGCCATCAACAACAAGGCGATCAACGATGCCGCACTGCGCAAGGCCGAGGAGAAACTTCAGCAGTTGGAGCGTATGACCGTGTTGGTGGAAGAACCCGGCTTCGGCCTGTGCAAGAAGTGTGGCGTGCCAATACCCATCGCGCCTTATCCTGATGCCGCAGAGCATGTTCTGCGTGCGCTGCGCGAGCTGATCAGATCCTATCCAGCACCACCATGTAGCTGGGGTCCTCCAGGATGTTCACATCGATCACCTCCTCGGCGTTCTTCAACAGCTGGCGGCAGTCGGCGCTTAGATGGCGCAGGTGGACCTTCTTGCCCGCCTCGCGGTAGCGCTCGGTGAGGCGGTTGAGGGCCTCGATGCCGCTCATGTCCACCACGCGGCTTTCCGCGAAGTCGATGATCACCTCCGGCGGATCGTTAGCGAGATCGAACTTCTCGGTGAAGGCCTGGACGCTTCCGAAGAAGAGCGGACCGAAGATCTCGTAGTGCTTCACGCCGTGCCCGTCCACGTACTTGCGCGCACGGATGCGCTTGGCGTTCTCCCAGGCGAAGACCAAGGCGCTGATGACCACCCCGGCGAGCACGGCCACGGCCAGGTTGTGGAAGAACACGGTGATGGCCATCACCACCAGCATCACGAACACATCGTGGCGCGGCATGCGACCGAAGGTCTTCAGGCTGGCCCACTCGAAGGTGCCGATGGCCACCATGAACATCACGCCCACCAGCGCCGCCATGGGCAATTGCTCGATCAATGGCGCGGCGAACATGACGAAGACCAGGAGCATCACCGCAGCGATGATGCCGCTGAGCCGTGCACGCGCTCCGCTGCTCACGTTGATCAGGCTCTGGCCGATCATGGCGCAACCGCCCATGCCGCTGAACACGCCGCTGAGGATGTTCGCCGCCCCCTGCGCCACGGCTTCCTTGTTGCTGCGGCCGCGTGTGTTGGTGATCTCGTCCAGCAGGTTCAGGGTGAGCAGGCTTTCGATCAAGCCCACGCCTGCGACGATGGCCGCATAGGGAAGGATGATGGTGAAGGTCTCCAGCGTCAAGGGGACCGCGGGAATGTGGAAGGGCGGGAAACCACCGCCGATGCTGGCGATGTCGCCCACAGTGCGCGTATCGATGTTGAGGCCGATGATGATGCCGGCGACCACCAGGATGGCCACCAACGATGCGGGGATCACGCGGGTCAGTTTCGGCATGCCCCAGATGATGGCCATGGTGAGCAGCACAAAGCCGAGCATGGTGACGAGCGGCGTGCCGGTGAGCCAGGCGCCATCATCGCCCTTGAACTGGTCCAGCTGCGCCATGAAGATCACGATGGCCAGGCCGTTGACGAAGCCGAACATCACGGGGTGCGGCACCAGGCGGATGAACTTGCCCAAGCGAAGCACTCCGGCCAGCACCTGCATCACGCCCGCCAACACTACCGTGGCGAAGACATACTCCACACCGTGCCGTGCGGCCAGCGCCACGATCACCACGGCGATGGCGCCCGTGGCTCCGCTGATCATGCCCGGCCTGCCGCCGAAGATGCTGGTGATGAGGCCCACCACGAAGGCGGCATACAAGCCAGTGAGCGGAGAAAGGCCGGCGATCAATGCGAACGCGACGGCTTCAGGAATGAGCGCGAGGGCCACGGTGAGGCCAGCGAGCACCTCGGTGCGGTAATCCATTTTCTGGCTGAAGTCGAACAAACGGATGTACTGGCGCATGGTGCGTCGCTTCGAGTTTCATAAGGCCTCTGGTGTGCGGACCGCTGAACGATCACGAGGTCCGGCCGTTGGACCACCTCGACCCCGGATCACCGGGGGAGCTCCACTGAAAGCGGCGGCGAAAGTAGGCGATGAGGTACAGTAGGTCAGCGGAGCAGAGCACCAGGCACAGCGCCTCCTTCATGCACGTCCGTCAGCAACAAGGACGCAACCGGCAGGAAGCTCGCCTTGTTCGGACCCTCCTCCACGCTCATCAGCGCTACGAAGACGAAACTCTCCGGACTTAGCACTTCCTCGTTCACGGGTCCGTATGTCACTTGCACATCGGCATTCACTGCGCTCATGGCGCAAAGGTCCCTTCCCTGCTGCGCACTGGATCGAAGCGCGATCTAAGCCTGCGTGAAATCTCAGGACCGCTTCCCGAATGTGCTCGCATACAACGCGACCGCTTCCTCCACGATCCGCAGCGCATCCTCGCGGCCCATGAACTGCTCCACCTTCACCTCCTTCCCCTCCAGCGTCTTGTAGTCCATGAAGAAGCGACGGATCTGCTTCTCGGTGTGGGGCGCGAGCTGCGAGACATCGGTGATGTGGTTCACGCTCTCGTCGTGCGTGGCCACCGCGATGATCTTGTCGTCGGCTTCGCCCTGGTCCACCATGCGCATCACCCCGATCACCGTGGCATCCACCAAGCAGAGGTGCGGCAGGGTGAGGCTGGTGAGCACCAGGATATCCAGCGGATCATGGTCATCGCAATAGGTGCGCGGGATGAAGCCGTAGTTGGCCGGATAATGCACGGCGCTAAAGAGGGCGCGGTCGAGCTTGAGGAGGCCGCTCTCCTTGTCGAGCTCGTACTTACCCTTGCTCTCCTTGGGGATCTCGATGATGGCGTTGACGCGTTGCGGGGCGTGATCGCCAGTGGAGATGTCGTGCCAGGGATGGATCATGGGGCGAAGATCAGGAGAAAGGTGAAGGTGGTGAGAAGGGTGAAGGTGGAGAGGGTGGAGAAGGCGGTGAGGGAGGCACCCGCTTTCTCATCACTCGCAACCTTCTCTAACCATTCTCACCCGTGCGCAGCGCCAGCGCGTAGGCTTACGCCGTCACCAGCAGCTTCACCCCAGCGGTCATCAGCACGAGGAAGAGCGCGATGAGGATGGCACGCGCACCGAAGCGCGAAACGCCAAGCCACGAGCCGAGCAGCCCGCCGAGCACCACGGCCAGCAGCCACCACGGCAGGAAAGGATGCAGCTCCAGCCCAGTGCTCATGCGCCCCGCCAGCCCCGCCAGCGAATTGACGAGGATGAAGAGCGCCGAGATGCCGGATACTTCACGTAGCGCGGCCCAGCGCCCTTGGATGAGCACCGGCGATAGGAAGATGCCGCCGCCCACGCCGATGATGCCGCTGATGAATCCGATGGGTGCGCCTGCGGCGAGCGATGCGGCGAAGGGCATCGGGCGAGTATCCAGTTCCTCGGGCTTGCGCCAAGCGCGCCACGCCATCAGCAGCGCCGAGACGATCAGGAACACACCGGCCGCGATCGCGAAAACGCGCGCGGGCAGCTCCACCCTTCCACCGATGAATGCCAGCGGCAGCGCAACGGCAGCCACAGGCCAGAACACCTTCCAGCTGAAGCAACCCGCGCGGAGATAGCGCCAACTCGCGATGCCAGCAACCACCACGTTTAGCAGCAGCGAAGTGGGCTTGATCGTGTCGGGCGCGAAGGAGAGCAGCGCCATCACGGCCAGGTAGCCGCTGGCGCCCGCGTGCCCCACGCTGCTGTAGAGCACGGCGATCAGGAAGAACAGTCCGAGAGCGAGGAATTGCGCATCCATGCGATGATCACGCGCGCCACTCCGCCCAGCTCGTGGCCGTCTCTTGCAGGCGCGCGCCGCACAGCTTCACCTCGGCCGGCATCTTCGGTGCCAGCTCCTCCACGATGGCCAGCAGGATGTTCTCGCAGGTGGGCTGGTAGCTGGTGAAAAGGACGCGGCCGAACAACGCATTCGACAAGTCGATGGACCCGCGTTCATTCTCGTGCAGGAACAACGCATGGTCGTACCGGTCCACGATGGGCTTCACCATCTTCTTCAGATCGGCGAAGTCGATGACCATGCCGTCCTTCGGATGGCCGGGCGCAAGCACAGGAGCCCCGCTGATGGTGATATCCAGCACATAGCTGTGGCCGTGGATGTTGGCGCACTGGCCATCGTGGCAGCGCAGAGCATGCGCCATCTCGAAGGTGAAGCGCTTGGTGACACGGACGGTGCGGTTCAGGCTCATGGGCGGCGAAGGTCCGAAGCCGATGCGATATGCGGACAGCCCAGCAATTGACCCGGCATACCTTCCGCTCCCACTTCCGCCATGCCCACCAACCCCTTCCCCTTCACCGGCCTCACTGACCAGGAGGTGGAAGCAGCGCGCGCGGCCCACGGCACCAACGCGCTCGACGGAAAGGACGGCAGCGGCTTCTGGAAGGCCCTGCGCACGGCCGTCACCGAGCCCATGTTCCTGCTGCTGCTGGTGGCGGCCACGATCTACTTCATCCTCGGCGAGCTGGGCGAGGCCTTCTTCATGCTCGGCGCCATCGTGCTCATCAGCGCCATCTCCCTCTACCAGGACCAGCGCAGCCGCAAGGCCTTGGAGGCACTGGAGCAGTTCACCCATCCGCAGGCGCGGGTGATCCGGGGCAATGAAGTGATCGACATCCCTTCCGACGACATCGTGCTCGGCGACCTCGTGGTGGTGCAGGAGGGCGAACTGGTACCCGCCGACGGCCAGGTGATCCACGCCAACGACTTCTCGGTGAACGAGTCCATCCTCACCGGCGAGGCCTTCAGTGTGCCCAAGGAGACAAGGCCACCGCCCCGGTGGCGGCGGAGGTGGCGCTGGGGGACCGGCGGTCGATGCTGTGGTCGGGCACGCTGGTCACGCAGGGCACGGCGCGCGGCCTCGTGGTGGCGACCGGTGCCGGCACCGAGATCGGGCGCATCGGTCATTCGCTCGCCACCATCGAGGAGGGGCGCTCGCCGCTGGAGCGCCAGATACAGCGCTTCGTGCGCAACATGGCCATCGTGGGCGCGGCCTTCTTCCTGCTGGTGTGGGGCCTCAACTACATCGCCTCGCGCGACCTGCTGGACAGCCTGCTGAAGGGCCTTACGCTGGCCATGAGCATCCTGCCGGAGGAGATCCCCGTGGCCTTCACCACCTTCATGGCGCTGGGCGCCTGGCGCATGATGCGCGCCG
>DAORNP010000076.1:0-2227 GCA_035441065.1 Flavobacteriales bacterium | reverse complement strand
TCGCCCGAGGTGCAGCACCTCATCGAGATCGCCATGTGGGCCAGCGAACCCGTGCCCTTCGACCCCATGGAGACCGCGCTGCACGCCGCCTACGCGCGCAGCGCCGCCAGCGACCGCCGCCCCGCCTTCCGCATGGTACACGAGTACCCGCTCAGCGGCAAGCCACCCATGATGACGCACGTCTTCGCCAACGACGCGGGCGAACGCATCATCGCCGCCAAGGGCGCGCCCGAAGCGATCCTCGCGTGCAGCGACCTGCCCGCCGCTGAACGCGATGCCGTGCTGCAACACGTGCATGCCCTTGCCACGCAGGGTTACCGCATCCTGGCCGTGGGCGAGACCACCCAGCAAGGCGATGCCTGGCCCGCCGAGCAGCAGCACTTCACCTTCACCTACCTCGGCCTGGTGGCCTTCCACGATCCGCCGAAGAAGAACATCGAGCAGGTGTTCCGCAGTTTCGATGAGGCCGGCATCCGCACCGTCATCATCACCGGCGACAACCCCGTCACCGCCACGGCCATCGCCAGGCAGGTCCACTTCCCCATCGCCGGCGAACCCGTCACCGGCGAGGCCGTGCACGCCATGGACGATGCCGCATTGGCCACCACCGTGCGTACCAGCAACCTCTTCACCCGCATGTTCCCCGAGGCCAAGTTGCGCGTGGTGAAAGCCCTCAAAGCCCAGGGCGAAGTGGTGGCCATGACGGGCGATGGCGTCAACGACGGTCCCGCGCTGAAGGCCGCGCACATCGGCATCGCCATGGGCAAGCGCGGCAGCGAGCTCGCCAAGGAAGCCGCCGCGCTGGTGCTGCTGGACGATGACCTGGGCCGCATGGTGGACGCCGTGGCGCAGGGCCGCCGCATCTACGGCAACCTCAAGAAGGCCATCCAGTACATCATCAGCATCCACATCCCCATCATCCTCACCGTGGCGCTGCCGCTGCTGCTGGGCTGGCTCTACCCCAACATCTTCACGCCGGTGCACGTCATCTTCCTGGAGCTGCTCATGGGCCCCACGTGCAGCATCGCCTACGAGAGCGAACCGCCCGAGCCCGGCAGCATGCGCCGCCGCCCGCGCCGCATGGACCTCACCTTCCTCTCCTGGACCGAGCTGCGCACCAGCCTCGCCCAGGGCCTCATGATCACCGTGGGCACGCTCTTCTGCTACCAGTACGCCGTACACAACGACCTCGGCGAAGAGCTCACGCGCACCCTCGTCTTCACCTCCCTCGTAGTGGCCAACATCGCCCTCACGCTCGTCAACCGCTCCTTCGAGCATTCCCTCCTCGACACCCTGCGCTACCCCAACGCCCTGCTGCGCGGCATCCTCGCCGGCACGGTGGTCATGCTGCTCGCGCTGCTCTACGTGCCGCTCTTCCGCGACTTCTTCCATCTCGCCTCCCCCACCATCGGCCTGCTGGGCCTCGCCACCGGCGTGGGGCTGGCAAGCGTGCTGTGGTACGAGGGGGTGAAGGCGTGGAAGCGGCGGCGGACCTTGGCTCCTTGAGGCTTGAAACTTGTGACTTGAGCCTTGTGTTGGGCGTGTCCCTCTCCCACGCGCAAAGCCAACGCACGGGCCGCGTGCTTCGCTGTAGCCGGTCTTGTCAGGTCCAGCGGCTGCGGCGCTGCGGTGGCTTCCGTTGGTCGCCTCCTCGCTGTGCGCATCCGCAAGGCCCTGCCTGCGCCGGGCTGCCGCTGCGCCCGCTCACGCGATCTCACCTTGCCAGACGTCTTCCGCAGGGTTGGTCCGGACTGGCACTCACCAGGTCAACCGGCCCTGAACAGCTTTCGCAGCTTATTCAATGCCTGAGCATTCCCCGGTGCCTTCACCTGTTTCATCAGGTCATGACGCAGCTGGTACTGGCCGAGCAATGAACGGATCCATTCACCGACCGGCACCGAAAGCGAAGGAGCGGAAAGGCTCATGCCCATGCCGAACGCTGGGGTGGTGCTCTTGCGCACAGTACGAATAGCCGAGTGAGAGACAGGGCCTCGGTGCTCAACGGCAGCACCATCCCGGTGGATGATGGGTTCTTGATCCACAAGAATGGGTGAGTCATTCCGACCTGAACGCGCAAGCCCCGGCAGATGTCGGGGCTTGCTGTTTTTCACATGCGGTCATCCGGAAGTGCACCAGATGCAACACCACCTGCATGCGCCGTTGCTTCTCCTGGTCTTTCCAAGCCACACCGCAGCCTGCTGCGCTCAACCTTCCCAAGCTTCAACGC
>DAORNP010000075.1:13268-18005 GCA_035441065.1 Flavobacteriales bacterium | reverse complement strand
GATGATGGACGGTCGGTACACGGTCGGCGGATTGATGAAGTCCGCCGAACGGACCATCTTCTCCGCCATCACCTTGCTCGTCCGCTCGAGCGATGCGCCCTGCGGCAGGATGCTGTGGAAGGCGAAGTCGCCCTCTTCCAAGGTGGGAATGAACTCGCCGCCCATGCGTGCGAACAGGAAGACCGAGCTGATGAAGAGCGCCACGGCCACACCGACCACATCGCGCAGCTGTCCTGTGCGCGAGCCGAAGTAGCTGATGCCGTAGTTGATGTTCAGTGAAAGGAGCAGCGTGAGCAGTGCCACCTGGTTGGTGATCAGCGCGTATTCCCCGCGGCCCTCGTCGCCGAGCATGCGCGTCATCAAAGTGCTCGTCACGAAGAAGAGCAGTAGCGTGGGCGCTTGCGCGAGGAAGGTGTAGATGAGGCCGCGCTTCAGGGACATGGGTCAAGGGCGCACAGCTGGCGGGCTTACGGTTGGAATGGCAGGTTCTCGAATTGCCGCTCGTACAGCAGGGAGCTTGCGTGGGCTATGCGCCGCGCGGCCGCATCCGGATCCTCGCCCGCCGCGCGCCATTGCGCGAAGTGTTGCAGGGCCTCCTCGTGCGAATCGCTCATGTGCACCAGGCCGGGAAGCTCGGCGTATTCCGAGAACCAGCTGCAGAAGAACGGCTTGCCCTGTGCGAGGAACTGCACCACTTTCTGGCTCGATATCCGGTTGGCCTCGGTATCCGGGTTCATGTACAGGAAGCCGAATCCGCAACCGGCGATCAGATCGCGGAGCTCGGCATAGGGCACTTGGCCGGTGAAGGTCACGTTCGGCAACGTGTGCTGCTCGATCAACCTCCGTGCTACCGGGTCGCTCACCCGTATCGGCCCCACTACCACCCAATGCACATCGGGGTGTGCCAGCATGAGCTTCTCCCAAAGGCCGAAGTCATGCCTGTCGTTCACATTGCCGATGTAAAGGCCATAGCCAGCGGGGTACTTCGGGGCCACCGGTTCAGAAGGCGAGAAGTCGTTTGGCGCAAGGCCGTGCGGCACATGATGCACAGAGGCATTCAGGTCCTTGAAGCGGGGCATCAATCCCTTCGCGATGCAGAATACATGGTCCACGCGCGCGGCCAGCTTTTTCTCAACGTTCACGCCGAGCCGGTGGTCATCGGCGCAATGGTACACGGAGACCACGGGCTTCAGCATCCGGGGCGAGGCGAGCCGGCTCGGATCGAAGGTCCAGAAGATGGGGGCGCTGGCACCAGAGCGATGCAGGTACCTGCGGAGACGGAGGCCCACGATGAAATCATTCAAGCCGCGCAACCGGCCGCCCAGGAAGGGGATCGCATTGAAATAGGTGAGCACTCCGACGCCCTCGGGGGTGCGGCGCTCCGTAATCGTCCAACGCAGCAGGTTGATGGGCTTCCAGCGCATCGCTGGATCAACGAAGATGGTCACGCGCCGGTGAGCCATGGCCATCGCCAGGCGGTGCTTGCTGTAGCGTGGCCCGTCCCAAGCTTCATTCGATACGATCAATACCGGATGACCCTGTGCGATCCGTTGCTTGCCTGCCGTTCTGGGTTCTTCGGCCCTCTTCGCTTGCAGGGCTTCGAGGATCCTGGCCGAAAGCGCACTGTAGGCCACGGTATCGAGGTAGCGGTCCACAGCACTGACATCCACCGCGCGCTTCCCCGAGAGCACTTCATCCGCCAGATGCAGGAAATGTGCTTCGTTCTCTGCCTTGAAGAAGCCGAGCCCTTCCAATTCCGGCACATAGCTGTTGTTGGTGGAGACCGCAGGGCAATGCTGCGACAGATAGGTGAGTGCCTTCAGGGGCGTTCGGCCGGCTTCAGTAGGCACGGAACGCGTGGGCTCGAAGTCGTAGGCGACCAAACCCACCGTAGCTGCATGCACAAGGTTCTTCAGGCGGTCCGGATGCAGGACGCCGAGGTAGTGCACATTCGGCAAGGCGAACAACTCATCGCTGAGGGCCTGTGCCTGGCTGGGCAGGGGGAAGCGCTTGCCCACGATCACCAGTGGTACCTCGGGCTGCGACCGCGCGAACTGCAGAAGCAGCGGGAAGTTGAGCGATCGGCTCAACCCGCTGGCCAAGACCGCGAACCGGCCGAAGCGCGCTCGGAGCGCCTGCACCTCGTCAGGGTCGAATTGCCGATTGCTGGGCTGCGCCCCGTGCGGGATCAGGATGCAGTTCGCATTGACGCGATGGTAGTAATTCAGGTACCACGGATTGATGGCCACCACAAGGTCCGCCGCACGGGCGAAGGAGCGGTCATTGGGCCGGTCGATGTAGGGGTCAACCACATGGTAGATCACCTTGCTGCCGGCATTCGAGCGCGCCAGGTGCTTGGCCAGGGTGGTCGGGAAGAAGGACCAAATCACATACTCGTCGGCAGGCATGATGCGCGCGAGCTTGAGCGCGTTCAGCCGGTTCATCAGGCTGCTCAGGCGCGTACCGAGCAAGCGCAGCGGCAGGTTGTTGCGGTACTCCACCACATGCACGCCTTCGGGCGAGATGCTCTGGCTTGCGCGGAGCGAAAAGAGATCGGTCCAGCGCCAGCGATCGGGCAGGCTCACGAAATACACTTCCCTGCCTTGCGCCAACTGAGCGGCATAGTGCTGCTTGGAATACCACATGTCGCCCCAGGGCTCCATGCTCATGATCACCACGGGCTGCTGCGCCCCTTGCCTCCTCATATCACCAGCCCCGGCTGCGGGCGAATCGGTTGTAGGATGCGGGGAGCCATGCGGTCGCGTGTGTTGCTTGGTAGCCGATGCTCAACGTGCCATGGGGTGCTGAGAGGAAGGCTTGTGTCTGAAATCACGCTCCGGGCGAAAGTAGCGACTGATGATTTGCCCTTGCCGGGACATGCGGTATCCTTGTCGTCGTCGGCATGGCCGCGATCATCCTGATGAGCCAACCCATCGCGCGCAAGCAGGTCCTGGTGGTGCTCGGTGCCGCTGTTGCGGTGGCCGTCAGTGGCCTTGGCGCGCATGCCCTCTGGGGCAGCGCAGGGTTGGTGGTGCCCATGGCCTTGGGCGTAGCGGCCATCGTGCTCGCCGTGTTCGAGTCCCGTGCCTACCAGCATGCCATCTATCTGCGCGTGCTTCAGGAGCAGCGATCCACCTACACGCAGATCGAGTCGCTCATCGGGGTCACCCAGGCCATTGATCCAGTGCTCCCGCTGCCCGCCATGCGCAGCTGGGCCGCATCGCCTGATCTGCTGCGCGTGATCGTCTCGCGGATCCTGGCCGATAAGACCGCATCGGTGCTAGAGGCCAGCAGCGGGGTATCAACGCTGGTGATCGCCTATTGCATGAAGCGCAACGGCGCTGGCAAGGTGGTGGCCTTGGAGCACGATCCGGAGTATGCCCAGCGCACGCGCGATGCCCTTGCTGAGCATGGCCTGCTCAACTTCGCTGAAGTGATCGATGCGCCGCTGGTGCGCCAGCAGGTCGGTGCCGATACGCACCTGTGGTACGACCTGAGGCACGCGCGCCTGCCAAGCACCATCGATCTATTGGTGGTCGATGGCCCGCCCGATACTTCGCAGCATATGGCGCGCTACCCGGCCGTTCCCTTGCTCAATCACCTCCTCAAGCCCGGGGCACTTGTTCTCCTCGACGATGGCGCACGGGCCGATGAGCGGGCAGCCGCCAAGCGCTGGGCCGAATCGATCCCCGGTTCCACCTTGCGTTATCTGGAGCTGGAGGCCGGTGCATGGATGCTGCGCATGCCCGCGTGATCGTCTGAAGCGTGATGCGCTTTCTCCGCGGCGACCGGCATGTTGCACCTTCTGTTTGCTTGAAACGAAAGGCCGTTCTTTGCCACAACCGCCCGTACTCATGAACGCCTTCAAGCGGCTCCTGAAGCGTGCTTATGCCGCATTGCCCTTCAAGCAGCCGGTATACACCGCATTGCGCGCTCTGGTCCGCGTGCCTGAGCCGGTGTACAGGCACCTGCACTTCAAGGGTGTGATCAACGTTAAGGTCGATGACCATGCCTCGTTCCGGATCAGGCATCACGGCCACCTCATCGAGAATGAGCTCTTCTGGCGCGGCTTGGATGGCTGGGAGAAGACCTCTGTTGAGCTCTGGGTGCGCCTGTGCAGGCATGCTGAGGTAATCATCGACATCGGCGCGAACACCGGCATGTATGCCCTGCTGGCAAAGGCCGTAGCGCCGCAAGCCACCATTGCCGCCATCGAACCCGTGGCGCGCGTGTTCGAGCGGCTCGAGGACAACATCACCCTCAACGGCGGTGGCATCAAGGCTATTCGTGCAGCCGTGAGCGACCACAAGGGAACCGCCGTGCTTTACGATCAAGGCTGGGCCGACCATGTGCTCTCCGTTTCACTGAACCCGGAATTCAATACGCAGGACCCTAACCTGGTTCCTGTTGAAGTGCCTTGCATCACGGTGATGGATGTGCTGTCCGAATTGCAGAAGCCCACAACGGACCTGCTGAAGATCGACGTGGAGACCTACGAGCCCACGGTGCTCCGGGGCTTCGTTGATCTGATCCGCCGGGATCGCCCGAGCATGCTCATCGAATTGCTCAACGATTCCGTGGCGGAGGAAGTGGCCGCCATCATCGAAGGGTTGGATTACGTGTACTTCAACATCGACGACCAGGTGTGGCCGCCCATGCGCACGGAGCGGCTGAGCCGGAGCGCGCACTACAATTTCCTTATCTGCAGGCCAGAGGTGGCCGCGCGCATCGGCCTCT
>DAORNP010000075.1:9017-13246 GCA_035441065.1 Flavobacteriales bacterium | reverse complement strand
CGGGCGAGGCGCGTCACCGATGCCGCGCGCTCATGGCGTGACCCATGCTTCCCATGGGAGCAGGGACCGCGTCACGAAGGCCATGCGGAACAACTGCACGGGCAGCGGCCAGAAGTCGGTGTAAACGAAGCTCACAACGATGGACCAGCCCAGTGCCTGCGCAACAGTCGTCCATGGGTATGAGCGCGCCACAACCACCATGAGCAGCACCAGCCACGGTGCGAGGTAGGATAGACTGCGATTGATATCGACCACGCTCAACGCGAAGAAGTGCAGGAGCAGTGCACAGCCCACGAAAGCGACCAGGAATGCAAAGCGCCGCTCGCGATACAAGTACGCGGCGGCCATGCCTGCTAGGATGTACAGGCCCTCGAGTCCGATGTACAATCCATAGCCGAGGCGCGGAATATTCTGCTTGAAGTAGTGCCAGAGGTCCACTGATTCAGTCCGCAGGCCGAAGACAGCGCCTAAGGAGAATCGCAGACCGAAGTACAAGGCCCACGCACCGACGATGAGCAATGCCGTTCGCGACCACAATCCGCGGATCATGGAACCCATCGAGCGGTCCTGGTCATCGAGGAAGATGCCGAGCAGCACAATCGCTGGCGATGCCATCAGGGCACGCTCGTCGGTGAAGCAGGCCAGGAGTAGCGCCGGGATCACCCAAACGCTGCGCCGCAACAGGATGGCCAGGAGCAGGAAGTCGAGCGCCAGGGTATCGAAGATGCCGCGATAGTCGGAAGCATAAACATGGCCGGTGATCACGAAGCAGAATGGCAAGGCCGCGGCAAGGGCCTGCCGTGGATCGCGGAGCAGTTGCAGCAGCAAATGATAGAGCAGCGCATGGAATGCCATCATGAGGAAGAACTGCACAATCATGGCCCCCTGCATGGTGCGCACGCCCAAGGCCCGCAGCAGCAAAGCTGGCACGAAGCGATAGGCCAGCTTTCCACTATGCGATTCACCCGGGTATTGCGCCGTGTGGTCGGTGAACGGCGCTTCCACCTGCGTGAACACCCCCTCCCAATTGTCGTCCATCTCATGCAGCACCAGGGCCACATCGTACGAAGGGAAGCTGAAGAGCACGACGGTGGCGATCAGGAGCACGGGCGCTTGCCATGGCCCCTTCACGGCCCAGCGTCCTAAGCGGCTGCGCAAGAAGGCCTCCAGCAATCGGCCTGGTATGCGCAAGGCCTCATGCATGGTTCGCCGGCGGCTGGCCGCCGCGCTTGTTGAAATCGCCCAAGGCGAAGTGCTTCTCGATGAGGCAATAGAGCAGGATGAAGAAGTAGCGGCTACCCATCTCGCGGATCTTCAGCTTCGAGACGCCCGACTTCCGGTTTCGCCAGCTGTTGGGCAGCACGGCATAGCTGTATCCGCGCACGATCGCCTTCAGCGGAAGCTCAAGCGTGAGGTTGAAGTGGGGCGAGAGCAACGGCTGTATGCCATCGATGGTGCTTCGCCTGAAGAGCTTGAAAGCATTCGTGCAATCGTTGTACTTCAAGCGGAACACCAAGCGCACGATGGTATTGGCCAGGCGGTTCATCACACGCTTGTGGATGGGATAATCCACCACGTAGCCGCCCTTGCTCCAGCGCGTGCCGAAGACGCAATCATAGCCCTCCAGCATTTTGCGATAGAAGCGCACCAGGTCCTCCGGGTCGTCGCTCAGATCGGCCATCATCACCGCCACGCAGTCGCCGGTGTAGCAAGAGAGTCCTTTGCGCACGGCGTGGCCGTAGCCGCCAGGTCCTTCATTCACCACTTCGCGCAGCTCTGCGATCGTTCGCCCCAGTTCGGCCAGGACTGCTCCCGTGCCATCGCTGCTGTGGTCGTTCACCACGACGATCTCGTGTGCGATGCCCTCCCGGCTCAGCACCGCATGCAGCTGCTGGAGGGTCTCGGCGATGCTGCCCTCCTCGTTGTGGGCGGGGATCACAACGCTCAGTTTCATTTCCTCCCGATCAGCAGGAATTGCTTTCCGAAGAAGCGCCAGGCCCAAGGCATGGCCAGGTAGAGTTGCACCAGCATCTTGTTCACGGGCAGGCGGCCGCGGAACGAGAGCGGCAGGAAACGCGGGTGGATCGCTTCCACCTCGAAGCCTGCGCCGTACAGGTGCTCCGCCACGCCCAGTTCAGAGAGCACCACCGTGTGGTCGGCAAAGTCGAAGTACTCCTTATAGACGTACTTGAAGTTCGGCCCCATGATGGCGATGCGGCCCCCGGGCTTCAGATGACCGTGCAATTTGGAGAGGAAGTCCGCGACCTCTTCCTGCGAATGCAGGTGCTCCAGGAAATTGCTCACGAACACGCCATCGAAATGGTTCTTGGGTAAATCGGCCTTCAGCGTGTCGCCGATCACGATGCGGATGTCCTTGGCCGCATGCGCGCGGATGAAGGGCTCGTTGATGTCCACAGCCCACTTCTCGGTGGCGGGCATCGCGTTTATGAACTCGCACATGCCTGCCGCGGGGTCGAGCATCACGCGCGGGCGACCCAGCTTCTCATGCATGAATCGCGCGAGCTCGGCCCACACCATGCCACGCTTGGCGTGGTCAACGTCACGGAATCGGTAGGCGTAGATGCGGTCGAGGTTCATGCGCGCTGGCGGGCCAGGAATTCATCGTGGATCTGTGTGAGCGTGGCTTCAATGCCGAAGCGCGGCTGCCATTCGGGGTAGTGCTGCTTGAAGCGGCTCAGGTCGCTCACGTACCAGATGTGGTCGCCGATGCGGTTCTGGTCGGAGAGGGTGACCTGCATGCGGTTGCCGGTGATGCGCTCGCAGATGGCGATGGCCTCGAGCATGCTGCAGTTGGCGAAGCGCCCGCCACCGGCGTTGTACACCTCGGCCACGCGCGGCGCCCGGTAGAAAGCTTCGAACATGGCCACCAGGTCGTCCGCATGGATGTTGTCGCGCACCTGCTTGCCCTTGTAACCGAAGATGGTATAGGGCCTGCGGTCCATGGCGCACTTCATCAGGTAGGAGAGGAAGCCGTGCAATTGCGCGCCGCTATGGCCCGGGCCCGTGAGGCAACCGCCGCGGAAGATCCCAGTGCGGATGCCGAAATAGCGGCCATATTCCTGCGCCATCACATCGGCAGCCACCTTGCTCGCGCCGAACAGGCTGTGCTTCGAGTGGTCGATGCTCATGCGCTCATCGATGCCGTGTTCGTAGTACGGGTGCGACGGGTCGAGCTCCCACCGCGTCTCCAATTCCACCAAGGGCAATTCATTGGGCGTATCGCCATACACCTTGTTGGTGCTGGTGAAGATGAACACGGCTTGCGGGCAGTGGCGCCGCGTGAGCTCGAGCATGTTCAGCGTGCCGTTCGCGTTCACCTCGAAATCGAGGAAAGGGATATCGGCAGCCTTGTCGTGGCTGGGTTGCGCAGCCGTATGCACGATGAGCTTGATGTCACTGCCATGTTCTTGGAAGATGCGTTCCATCGCCGCCACATCGCGGATGTCAACTGCATGGTGGGCGTAATTCGGCAGCTGCTCCGTGAGGCGCTCGGCCTGCCACCGGGTGCTGGCCTCGTCCCCGAAGAAAACACGGCGCATGTCGTTGTCGATGCCGAGGATGCGGTCGAAGGACCGCGCGAAATGGCGCACTGAGGCGGCGCCGATGAGGCCTCCGGATCCGGTGATGAGGGCGATGTCCATGCGATTCAACCGAGAATGGGCCGCAGCACCGGCTCGTGAGCAACGAGCCAAGCCTGCGCGTCGGCGAAGATCGTGCGCAGGTCCCGTTGAGGCATCCAGCCGGTGGCATCGGTGAGCCTGCGGTGATCGGTGACATAGAGCTTCAGGTCGCCACGGCGTTCGGTGGGGTTGCTGTCCACCGTGATCCGCTTGCCTGTGGCTGCCGCAGCCAATGCCGTGAATTCGGCGAGGCTCGCGCTATTGGCAGCGCCACCACCAGCGTTGAATACGGCGCCATTCACACGGTCCATGCCTTCCAGTTGCAAGGAGACCAGGTCGCAGAGGTCGTCGATGTGCAGCACATCGCGCACCTGTGCCCCGCGGCCACCGAAGCCCGTGTAAGCCAGAGGCAGCCCCCATTGATGCCGTGCAAGCCACAAAAGCACGAAGCCTTGATCGGTCTTGCCCATCTGCCACGGTCCTGCGATCACTCCGCAGCGGTTCACCACCCAGCGGAAGCCATGCACATCGGCTTGCTCGGCAATGAGCAGCTCGCTGGCCAATTTGGTGGCACCGTACAAGGAGCGC
>DAORNP010000075.1:0-9007 GCA_035441065.1 Flavobacteriales bacterium | reverse complement strand
GGAAGTCCTCGCTGATGCCATGGACCGATGCGCCACGCACCGCAGCATTCGGGTCGATGGCGAATTTCCCATTTGCCTCCACGCAGCTGCCGTTGATCGCTGCAATGGGGTACACGCGGCTGGTGCTCAAGAACACGATATCGGCCTTGTCGCGCGCAACCAGTTCCAGGCAATTCACCGTGCCGAGCAGGTTGGTGTCGATCACGTACCGCGCATCGCCGCCATAGCCCGCAAGCACGCTCGGCTCTGCTGAGCACTCAACCAGCGCATCGATGCGCGGCAGGCCCATGAGGTCAGCGATGCTGCGCACATCGCCATGCACGAACTCGATGCTTGAGGCCTTCAGCCGCGGCAAGTTCAACTCGCTGCCACGGCGCTTGAGGTTGTCGAAGGCGATCACCCGGTCGGTCGGGTGCCGTAGCTTCCAATCCAGCGCGATCGCGGAGCCAACGAATCCGGCGCCGCCGGTGATGAGCAGGGTCCTGGTCATATCATGTTCGCGATGCGCCGTGACGAAGACGCGCTCATGCGGCAGGGGTTGTTCGGCGAAGCATTGGCAGCAAGCGCATAACGAACACGGTGGATAGGAGGAGCACGAACGGGAACGGCAGCACCAAGTACCTCCATTCGCACATGCGCAAGCCGAGCGGGAACACCAGGGTGAGGTAGAGAGCGGCTGCCGCGATGACGATGCGAAGCACGGTGAGTTCCTTGCGCCATTGCCAGAGCAGCACAGGGACCGCCAACCAGTAGAGCCCGTAGGCGAGCATGAAGATGGCGACCTGCATCAGCTTGAAAAGCTTCATGCCGATCGGGAGCGATGCGAAGGGGGCCAGGATCATCGACTCCGTTCCGTTCTGCACCATCACGTTCCTGAACATGCGCAGCCGGCTCATCACATGGTATTGGAACGGGGCCTTCTCGCGATAGAGCGCGGCATAACGATCGAAGCGCGCGTTCACTTCGGCCACGGCCATTAGCGAATCGGCGCTGCTCAATGCGCCACTGGCGATCAGTCGTGTTCGATCGGCGAGCCACATGAGGCTATCGCGATCGTATCCATCGACATAGGCGTAAGACGGCGGCTCCTTCGCTCTTCGTCCCTCATCATCTATGGCTCCTCCGCCTTTCCAGATGCCGAACCAGCGGACATCGGCGTGCGGGTTCCACCAGATGTAATCGCCGCCATAGCCCTGCAGGAACACCATGGCATGGCCGCGGATCTCCTTCATGAAGTAGTCCGGCTGGTACCCTTGATTCGTGAGTGGTCGGAATTGGCGGTGCACATGCCAGTTGCGGGCGGCCCACACCGAATCGAGCAAGAGGAAAGGCAGCATCACCAGGAGCGCCATGCGCCACGCACCCGCACCGCCCCAGTAGCGCCATGCAGCGTATGCCGATGGCAACAGCAGCAGCAGCGCGATGGGACGCAGGAAGATGAGCCATGCAAGGAAGAAGCCGGCGGCCATCAGCAGCGGTCGGCTGCGCCCCTCAACGGCGATGTGCAGGAGCCAGGCGTGCAGGATCAACGCCGATGAGGACAGGCTGTCCGAAGAGATCACCGGGTCGTACCACGCGCTGTAGGCGCTGAGCAGGTAAAAGGCGTAAACCGCGAGGCCGATGGCATGGCGATGCGTCATTCGCCACGCCAGCAGTCCCAGCAGGTAAGCCGTTATCCCGGACAAGAGCCACTGCAGCACCACGAAGGCATGCCTGCTCTGATGCGGACTGAGGAATTGGCGGAAGAGGAAGTATGGTGCGCCCACGCCTGGCATGCGGTAGTCATCCATGTAGGAGCCGTGCTCGAGCAGATGGTCCACCGGGTTGAGGTAGAGCGCCGCATCGCCCGATTCCACATAGTTCCAGCCCGGCTGCTTGTCCGGGTGCAGCTGGCCCACAGCCATCACGATGTACACGGCCCTGAACGCCAACGCGATCAAGATGAAGGTGACTGGCCGCCGCTGTAGCAGGTCGTTGCTCTTGAGCCAGGAAAGCATGGTGGGCGGTGCCAATGGCCGATTGCTCGCAAGGATAGCTCAATTCAAGCCTTCCTTCCAGTTGGCGTTGGCATTGGGCCGCGCTGAAGCCCTCGATTAGCTTCGCCGCCGATGCGTCCATGGAGCGGAGCATCCATCCATGCCCTTACCCAGCTTGCTCACCAGCGATCCGCGTGCAGGCTATCAGGCATTGCGCGCGGAGATCGATGCGGCTATCCGCGAGGTGCTCGACGGGCCTGCATACATCCTGGGAGAGACCGTAGCGCGTTTCGAGGGTGCGTTCGCGTCGTTCTGCGGAGCAGGATTCGGTGTGGGGGTGAACAATGGCACCGATGCCTTGCACCTTGCACTTCGCGCGCTGGGTATCGGTGCGGGCCACGAGGTGATCACCGTTTCGCACACCGCTGTCGCAACCGTTGCAAGCATCCACATGGCGGGCGCCACGCCTGTGCTGGCCGATGTGGAACCGCGCTCGCGCACTATCGATCCCGCAGCGGTGGAGGCGCTCCTTTCGCCCCGTACCAAGGCCATCATCGCTGTTCACCTCTACGGCCAACCGGCGGACATCGAAGCCATGCAATTGCTCTGCGCAAAGCATGGTCTGCTGCTCATCGAGGATTGCGCACAAGCGCATGCTGCCGAGTGGAAAGGCAAGCGAGTAGGCGGCTTCGGCGATGCGGCTGCCTTCAGCTTCTATCCCACCAAGAACCTGGGCGCCATCGGCGACGCCGGCATGGTGCTCACCAGCGATGCGGGCGTGGCCGAACGGCTCAGGCTGCTGCGGCAATATGGCTGGCGAACCCCGCAGCACAGCGAGCTGCGCGGCTGGAACAGCAGGCTCGATCCGCTTCAAGCGGCCATACTCAGCGTGAAGCTGAAGCACCTCGATGCCCACACCGCAAGGCGAAGGGCCATCGCGAAGCGCTATACCGAGCAGCTCAAGGAATTACCGATCAATCTGCCGACCACAGCAGCGGGCTGCACGCATGCCTTCCATCTGTACGTGATCGAGGCCGCTGATCAATCCACACGCGATGGGTTGCGCGCTGATTTGGTGGAAGGTGGCATCCTTGCAGGCATCCACTACCCTGAGCCGGTGCATGTTCAACCTGCCTATTCGGATGTCATGCATGGTCCCATGCCAGTGAGCGAGCGTTTGGCGCGCACCGTGCTGTCTTTGCCCCTCTATCCCGAAATGACAGACGCCGATGCCGATCGCGTGATCATCGGCGTGCGTTCCTACTTCAACCGGCATTCATGAAGGCCACCATCGACGACCTGCGCATGATCCGGTTCCCGCGTTTCGCCGATGCGAGCGGTTCGCTCACCGTTTTCCCCGATGAAGGCGAACGTGCTCTGGGCATGCCCATCCGGCGTGTTTTCGCAGTGAGCGGGGTTCCCGCCGGAGCGGTGCGCGGCAATCATGCGCACCGATGGTGCACGCAAACCGTCGTCTGCCTCTCGGGGAGCGTTTCCGTTGACCTGGATGACGCGCAGCGCACAGTCACCATGGTCCTTGATGACCCGGGAACAGGGGTATGCATCCCTCCGGGCATCTGGAACAAGCTCACCTTCGCCGGGCCCGACACCGCGATCATCGTGTTCTGCGACCAAGCCTATGACGAAGCTGACTACATGCGCGACCGCGCCGAATTCGAAGCCTTGAAGCGCGCATGAGCATGACCGATGCGGAGGTGGCGCGCATGGACGAGCTGGAAGGGTCGCTCTGGTGGTACCGTGGCCTGCGCTCACTGATCACCGAAACGCTGGAGGCGAAAGCTTCCGGCGCCACGGATATCCTCGATGCTGGATGCGGCACGGGCGGCATGCTCAAAGCCATCGGCGCTTGGCGCCCCCAAGCTCGCTTGAACGGGATCGACCTCTCGGAAGCCTCGTGCGCATTCACGCGGCGCAAGACCGGCGCGCAGGTCGTGCAGGGCTCCATCGATGCACTGCCCTTCGCCGATGCCTCATTCGATGCGATGGTGAGCCTCGATGTGCTCGGCTATCGCATGGATCGACTTGCCGCGCTGCGCGGATTCCACCGCGTGCTGCGACCCGGCGGAACGCTTGTGCTGAACCTGGCCGCTTACCAATGGATGCTGAGCTATCATGATGTTGCGGTGGGGCAGGTGAAACGATTCACCAAGCGTGAAGCGAAGGCCCTGTTGCGTGAGGCTGGATTCGAGGTGGAGCAGGCCACGTATTGGAACACCCTGCTCTTCCCGTTGATGGCCATCCGCAGGAAACTATGGCCGGCGCCTGAGGCGAGCGATGTGGCTCCCTTCAACACGGTTGTGGATAAGGTCTTCGGCGCCTGCTTGACCTTGGAGCGCAAGCTCATTTCCTTCGGGGCGGCGCTGCCCTTCGGTGGTTCGGTGCTCCTGGTGGCCCGGCGCCCGCACGCATGATCTCCCTCTCCATCGTCATCCCTGTTTACAACGGTGCCACCAGCATCGAAAAGCTGGTGCATGAGCTGGCCGGCCTGCAGATTGATGGCGGCGTAGAGGTTGTGCTGGTGAATGATTGCAGCCCGGACAAGAGCTGGGAGGCCATCGTGCGCCTGTGCCGCGCGGCACCCATGCCCATCGTCGCGGTGGATCTAGCCCGGAATTTCGGGGAGCATAACGCCGTGATGGCGGGCTACGCTGCCGCGAGCGGCCAGTTCATCATCAACATCGACGACGATTTCCAGAACCCGCCATCGGAGGTGAAGCGGCTCTTTGAGCATCATCTGCTGCATGCCGAGCTCGACGTTGTTTACACCTACTACGAGCGGAAACAGCACTCGCTCCTGCGCAATCTCGGCAGCCGGTTCAACGATGCCGTTGCGAACGTCCTGCTCGATAAGCCCAAGGACCTCTACCTGTCGAGCTTCCGCTGCATCAATCGATTCCTGCGCGATCGCGTCCTCGAATATGGCGGCCCCTATCCGTACATCGATGGGATCATCCTGGAGAATACGCAGCGAATCGGCAAGCTGAAGGTGCTGCATGCGCCGCGAGCCGAGGGCAGCAGCGGCTACACCCTTCGCAAGCTCGTGCGGCTTTGGCTAATCATGTTCATCAATTTCTCCGTGATGCCCTTGCGCGTGAGCAGTGTGATCGGCATCGTGGTGAGCCTTGTGGGATTCATCATGGCGATCACCGCCTTCGTGGAGAGCCTGCTCACCGACACGCCACAGGGCTGGGCCTCGCTCATGGCGGCCGTGGTGGTCTTCTCCGGCATCCAGCTGCTCATGCTCGGCCTCATCGGCGAATACCTCGGCAGGCTCTTCCTCATGCACAAAGGCAAGCCCATGTACACCGTGCGCGAGCGGCGCGATGCGATGCCCCAATGATGCATCTGAACTGTAGCCTATGATCCGGAATGGCGATTCACGCATGCTGCTCTGCACCGGCAATGCGGGCAAGGTGGCCGAGCTGAAGCTGCTGCTGCCAAAGTCAATCGATCTGGTCTCGCTCGTTGAAGTCGGATTGCCGCTGGACTTGCCTGAGACCGGCGATACACTGGAAGCCAATGCATTGCAAAAGGCCCATTTCGCCCACCAGCGCACCGGCATGCCCTGCCTCGCAGACGATACCGGGCTTGAGGTTGCGGCCCTGAATGGTGCTCCCGGTGTTTACTCGGCGCGTTATGCTGGCCCAGCCAAGAATCCTGCGGCCAACATGCACAGGCTCCTCGATGAGTTGAAAGGCGCAACGGATCGATCAGCGCACTTCCGCACGGTGATCGCGCTGGTGGCCGAAGGCAAGGAGCGCACCTTCGAGGGCGTGGTGAACGGCACCATCGTGGAATCGCCGCGCGGCTCGGGTGGTTTCGGCTACGATCCCATTTTCAGGCCGGATGGGCACACGCTCACATTCGCGGAGATGGACCTGAAGGATAAGAACACGATGAGCCACCGTGCCATCGCCATGCGCGCCGCGGCCGATTTCCTCAGCAATCAGCCTTTGCGCTGAAGCATCTGCGCGACCAGTCCGTTCACGGCGGCTGCTACGCCGATGCCTGAGACCTCGAGCATCTTCGGGAAGATGCTGGCGCCGCTGAAGCCCGGCGTGGTGTTCACTTCGATGGTCACCAATCGGTCGCCGGTCCAGATGTGGTCCACCCGCACCATGCCACGGCACTCGAGCAGGGTGTAGATCGCGGCCGATCGCTCCTGCACCAAGCGCGTGACCTCATCGGGAATGGGAGCGGGCACCAGCTCTTGGGTGTCGGTCGCGTGGTACTTGGCCTCGTAGTCGAAGAACTCCTTCGAATGCACAATCTCGCACACGGGCAGCGCTTGCACTGTGCCGTCCAGGTCGATCACGCCACAGGTCAGCTCGCGTCCGGCGATTCCTGATTCGGCCATCACCGTGGTGCATTCCGCGAATGCCTTGTCGAGCGCAGCTTGCACTTCGCTGGCTGACTTCACCTTGCTGATGCCTAAGCTGCTGCCGCTGCGGTCGGGCTTCACGAAGCACGGGAAGCCTATGGCCGCGACACGCGCTTGCAGATCGGGCATGTGCGGCATGAGCAAGGCTGAAGGGGCCACATCGAATCCGAGTTGCCGCAACAGGGCGGTGGTGCCGTGTTTGCTCATGGTGAGGGCCATGCAGAGTACGCCACCGGTTTGGTATGGCACATCCAGCAGGTCGAGGTAGCCCTGCAGCAAGCCGTCCTCGCCGGGGCTTCCATGGATCGCGATCAGCGCGCCGGCGAACCGTTCTGGGCCAAGCCCGCGATCAACAGAGAAGGCGCCGCGGTCAAAGGGGACCGGTTCCCCTTCAGCCGTCTCGCAGCTCCAGCCAGTGTGCGCAATGCTCACGTAAAGCGGGTCGAAGCGCGCGCAATCGATTGCGGCCATCATGCGGGCCGCGCTCTGCATGCTGATGACCGATTCGCCGGTGTAGCCGCCGCGCATGACGGCGATCAGGGGGAGGGGCATTTGCGGAAGTGTGCGCGAAGATGGAACGGGCAGTCCGCGCCCTGATTGCAGGGCCTGAGGGAATCGCGCACCTCCGATCGTGGATGGCGTAGCGAACTTCGTCCGCCCACCGTCCATCATGCTCGCCGGCCGCTTGCTCTTCTTGTTCGTCGCTTGCATGGCCACTGGCATGGTGCAGGGCCAGGCCATCGCACGCAAGAACCTCATCACGTCGCTGGGTGGCGGCACAGGCCTGCTCACCATCAGTCGAGCAGCGGACAGTGTTTCGGCAAGTGCTGTGCTGAGCGGTGCCATCACGTTCCGCGTGCAATACGCCTTCACCAAGCGCTTCTCGTTGGGCATCCAGTACGACCGCATCGGATCGGATCGCATCGGCAAGGCCGTGGACCATGTGCGCTTCAGCACCTTGTTCATCAGCGGCAGCTATCGGCCGTGGATCGGTGAACGTGCGTTCGTAGAGGCGCATGCTGCGATCGGCACGGCAGCGCTCTCGCTCGACCTGTTCGCGCTCTCGCTCCCTGTGGTAGGCCGCAGCGGCAGCAGTTCGATAGGTGCGCGCTACGTTCATCGGCTCAGCGGCACGCTGTGCGCTTTCGCTGGCGTCGAGGCGACCGGCGGTTCACGCATCTACCTGCAGCGCTTTGACGGAAAGCCCTTCGCCGATGCGGATGGACAGCCCGGCGCCTTGGATTGGAGCAGCCAGCGCGTGCTGGTGGGCATGGCGGTTCGCTTCTAGCCGTCCGCCAACGAAGGTCTATTCCGCCCTACACCTTGCTCAGCGTAACGGCCATCACTTCAGCTTCCAGCTTTTCGGCTTCGGCTTTCAGCGTTTCGGCCTTGGCGAGTACATCCGTCTTGAACGCCTCGTCGTCGAGACCCGCGCAGTTGATGCGCACATTGAGGTAGCCGCCCAAGGCGCCGGCCCGCGCGCACAAGGCGCCCACACCAGCATCGCTCACGCTGGCGGGCAGGCCTGTCGCTGCCATGGCCTTCATCAGGGCCATGCTCTCCACGCACACCTGCATGGTGCGCAACGGTGTGTTGATCGCGCCCTTGGTGGCCTCGGTGATCGCGGCCTTGCGGGCGGCCTTTTCCTCCGCGCTGCCCTTCGGCAGGCCCATGGCGGCCATGATGCGATCAAAGGCGCGGGTGTCCTCGTCCACCAGGAAGAGCAGCTCGTTGCGGAGCTTCTCGCCCTTCTCGGCCCATTGGCTGAAGCCTTCCCAGCGCTCGTCCCAGCCGCGCTTGTGCGCGCTGAGGTTGGCCACCATGGTGCCCAAGGCGGCGCCGAGCGCGCCGACATAAGCTGCTACGCTGCCGCCACCCGGAGCAGGGCTCTCGCCGGCGGTCTCCTCGCTGAAGCGCTTCAGGTCCATGCGCACCAGACGCTCGTTGCCGGGCTCTTCGAGCATGTACTCGATCACCTTCCTCTGCGCATCGAAAGGCGCGAGGTCGTCCAAGCCGAGGCTCTTCACCGCGATCTTGATCTTCTCGCGTTCCGGGATGCCCAGGCTGCGCTGCTGGCGGGCCAGGTAGAAGTCTGCGGCATCGAGAAGGGCCTGTTTCGGGATGAGCCCGACCAGCTCGCTGCCGGTCACGCGGATGCCGCGGGCCTCGGCGGCTTTGCACGCCTCATCGAAGGCGGTGTGCACGGACGTGACGGTGATGTCCGTGAGGTTGAGCGAGAGCTGCGCGATGCCGTACTCCTCGATGAACCAGCCGATGCCCTTCACCGATTTCAGCTTGCCGGGCACCTGCACCTCGCTGCCGTCGGCCTGTTTCACCTTGCGGCCCGCCTCCCGGATGTCGAAGGCGATGGCGTTGGCGCGGCGGGTGCTGGTGGTGTTGAGGTTCACGTTGTAGGCCACCAGGAAATTGCGTGCGCCGATGGCGATCGCCCCGCTCCGCGCCACACTGTCATTGAACTCAGCCGGGCCGAAGTCTGGCTTCCAGGCGGGATCCTTCAGCTTCTTGGGCAGGCCCTCGTACTCGCCGCTGCGGTTGTTGGCCAGGTTGCGGCGCTTCTCCTCACTGGCCGCTGATTCATAGAGGTACACGGGGATGCCGAGTTCCTTGC
>DAORNP010000074.1:6108-18456 GCA_035441065.1 Flavobacteriales bacterium | reverse complement strand
TGAAGTGATGGTGGTCGTTGAGCCGGTGGTCGCTGTGGTGCGCACTGGAAGCGAGTTCGTCGAGGCAGGAGAATACCGCAAAGGCCTGATTCACCCGAGCAACGAACGCATGCTGGTGGCAGCGATACGCTCGGCATGGATGAACACGGAGGAGCCGCCGTTCACCGCCGGTGATGAGGTGCAGGAGATTCATGCCGTGCTGAGTGCCGCGCTCTCGGATAGCGATGCCGTTATCACCACGGGAGGCGTCTCAGTGGGTGAGCATGACCGCATGCGGGAAGCGCTGGAAGCGATGGGCGCCGTGATCCATTTCCATGGCGTGAAGCAAAAGCCCGGAAAGCCGATGCTCTTCGCAACGGTAGATGGCAAGCCGGTCTTTGCGCTGCCTGGCAACCCGCGCGCAGTGCTGGTTTGCTGGTATGCCTATGTGCTGCCTTTCCTGCGCACGATGCAAGGAGCCTCATCCCGTCCGCATGCCGATATCGGGCTGCCCCTGGCCCATGCATTTGAGTCCACCGGCGACCGTGCTGCATTCCGCGCCGCAATCATTCGCGATGGGAAGGTGGAGCTGTTGCCCGATGAGGGATCGCACATGCTCACCACCCTCGTGCATGCCGATGCCCTCGCTTACTTCCCAATCGGCACGCGCTCTTGGGCAGCGGGCGACCCGGTGGAGCTGATACACTTGCCTCGGCTATGATCAAGCAGGGTTGGACCGGCGTGGTGCTAGCGGGTGGGAGAAGCTCGCGCATGGGCCGCGATAAGGCGCTTATTGAGATTGATGGACGCTCCCTGCTCGATTGCGCGCTTGACAAACTCGATGCGCACTGCGCTGAAATGCTCGTGATCGGCGAGCCGGAGAAGTACGGCCATGCGGGACCGTTCGTCATCGCGGATGAATGGCCGGGCAAGGGTCCGCTCGGCGGCATCGCCACGGCCATGCGCTATGCCAGCAACGACAGGCTGCTGGTGATCGCCTGCGACATGCCCGCGCTGAACGATCGCCTCTTCGGCCTGCTGAAAGCGCAATTGGGCAATGCCACCGATGCCGTGGTGCCGCGCCATGAAGGCTTGATTGAGCCACTGGTCGCGGCTTACCATCGCAGCGCACAGCCCGCCTTCCGCCGCTGCGTGGAGCTGGATGTGCTGAAGATGAGCGATGCGTTGAGCCAGGTTCGCACCACACATGTCGAGGTGATTCCGGGACGCGACGGTTGGCCCCTTGACCTTTTCCGGAACATCAACATGCCGAACGACCTTTGAGCCATGGACGTGCTGCTTTTCGGGATCATCGCGGAGCGCGCCGGCACGCATCGGCTGCAGGTGGAAGCGTCCAGCACGGCGGAGCTTAAGCGGCAACTGGGGGCGCGGATCGATGGAATGGAAACGTTGAGTTACGCCCTGGCCGTTGATCGCGTGATCGTGAACGACGATGTGCCCTTGTCCGGCAGCGAGGAGATCGCCGTGCTGCCCCCATTCGCCGGAGGATGAGCGAGCCGAGGACCCATAGCGTAAAGGACATCTTCGTGGACGGCCCGATCGATCCGGCCTTCGTTGGCACGAGCATCGCCAAGCACGCAACGCGCATGGATATCGGCGCGCACGAGATATTTTTGGGGCAGGTGCGCGCGGACGCGGTTGCAGGTGCGGACGATCATCCGCCCGCTGCAACGGTGGCCGCCATCGAATACACCGCTTACCGCGACATGGCCCTCGAGCGCATGACCGCCATCCGCGAAGAGGCTTTTGCGAAATGGCCCAGCATGACCTGCCTGCACGTGCACCACAGCCTTGGCACCATCAAGGCCGGCGAGCTGTGCTTCATGGTCTTCACCAGCGCACCGCATCGCATGGCCGCACGCGAAGCCGTGGCCTGGGTGGTGGACCGCATCAAGGCCGAGCTGCCGATCTTCGGCAAGGAGATCCTATCGAACGCAACGCATCTGTGGAAGCGCAATTCGTAAGGGCCGGAAATTTCCGGCCCCGACCATCCCATGATCGACATCACCCACAAACCCACCACCCTGCGGGAGGCCACGGCCACAGCGCTGGTCACCGTGAGCGACGCCGCCACCATCGCCGCGTTGAAGGAGAAGCGCGTACCCAAGGGCGATGTGCTGGAGAGCGCCCGCGTTGCGGCGTTGTTCGGGGTGAAGAAGACGCATGAGCTGATCCCCGACTGCCATCCCCTTCCCATCGAGCATGCGGAGTGCACGTTCGCGGTGGGGGAGATGGAGGTGATCGTCACCATGCGGGTGCGCACCATCTACCGCACCGGGGTGGAGGTGGAGGCCATGCACGGCGCCAGCGTGGCGGCCCTCACCATCTACGACATGCTCAAGCCCATCGACAAGGGCGTGATGATCGGGGGTATCAGGCTGCTGGAGAAGAAGGGTGGCAAGAGCGATTGGAAGGACCGCTTCGACGTGCCTGTGAAGGCGGCGGTACTGGTGATCAGCGATGGGGTGGCCAGCGGGAAGAAGGAGGACAAGGCGGGTATCTCCATTGCTCAGCGCTTGCAGCGCCTGGGTGTTGAACTGACCGGCAATGCCGTGGTCGCCGATGAACCCGAGCAGATCGCCATGCGGGTGAACGCCTGGGCGAATGAAGGCATCGACCTCATCCTCACCACGGGAGGCACGGGCCTCTCACCGCGCGACCGCACGCCCGAGGCCATCACGCCCATCCTGGACCGCGAGGTGCCGGGCATCATGGAAGCGGCCCGCAGCTATGGCCAGGAGCGCATGCCCTGGGCCATGATGAGCCGTGGTATCGCAGGTATGATCGGTCGCACCTTGGTGATCACCCTGCCCGGCTCCACCCGCGGTGCACAAGAGACGATGGATGCGCTTTTTCCGTTCGTGCTGCATGTGGTGAAGGTGCAGGAACATGCATTCCGTCATGGCGAATAGAACGATCTGGACCATTGCGATCTTCACGCTCTTGCTGGGGTCGTGTGCAGTAATTACTGGCCCTCGCAGTAAGCAGAAGAAAGAAGCGCATGTGGCCACAGTGGATAACAACGTTTGTAAGCGGCTCAAAGGCAAAGTCGTCATCTACGGCGTTTTTGTGGATTCCAAGCTCGGAGGCGTTTGGTCCACACACGATATTCTAAGCACATTGGACAGCGTTCGTGTTGCCGCCAATTGGATCATGGACCAAGCTCAGCGTAGGGGAATAGAATTGGATCTCGAAGTAGCGTCACACGAGAGGGGTGGGGTTGTTCCCGTTAGGAGTGAACTAGGCCGTGGCGGATTCTCTGGCATGTTGAATAGCGTGAACCCCGCGCTTGCTTTGGATCGTTGGGCGGACAAAGCCTGTCGCCAAGCTCAATCTGCCTTTCCAAGGGATACTGCTCGGATCACCCTGACGAAGCATGGCCCCAAGGACCGTGAAAGATTGATCGCTGCACTACGTGATAGACACCGTACTGACAACGTAGCACTGGTCATGTTCATCAACAATTACTATGGATCGGAGACATCGGTTGCGGTCCATACCGGGAGCACGTCGGCCATTGAATATGCAGTGGTCGCATTCAAGCGTCCCGCAGTGATCGCGCATGAGATCCTGCACTTGTTCGGAGCGCTGGACCTCTATGTTACTCCTTATGATAGCAAGAAGGAGGCGGAGAAAAGAAAGCGATTCGCTATGGAGAGATTCCCAAATGAGGTCATGGCGTTCCCATTTCGCGGTCTCGATTCTCTTGAGATCGGAACCCTGACCGAGTACTTGATCGGCTGGAGGCGAGAGGCTTTGCCAGAAGATGAATCATTACTCACAGCAGGTAAAGTACGATTGGCTAAGTACTGATGGGAACTGTTGAACCGCAGACACGTAGTCCACACGAGAACCCATGCAGACCATCCTCGGCGCCAATGGCGTCATCGGCAACGAGCTCTCCAAGCTCCTACCGCAGTACACGGACAAGGTCCGTCAGGTGAGCCGCCACCCGAAGCCGGTGAACGCCACCGATGAGCTGTTCACCAGGTAGCCGGCGAGGATGAGCCCCCACAGCAGGATCGAGCCCTCCAGCGCGGACCACATCGTCGAGATGGTGAACGGCAGCGAGGTGGCCTACCTGGTAGCGGGGCTGAAGTACGATGCCAGGGTGTGGGCCGACCAATGGCCGCGCGTGATGCGCAACACCATCGATGCCTGCAAGCGCCACGGCACCAAGCTCGTCTTCTTCGACAACGTCTACGCCTACGGCCAGGTGAAGGGCGCCATGACCGAGGACACGCCGTACAACCCCTGTAGCAGGAAGGGTGAGGTGCGGGCCCGCATCGTCACAACCTTGATGGACGAGGTGAAGCGCGGGGAGCTGCAGGCCATGATCATCCGTGCGGCCGACTTCTATGGACCGAACGCGACCCTGAGCCTGACGCACGCCACGGTGTTCGAACGGTTGCGCGCGGGCAAGCCGCCACAATGGGTGGGTAACGCGCAGGCCGCGCACACCTTCACCTACACGCCCGATGCGGGAAGGAGTGTGGCCTTGCTGGGGAACACACCTTCAGCCTATGGCCAAGTGTGGCATGCGCTCACGAGCAAGGAGGGGATGACCGGTGAAGCCTTCGTACGCCTGGCCTGCGAACTCGCGGGCAAGCCCTACAAGTTGCAAGTGGCCCCCGGTTGGATGCTCTCCCTGATGGGCCTGTTCATGCCCGTGCTTCGCGAGAACAAGGAGATGATGTATCAGTTCGAGTACGACTACCGCTTCGAAAGCAGCAAGCTGGAGAAGGCCTTCGGCGCGCAGGCCACCGATTACCGCACGGGCATCCAGGCTTGTCTCTGAAGGGCCTCCGATACCTTCGCCGCATGGTGAACGGTAAAGAGGCCATGGTGGAGGAGTTCGTGCTCCACCGCATCGGCACGGAGGGAGCGGCCAGCATCCTCAGCGATTACAGCGCGGTACTGCAAGGCCCCGAGGAGCAGGAATTCCTGCGCAAGCTCTTCCTGAAGCCCTTCGCGAACGTGGTGCAGACCAACGAGTTCGCAGAAGGGGACGGGGAGAAGAATGTGCTTCAAGCAATCTGCGCCAAGGCAGCCAAGGGCAAGGACCTGGTGGGCATCTCACGCGCCATCGCCAAGCACCTGATCGAGGTGGCCAATGCGCATGAGGCGCGCAGCGGTGATCTGTTCGTAGCTCGCTTCAATGGCGTGGAATGGAACGGCGGCGTTCATGATGCGCTCGGCATCCTCAAATTCGACGAGAAGGAGGTCTTCATCGAGAGCAAGGCCGAAGGCGAAGCCATCGCCATGCAGTTGAAGCGAGGCCTAGGCGGGCGCAAGCCGGATCAAGCGCTGCTCGTGGTGTTCACGCCCGAAGCGCCAACCCTGTTCGTGATCGACGACAAGCCGCACCATCCCTTCTGGCAGCAGGCCTTCATCGGTCTGCGCGCCAAGCGTGACCATGTGAACAGCACCCGTAACGTGCTGGAGATGACGCGCACCTTCATCACCGAGCAGCTGCCGCAGGACTACGAGATCCCCAAGACCGATCAGATCGACCTGCTCAACCGTTCGGTGCAATACTTCAAGGAGAACACGGAGTATGATCGCGGCAGCTTTGCGCGTGAGGTTTTCCAGAGTGAAGAGGTGGCCGGTTCATTCGAGCGCTTCGGCAATCGCTTCCAGGAAGAGCGCGCGGTGGATCTCGACGAGCGCTTCGCCATCAGCGCCGAGGCCGTGAAGAAGCAGGCCCGCGTGTTCAAGAGCGTCCTGAAGCTAGACAAGGACTTCCACATCTACATCCACGGCGACCGCAACAAGATCGAGCGCGGCGTGGACGAGAGCGGAAGGAAGTTCTACAAGATTTACTACGAGCAGGAGCTGTAGCGATTGGCTTATCCGCCAATGCTCACCATCGGCCGGGCGCTCAGGTCATGGAGAACCTCTTCCTGTTTCTCGGGTTTGAACAGAGGCAGCCCGCCGAGCATCGCGTGCTTTGCCAGCACGTTCGCTTCGATCAGCGAGGTGATATCCTCGCCACGTCGCAAGGCTGAGAGCAGGTCCGTTTCCTCTCGAGCGAAGAGGCAGTTGCGCATCTTCCCTTCCGCCGTGATGCGCATGCGGTCGCAGCTGCTGCAGAAGGGTTCGGTCACCGTGCTGATCACGGCGAAGGTGCCTTTCCACCCAGGAACGCGATAGGCTTTGGCTGTGCTGTGCGGATCGTCATCCAGCTTCTCAAAGGAATGCACGCTGCCGATGTGGCCGAGCATCTCCGCGTAGGTGTACACCCGCTCGCGGCCCCAATGGTTGCCCGCGAAGGGCATGAACTCGATGAAGCGCACGTGCACCGGATGACCGCGCGTGAGTTCCACGAAGCGCAGGATCTCATCGTCGTTCACCCCGCGCATCACCACCATGTTCACCTTCACGCGCAAGCCGTGCTGGAGTGCGAGCAGAATGTTGGCATGCACGGTGTTGAAGCCATCGCGCCGCGTGATCTTCTTGAAGCGATCGGCATCGAAGGTGTCGAGGCTGATGTTGATGCTCTTCAATCCGGCATCGATGAGCCCCTCGAGGTGCTTGTGCAGCGTGAGCGCGTTGGTGGTGAGCCCGACTGGGATACCGAGCTGTACCATGTCGCGCACGATGCCCACCGCATCGGGACGCACCAAGGGTTCGCCTCCGGTGAGCCGGACCTTATTCACTCCATAGCGCACCACGAAGAGCCGGGCGATGTGTTGAATCTCCTCCCGGGTCATCAGATCTTCCCGCTTCAGGAACTGCTGGTCCTCCGGCATGCAATAGGTGCAGCGCAGGTCGCATTTGTCAACGATGCTGATCCTCAGGCTTCGGTGCGTGCGGCCGTGGCCGTCGGTGAGCGTGATCATGGGCGCAACCAAGGTACCGTGCTACCTTTCACTGCGGTACGTGCCACCGCTTCGGGTATGCGTATCACTCTATCCCTCCTCTTGATCATGCTCTTCGCTGGTTGTGCCTCCAAGCCGCCCGGAATGACGCCGGTGCGACCCTTTGTGGTGGACCGCTACCTGGGCAAATGGTACGAAGTAGCCCGCTTGGACCATTCCTTCGAACGCGGCCTGGAGCAGGTCACCGCACAGTATGACTGGAACACCGACGGTTCCATCCGTGTGCTGAACCGCGGTTACGATGCCGTCAAGGGGCGGTGGAAGGAGGCAACGGGCAAGGCCAAGCTGGCGGGTTCGGCCGATGAGGGACGGCTGAAGGTGTCCTTCTTCGGGCCCTTCTATGGCGGATACAACGTGGTAGCGCTCGATTCGGATTACCGCTACGCCCTGGTGGTGGGCAACAGCACGAAGTACTTGTGGATCCTGTCACGAACGCCGGAGCTGCCGGAGGATGTCCGCGTCCGCTTTCTGGTATTGGCCCAGGAGCTGGGCTACAATCCTAATGCGCTCATCTGGGTGAGGCAGGATGAAGCGCCGACAAATGGGCTGGAGCCTGTGAAGCCTCATTGAGGTGTCCCAAATGACGACCGGACGGTGAAGCAAAAGGTCCCTCTGCAGCGCTGCCCATGGCCTGGCTCAGACGCCCTGATGGTCGAGTACCACGACACCGTTTGGGGCAGGCCAGAGCATGACGACGTGAAGCTCTATGCCAAGCTGGTGCTCGATGGCGCGCAGGCAGGCTTGAGCTGGAAGACCATCCTGCATCGCAGCGAGGGCTACCGCAGGGCCTTCGATAATTGGGATGTGGAGCGCATCGCGCGCTATGGTGAGAAGGACATCGCGCGCCTGCTCGCCGATAACGGCATCATCCGCAATCGCGCCAAGGTGGAGAGCGCCATCAAGAATGCACGAGCCTGGTTGCGCATCATGGAGGAAGGCGCTGGTTCGTTCGATGATCTCCTCTGGAAGCATGTGGGGCACAAGCCGATCGTGAACCGCTGGAAGGACATCGCGCAGTTGCCGACTAGCACGCCTGTGAGTGATGCGCTGAGCAAGGACTTGAAGAAGGCCGGCTTCAGCTTCGTGGGCACCACTATCGTGTATGCCTACATGCAGGCCATCGGCATGGTCGATGATCATCTCGTAGGATGCTTCCGCAAAGCGAAGGGCTGAGGATACCTTGCGGTCCCGCGATTCAGGGAATGACGCATGCGCGCTCCAGTAGCAAGCACGAAAGTGGTCCGCACAGAAGCAGGCACGGTGGCAACGGCCGACGACCTGCTCGTGACCGAGGAGCCACTTGAGATCCGCCTTGGCCATGGACCGCTCGATGCGCGTGATGAGTTCCGGCTCAGCGTTACCATGCGCACGCCGGGCAACGATGAGGAGCTCGCGCTCGGTTTCCTCTTTACCGAAGGCATCATCGCCGATCCTGCGCAAGTAGTCCGCAGCGTGTTTTGCGAGGATGTGAAGGAGGAGGAGCGTGGCAATGTGATCCGCGTTGAACTCCGTCCCGAAGCGCACGTGGATCCTGGTAAGTGGCAGCGCAACTTCTACACCACGAGCAGCTGCGGCGTATGCGGCAAGAGCAGCATCGAGGCCGTGCATGCGCAATGCAAGCGGCCCCTTGCGGCATGGGATGCGATCGACCCGAAGGTGATTACAGCGCTGCCCGGGCGCATGCGCGAAGCGCAGACCGTGTTCCAGCATACGGGCGGCATCCACGCCGCAGCCCTGTTCGACCGCTCGGGCAAGCTGTTGCTGCTCCGCGAGGATGTAGGCCGCCACAACGCTGTGGACAAGGTCATCGGCGCAGCACTGGGCAGTCGTTTGCCGGTGGAGGAATCGATGCTGCTCGTGAGTGGCCGTGCAGGTTTCGAGCTCGTGCAGAAATGCGTGGTCGCGGGCATTCCGCTGATGGCCGCTGTAGGCGCACCTTCCTCGCTCGCCGTGAGCCTCGCCAGAGCCTCCAGCCTCACATTGATCGGCTTCCTGCGCGGCGAACGCTTCAATATCTACAGCGGATCACTAGGTTCGCGTGCGACATGATGGATGCACGGATGGAGAAGCGCATCAAAGCGCTCATGAAGGAACAGGTTGAGGTGGTGCCGTATGACCCCGCCTGGCCTGGACGCTACCTGGAATTGGAGAAGGAGGTGAAGCGGATCGTGCCGCGCCGGCTCATCCAACGGATCGCGCATATCGGCAGCACGGCGGTGCCGGGCCTCAGCGCAAAGCCCATCATCGATGTGCAAGTGGAAGTGAGCGACCTGGAAGAGATCCGTGAGAACGTTGCGCCCTTGATGGAGGAGGCCGGATTCGAGTTCATCTGGCGGCCCACCATTGGCGATTCGGGCTCCTTCTATGCCTGGTTCATCCTGCGCGATGCCAATGGGCAGCGCACCGCTCACATTCACATGGTGCAGCCTGGGCAGGCCAGTGTGGATCGCATCGTGTTCCGCGACTACCTCTGCGCATTCCCCGAGGAAGCGAAGCGGTATGCCGAGTTGAAAGCGGACCTGGCGCGCCGCCATCCGAAGGACCGCGCCGCATACACGGCTGGTAAATCGACCTATGTGGCGGATGTGCTGAACAAGGCGCGCCGTGAGAAATGGCGCTGAATCGAAAGCGAGGCTACGGTGAACTCAGGATCCACGCGTGGGCCTGCTTGCCGTGCGCCGATTCCCAGAAGTAGCAGAAGCGGTCCTTCTTGCTGTTGAGCAATTGCTGCACTTCCGGATGGTCGCGTCGCGGGTAATACAGCTCAATGGTACCCGTGCTGGCATCCATGCGCGGCGCAGGGCGTTCGATGGAATCGACGAAGCGAACCACGATGCGCTTAGCTACGGTGCCAGCGCGCGCAGGCGCCGCAGCGAATACCAATTCACCATCGACGCTGCGAAGGCTCTTGGTGATCCGTGCCACGCAAAGCTTGCCCCATGCTGTGAGCCGCTCCGATATCGGACCGAGGGCATCAGTGGGCTGACTGACTGTTGCGCGTGTGGTGTCCATCTGCCCGGTGAAGGTCGAGGATGCTCCTGACACTTCGGCTGATGAAATCCCCTTCGCCATGAGATTTCATATTCGCTTAACGATCGAGCCGCGCGACGGTGCCCTGTTCAGGCCCACTTCCGGTCCAGCGCATACTTCACCAGGCCCGCTAAGCTGCGCACGTTCAATTTGGTCATCAGGCGCTTGCGGTGGCTCTTCACGGTCTCTTCGCTGATGAAGAGCGCGGCGCCTATCTCCCCGTTGGTGCGCTCGAGGGCGATCAGGCGGATGATCTCGCGTTCACGCTGGGTGAGGCCAACGTATTCGCCATCGGGTCGCTTCTCCGTGAATCGGTACCCTTCGGCCACACTCGCTTTGGCCGATTCGCTCAGCCACTGTTCGCCACGCAAGGCGGTGCGCACCGCGTCCACCATTTCATCGCGCGTGCAGTCCTTCACGAGGTAGCCAATGGCTCCTTCGATGAGCATGCTGTTCACGTACTCGATATCGGTGAGCGCACTGAAGGCGAGCACAGCTAGTTCCGGATGGTTTTTGTGCACGGCGCGCATGGTATCTATCCCATCCATCTCAGGCAGTGAGACCTCCAGTAGAACGAGGTCGGGCCGTTCGGTCTTGAGCAGTTCCAGCAACTCCTTGCCTGTGCGCGCATGACCAGACACCGCTAGGTCCGGTTCCTTGCCCAATCGTGCGCTCACGCCTTCAGCGATCAGCGCAAGTGGATCCGCGACGACGATGGTGCTCATGATAGGGGCCTTGCAATGGACCAAGCTAACGCATGCACCGGAAATCAATGACCGGCGACGTGGGTGCCTGCCTCACATGGCCGCCTCCTCTTCGGCCTGAAGCCAAGCGAGCGCCTCTTCCTCAGTGTCGAAGACCCGTGCCGGAAAGGGCTGCGGGAACCAGGTGAAATAGAACTTGCTCACGCTCCGCATCACGTCTCCATGCGCCACCAAGGCTAGCGCTAGGATGCGACGCTTATCTCGCTCACCGAGGAAGTGGTCCGTGTTGGTGGCATCCGGGTCAATGGGCACCTCCTCCGGGATGCAGACCAGCAAGGCGCAGGGCATATCGCCGATGATGAGGTTGCGGGCAGCAGCAACCTCTTCGAGGATGGTCTGGGAGAATCGCGCTTCAGGCTTGAAGCGCTGCAGGAGCACACGTGGCGCTATGCGTTGGAAGGAGCAGTGCGGGGTCTCGTGGGAGTCGTGGTCGGTCATCGTGCTGCCATGCGATTCGCTCTTCCTGTTCCATGGTTCCGCATGATCGCTACCTTGCTTGAGCAACCATGACGCGCCCATGACGGAGAGCTGCGGAGAGGGTTGGCTGCCGCGGAATGATTTACCCGAATAGATGCGCGAGCACCTGCTCCACGCGCCCAACCTGGACCACTTCGATGCCCTTCACTGGAGCCATGCCTTTCGTCCCTTGCGCCACGAAGATCCGCGCGAAGCCGAGTTTGGCCGCCTCTGCCACGCGCTGATCGGCACGCGTTACCGGGCGCACCTCACCGGTCAGGCCCACTTCGCCAGCGAAGCAGCAATCCATGGGTACGGCGATGTCGGCATTGCTGCTGAGCACCGCGCACACCACGGCCAGGTCTATCGCGGGTTCTTCAACACGGAAGCCCCCGGCGAGATTGAGGAAGACATCTTTCGCGCCTAACCGGAAGCCGCAACGCTTCTCCAGCACAGCAAGCAGCATGTTCAAACGGCGCAGGTCGAAGCCGGTGCTGCTGCGCTGTGGCGTTCCGTACACGGCGCTGCTCACGAGCGCTTGCACTTCTATGAGCAAGGGACGCTGCCCTTCGAGCGTTGCCGCCACCACCACTCCGCTCGGTCGTTCCGTGCGATTGCCGAGGAGCACTTGGCTGGGATCATCGACCGGCGCCAGGCCGGTGCCGCGCATCTCGTAGATGCCCAGTTCGTTGGTGCTGCCGAAGCGGTTCTTCAACGGGCGCAGCAAACGATAGGCGTGGTCGCGGTCGCCCTCGAACTGCAGCACGCAATCCACCATGTGCTCGAGCACTTTCGGGCCTGCGATGAAGCCATCCTTGGTGATGTGGCCGATGAGCACCATGGGCGTGCCGGTGGCCTTCGCGAAGCGCATGAGCTCGGCGGCGCACTCGCGCACTTGGCCAACGCTGCCGGGGCTGGCATCGAGCGCGGCGGTGTGGAGTGTCTGTATGCTGTCGATCACGACCAAGCCTGGCTTCAAGGCCTCGATGTGCTTGAAGATGCTCTGCGTGTTGGTCTCGGTGAGCACATAGCAATTCGCGCTGGTGCTTTCGGCGCCATGCTCCTGGTTGAGGCGCTCGGCGCGCATCTTCACCTGGTGCTCGCTCTCTTCGCCCGAGACATAGAGCACGCGCAGATGCGGATTGCGCAGCGCCGTTTGCAGCAGCAAGGTGCTTTTGCCGATGCCGGGCTCGCCGCCGATGAGCGTGATGCTGCCC
>DAORNP010000074.1:3522-5961 GCA_035441065.1 Flavobacteriales bacterium | reverse complement strand
CGAGCACCTCTTCCACCAAGGTGTTCCATTGCCTGCATTGGCTGCATTGGCCAAGCCATTGCGTATGGCTCGCGCCGCAGCCCTGGCATACGAAGTGGGAGCGGACCTTAGCCACGGCGGATGCGTTCCACCAGCGATGTGGTGGAGAAGCCCTCCACGAGCTTCAAGCTGTGCGCCTTGCCACCAGCGGCTTTCACCACATCGGCGCCCACGATCCGGTCCTCGGCCCAGTCGCCGCCCTTGGCGAGCACATCGGGGGTGATGGCCTTGATCAGTTCAAGCGGCGTGTCCTCATCGAAGATGATCACGGCATCGACCAGGCGCAATGCGGCGAGCACCTTGGCGCGGCTCTGCTCATCATTCAAAGGGCGCTCGGGGCCTTTGCCTTGACGGCGCACGCTGGCATCGCTGTTCACCGAGCGCCGCGGCCTCCCGCAGGTACTCGACATGCCCGCGGTGCAGGATGTCGAAGCAGCCGTTGGTGAATACGATGCGGTCGCCCTTCATGCGCCAGATGTTGCACAGGCGCTTCAGGTTGATCAGGTCAACCACGCGACGGTCTTGGGTGGGCGCAGCCACTTCGGTGCTCATGCGATGACGGGTTTCCGGAAGGCTGTCAAAAGTAGCGAGAGGCCGCCGAGGCCGATGATCATCACGGTTTGCGCGGCCCACAAGAGCCAGCCCATGGCCAACGCGTCGGGACGCAACAAACCACCGCCCTCCGGAGGTGCCATGTAAATACCTACGATGAGCGCGACGAAAGCGGGGTAAACCCCGATGCCGCCCTGCACCAGCACGATGCCGATGGCGCCTGCTACGAACCCGGCCAGGATCGCTGCGAACGGTACTTCGCTCATGCCGGGAAGGCAGAAGAAGCCGATCTGGAACATGCCCAAGTAGCAGCCCCAGATCAAAAGGGTGTGCAGGATGAAGAGGCCTTTCTTCTTTGTGCGCAGGACAGTTTGCAGGCCTTGGAAGAAGCCGCGCAATCCATCCATGAGGCGTGCTTTCAGTGCGGGGCGCGTGAGCACGATGTAGATGCCCGCCAGTCCCACCAGAAGCAACACGCCCACAATGACCCAGAACCATGGGAATCCGGAAGTGCCTTGATTGGGGCCTTGCTCAGCACGGAAACGATCAATCTGCGCTCGGAAGAGGTCGAGCTTATCCAGTTGCATCAGGACGGTGACCCCAGCAATGCCCAAGAGCACGGCAGTATCCACCACACGTTCAGCCATCACGGTGCCGAAGCCTTTCTCGAAGGGCACCTTCTCGGCACGATAGAGCACCGCTGCGCGGCTTGCTTCACCAGCTCGTGGGATGAACATGTTGATGAAGTAGCCCACCATCACGCCGTGGTAGCAGTTCCAGAAGCCGGGCCGGTAGCCGATCGGCTCCAAGAGGTAGCGCCAACGCCAGCCTCGGCTCACATGCGCCACCCAGCCCACCACCATCGACAGGCTGAGCCAGAGCAGGTCGGCTTGCCCGAATGCGGCGAATAGCTCGTCGCGCTGCGAAGGGGACAGGTCGGCGTATTGCTTGTGGATGAGCCAGAAGCCGATGGCCAAGGGAAGGCCCAGCTTCAAGGCGCTCACCAATGCGCGTTTCACGGTTTCAAGCGGTTCGTCTGTTCGTCGGGGAACACGACCGTGGGCCTGTATGCACGGGCCTCATCCAAGGTCATGCGGGCATAGGCCACAACGATTACCACGTCGCCCACATTGGCCCGCAAGGCAGCGGGTCCGTTGAGGCAAACGTCGCCGCTTCCGCGAACGCCTTTGATGACGTAGGTCTCAAGACGCTCACCGTTGTTCACGTTCAGCACTTGCACCTTCTCGCCCTCGATGAAGCCCACTGCGTCAATCAGGTCCTCGTCGATGGTGATGCTGCCGATGTAGTTCACATCGGCTTCGGTGATGCGAACGCGGTGCAGCTTGGCACGGAGCACTTCAATGGTCATGATTCTTCTTGGGGTGGGGGTGTGCCTTTGGCCAAGGGGCGGCAAAGCTACCAGCACGGCCCCGAATGGCTCAATGGCGCTTCAGCAGCAAGTTGTCGATGAGGCGGACTCCCCCAAGCCGCGCTGCTACCAAAGCAATCGCGTTTCCGTGATCGGGCCAATGCTCCAGCGGTTCAAGGGAACGGGGGTCGGCGATGCCGAGGTACTCAAGTTCGAGGCTCGGTTCGGTGGCAATAAAACGGCGACCAACCCCCAAACAGTCAGCAATCGACAGGTCGAAGGCCGTTTGAGCCACAGCCGAGAGTGCCTGGTGGAGCATTGGAGCCTTGCTCCTTTCTTCGGAGGAAAGTCGCAAGTTCCTGGAACTCAGGGCTAAGCCATCTGATTCACGCACGGTTGGGCAGGGGATGATCTTCACTGGCCAGCGCTGATACTTCGTAACCCATTGAATAATAGCAAGTTGCTGCCAATCCTTCTGG
>DAORNP010000074.1:0-3512 GCA_035441065.1 Flavobacteriales bacterium | reverse complement strand
CGAAGCAGGCGCAATCCGGCCGAGTGAAATGAAATAGCCGCTCCACCACGTTCACCATCCCCTGAAAATGTCCGGGCCGATTGGGACCTTCCCAATGAGCATCGAGACCACCCAGGTCATAGGGCTTGGGGACGAACCCGGAGAATAGGTCGTCTCGAATTGGAAGAAAGAGGGCGTCGCAAACGGTTCTATCCAACGCTCTTCGGTCCTCTTCGGGCCGCGATGGATAGGCCTTGAAGTCGTTTGGGTCGTTGAATTGCAGCGGGTTAACGAAAATGCTGGCGACCACGGAGTCAGCGTAGCGTCGTGCCTGATTCACGAGATCGAGGTGACCTTCGTGAAGAGCGCCCATGGTGGGGACGAAGCCGATTCGGTGGCCCTTGCGACGGCGTTCTGCAGACCACTCGGCCATGCGAAAAGGGCTTGTGATTACCTCCATGGCAGGGCCTGACTTCTGGCGCCCAAGCTACTTCGGCGTTGAAGACCGCCCCGAAAGTCTATATTTTTGCGGTCCCGATCCCCTTCCCAACGCATGAGCTTGAAGAACACGAAGGTCCTGACCATTTCCCAGTCCATTTCACCCTTCATGGACATTCCTGAGGAGATGGCCAAAGTCTCGCGTTTCCTGCCCCAGGGCACCTTGGACCGCGGGAATGAGATTCGGGTGTTCATGCCCAAGTGGGGCTGCATCAACGAGCGCCGCCACCAGTTGCACGAGGTCATTCGCCTGAGCGGCATGAACCTCATCATCAACGACACTGATCACGCACTGTTGATCAAGGTGGCCAGCGTGCCGAGCGCCCGCATGCAGGTGTACTTCATCGATAACGAGGAGTTCTTCAAGCGCAAGTCCGATACGCACGACCTCGATGGCGTATTCCACGCCGACAACGATGAGCGCGCGCTCTTCTTCGGTCGCGGTGTGCTGGAAACCGTTCGTAAGCTCGGATGGGTGCCTGATATCATCCATTGCCATGGTTGGATGACCGGTCTGGTGCCGCTTTACATCCGCCATTTCTACTCGGACGACCCGCACTTCGAGAATGCCAAGCTCGTGATGAGCGTTTACGATCAGAAGTCGGAGGCCCTGGATAAGGACCTGGCGAAGAAGCTGACGCTTGAGGGCTTCGACAAGAACCTGCTGAAGGGCTTGACCAAGCCTTCCACGGACGACCTCTACAAGTTCAGCATGGGCTTCTGCGATGCCGTGGTTAAGGGAAGCCCCAAACTGAGCAAAGGCCTCGAGACCGCGCTAAAAGCGGAGGGCCTTGTGAATAGCCCACCTTGGGCTATTCACAAGGCGCCGAGCTCCTCGACGGACACTTGGAGTTCTACAGCACGGTGCTCGAGGCCGCACTGGTGTGACTGGCCATCGCGACATGGCACTTCGACTCAGGCCTTTCGGGGCATTGGTGCTGATGCTTGTGCTTATAGGCGGTTGCCGGAAGCCTGACGCAGACCTCGGGAATGGCCTATTGCCCGGTGATCCATTGGGCCTTGTAGTGGATACCGTGCAGTTGCACGCCTTCACGCGGGCTGACACCAATTTCCGCTCGAGCGCACTTTCGAGGCAGTTGCTCGGGTCGTTCATCGACCCGCGTTTCGGCTTCACGCGGGCTGGAATCGTGACCCAGGTCAGGCTCAGTGCATCCACTATCGGTGCAGGTCCTGGCCTCATCGCGGACAGCGTTGTACTGGCCTTGGCCTTCGATGGGGCGAACTATGGCTACGGCAATATGGATGCGCAGGATTTTCAGGTGCATGAGCTCGATGAACGGCTCTTCATCGACTCCACCTACCGGAGCGACCGGGTGCCTGCAGTGACTGGTCCGGATCTGTTAGCAGGACGTGGCCGCGTAAGGCCAGAGCCGCTGCGAAAGCAATTCATCATGGGTGATAGTGTGCTCCCGCAATTGCGATTGCGTTTGAGCGATGCTTTGGCCCAGCGATTCCTGCTGGCCTTCGGCACATCGAGTTTCTCGACGAACGATGCCTTCCTGGATTTCTTCAAAGGCCTCTATATCACTGTGGCGAACAACGGCCAAGCCCCCTTCCAAGGCGGGCTGCTCTACTTCAACCTCATCAGTGGAGCCAGCAAGCTCACCCTGTATTACCGCGACCAGAACAGCTCGTCCCCGGACCTCACGCGCGCGCTCGACTTCCCGATCAATAGCAACGCGGTGCGCTACACTACGGTTGAGCACGACCATGCGCAGGCCACCACGAATGATGTTTTGTTGGCGCTAAATGACACGGTCAACCCATCGAGCGTGGTTTATGTGCAGGCTCTGGCTGGCCTGCGTACCGTGATCCGCATGCCTTCGCTGCTCGATTACCAGGGCCAGTCGAAAGTGCTCGCGAAGGCGGAGTTGATGCTCACCGTCGATGGGACGAGTTATCCGTACTACCCGGCCCCTTCGCTCTTGGTGCCATTCAGGCGGAATGAAAGCGGTGGCGAAGCCTTTCTGCCCGATTTGATCGGCGGCATTGGTGCCTTGGATGGCGCATACAGGCCTTCGGAGCGCGAATACCGTTTCAACATCACCCGCTTCGCTCAGCGCGTGATCAACGGCGATCAAGCCGATCCCACCTTGGAGTTGGTGGCCGGCAGCGGGGGCATCACTGCCAACCGTGTTGCTCTAAAGGGCCCGGCAGCCCTGAGTGGCGCCATGCGTCTTCGGCTTACGTTCACGTCATACTGATCAGCCATGTGCGGAATCGTCGCTTACCTGGGTAACAAGGAGGCTTACCCCATTCTGATCAATGGGCTGAGGCGGCTCGAATACCGCGGCTATGACAGCGCAGGCGTTGCCTTGATCGACAATGGGGCCATGCGCATCTACAAGTGCCAAGGCAAGGTGAGCGATCTGGAGGCGCACATGAAAGGCCAATCGACAGCCGGCACGTTAGGCATGGGCCATACGCGGTGGGCGACCCACGGCCCCCCGAATGACATCAATGCGCATCCGCACGCATCGGATAGTGGCAACCTCGCCATCATCCACAACGGCATCATCGAGAATTACGCGCCCATCAAGGAGGAGCTATTGAAGCGCGGCCACGTCTTCCGGAGCGATACCGATACCGAGGTGCTTGCCCATCTGATCGACGATGTGCGCATGACTGAAGGGGTCGATCTGGCCGAAGCCGTGCGACTGGCCTTGCAAAGCGTTGTGGGGGCGTATGCCATTGTGGTGCTCGACAATCAATCGCCCGATATGATGGTCGCCGCGCGCAAGAGCTCGCCGTTGGTGATCGGCATCGGCGAGGATGGCGATCACTACCTGGCCAGTGACGCTACGCCCATCGTTGAGCACACCCGCAATGTGGTGTACTTGGAGGATGGCGAGATCGCTGTGATGCAGCGCGGGCAGGGCCTCCGCATCCGGAACATCAAGAACCAGGTGAAGACACCCTTCATCCAGGAACTGGAACTGCAGCTGGAGGCGTTGGAGAAAGGCGGCTACGACCACTTCATGCTGAAGGAGATCCATGAGCAGCCGCGCAGCATC
>DAORNP010000073.1:17255-18542 GCA_035441065.1 Flavobacteriales bacterium | reverse complement strand
AAAGGACCGGCGTGGGTAAAAGGGTGAAAGAGTGAGAGGGTGCGAGCACGCTCGCCTCTCACTCTTTCACCCTCTCACCCGTGACCGACCGGATCTTTCCTGCCGACTCAGTAGGTGTGAAGGTTTGGATTGGGCGAGGCCGTCTGGGAAGCCGCTGCGCCAATGGCGGAAAACCTGCCCTACACCGGTGCGGAGGACGCATCACTTCGCCGCAATACCGGTTCAAAACTGGATTTGCATTCGAGCCGTTGGGCGAATAGCTTCACCTGCCCTAATCCTAACTGCCATGCTCAACGCTCAACGCTCAACGCTCAACGCTCAGCCGATTAGCCGCTACTGCCGTTTGGCTGGTGGCATTCCTGATTGCATGGGGACCTATAAAGGCCCAAGTGAGCGACCCCTTCGGTGACGCAGGATCCGGCTCGACTTATCTGCGTGAGAACCTGGGGCAGATATTGATGACGAATGGCAATCCGGTAAGTGATTGTTCGTACTACTACGAAAGGACGCCACTGGGCATCTATCTGCGAAAAAAGAGCAAAGTGAGTTTCGTGCTTGCTGCACTGCATCAGGACAGCATCACAGCCGATACGCTTTATCGCGTGGACATGAGCCTCGGGAATCGCGAAAAAGACCCGTCCGCAACTGGCCAGAACCTTGGCGGACTGGCCAATTTCTACATCGGTAGCACTGTAGCCGAAGGTGCGAAGGCGTATGGTCGCGCCGTCTATCCTGAGCCATGGGACAGCACGGAAGTACACTTCTACTACGGCAGCACCGGCCCGCGCATGGCCATTGTGATGCGACCCGGTGCCGACCCCAGCGATGTGAAGCTCCTCTTCACCGGGCAGGACAGCATCGCTGTGGATTGGCAAGGGCACTTGAAGCTCTACATCGCGGATAAATGGGTCGAATTGAGCCAGGCCCTCGCGTACCAGGTGAATGGCAGCGGCAACATCGTACCGGTGAATTGGCTACCGAACTACGTCGTGGAACCCGGCAATGTGACCGTGGGCTTCAACTACGACACCTACAACCCCAATTGGCCCTTGATCTTCCTGGCTGGCTACCCCGGCATGGCTGCGGGCTTGCCCCCGGACCCGCGCAACCTGGGCTGGTGCACGTTTGCAGGCGGCAGCGGTGGCGACGAACTGGAAAGCGTTGAGGTGGATGAGGAAGGAGACCCCTACACCTGCGGATATACCTGGAGCACCAACTTCCCGGTTAATCCCGGCACCAGCGTGCATGTGCCCTTCATTGGGGAGGCCCCAGGCTACCCGAGCGCGG
>DAORNP010000073.1:16896-17232 GCA_035441065.1 Flavobacteriales bacterium | reverse complement strand
AACAAGCGGCTGGGCTGGGCCACGTATTACGGCGGCTCGGGCATGACCAAGGCGCATAAGCTCGCGGTGTACAAGGGAAGTGATCAAGCAAGGCAATATGTCTTCGTCACGGGCAGCACCAGCAGCGAGGACTTTGAATACTACCGAAATCCAACATCTGTATTTGCCAATGCTTGGGCAGAGAATTACCTCAGTGGACCTTGCCGGGCCTGGCTCGGAGCATTCCTCAAGGAGAATGGCGTGCGGAACTGGGCAAGCACCTTCGGCGCCTACAACGAAGACCCTACGGCCACGCATGGCTTGGCCATCGATGTGGACGACGATGGACAATTGGTT
>DAORNP010000073.1:14482-16861 GCA_035441065.1 Flavobacteriales bacterium | reverse complement strand
AGGCGCGCTCGATGCCCCGACCTTCCCGGCTTTCGCGCAGCCCTGGGAGTACAAGCGGGAAACCGGTGGTGCCTTCTTCATCCTCTTTGATCTGAACTACTTCCTCGAGTGGAGCTCGGCTTACGGGAGCTGGCACTATTACAACGGCATTCCTGTTACGCGCATCACCGACATGAAGTGGGACCGGAACTCCTGGAATACGAGCGGCATCAAGTCCATCTGGTTCTGCGGCAGCGATTGGCTGGGCACACCGGAGATCCCTACCAGCGCGCCACCGGACGCCACCGCCCCGGACCTGTTCACGAACCCTACGGGCGGCTACTACCATGACGAAGGCAACGTGCTCATCGGGCGGTTGAACCCGACCTCGCATGTGATTGACTATGCAACACTGTGGCCGGGACGGGTGGCCTATGGCCTGAACGTGACCCAAACCAGTGTCTGGGTGGTCGGCTATGCGTGGGATACCCAGCAATTCACCGAAGAGCACATGCCTGAACCGCAATTCGGTGGTGGCTACGTGCATCACGAGACCACCGGTCAGGGCATGTCTGAAGGATTCTTCCTGCGCTTCCGGAGAACGCCGTTCGACCTGGCGTATGGCAGCTTGATCGGCGGCCAGCGCGACGATGTGCTGCTGGATGTGAGCACCCGTTCACAAGGAGAAGTGTTCATCACCGGTGAGACACGCAGCAGCTATGGCTTCAGCACCGACCTCAATACCGACCGCTATTTCCAGGAACAGCACGATTTCAGCAACCGGCGCGATGCCTTCATCCTCTCCATCAAGGATTCGGACAATCCGGTGATGAATTGGCGCACCGCGTTCGGCGGCGTGCGTTCCGATCGCGGATGGGGCGTGGCGGCATCGGCCAGTGAACTTTACCTCTGCGGCGCCACCACTTCGGACAATGAAGACGGCTTCCCATTGGTGGAAGCCATTCCGGACAATCCGAGCAATCCGGCCAGTTACCTCGATTTCATGCAGTACTGGAACCAGGGGGGCGCCTCTTCGTGGTTCGTTCCGGGCTATGGCTACAGCCACATCCTGAGCAACCTCTCGTTCTGGGAAGCGCCGGTGGAGTCGCCCAAGATCGGCCACGACGGCTTCATCGCTTCGTTCTGGCTGGTTGAGGCACCGGGCGTTGGTTTGAACGAGCCGGCACAGATGAACCTGAACGTGGCCTTGCTGACGGACGATGGGCACTATCTGGTGCGCATGCCAGCGGCCATTGCCTGGCAACTGGAGCTCTACGATGCCCTGGGCAAGCGCCTTGACACGCAGCGCATGAACGATGAGCGCTGCTTCATCGACCTCAGCGCACATGCCTCCGGCACATACCTGCTGCGCGCCACCGCTGCCAACGGCCAGGTGTTCACCGCCAAGCTCATCAGGCCATGAGGCGGCAGGGCATGCTCGTTCTGGCAGTGCTGATGGCCTGCGCCGCTGTGCAGGCGCAGCCGTATTGGAAGCGCTTGGGCCGCGGAACCGTGGGGCCTACGCAGTTCCATGCGCTCTATGGCGATTCGGTGAGCGACCGGCTGCTGGCTGGCGGATCCTTCTTGTACCTGATGAACGAAACCGACACCATTCTGGGTGTGGGCCAGGCGGCGTGGAACGGCCATCGTTGGGACAGCCTGGCTACACGGGTTCAACCCATAGGAGGCAATACCGCCCAACCAACTTTTTGGTTCTTGAGGCACCAAGGAAGTCTCTTTGCGAACGGCGCTTTTGGACTGGAATATGAACCGGGAAGTTACTCGGGGTATTTAGCTCGCTTGAATGAAACCACCCAGCGCTGGGAGCACCTGCACTGCCCGATCGCGGGGTGGAGCCGCATCACCCAATTGGTGCCCAAGGGCGTGCCCGGCCAATGGCTGTACGCCACCGGCCACCGCGATACCATCTGCGGCCTGCCCCAGCGTGCGGCCTTCCGCTACAATGGTGAGCAGTTCGAGGATTGGCCGCCCTTCGCCGCCCTATCCGACGACCACAGCGATTATGTGGGCCATGTGTTCGAGTACCAGGGCATGGTGCATGCCACCGGGGTGCTCTACAACATGTTCGGCGGCAGCATCGCCTGCTTCATCCGCTACAACGGCACCGCATGGGAGCCCGTGCCCGGCTGGCCCTTGTGCCCCGGCCCCATCAAGGACATCCACATCCAGGGCGATACGCTCTACGTGTGCGGGGCCTTCACCATGAGCCAGGGCGCGCCCGGCAACCTGATCGCCTGCTACGATGGCAATGCATGGCACAACATGGGCGGCGGGCTCCGCTATACCGTAGTGCCCAATGGCGAGGTGGCCCTCACCATGCATCGGTGGCGCGGCGATCTTTACGTGGGCGGTGTGTTCGACCGGGCAGGCGATGTGCCT
>DAORNP010000073.1:3647-14462 GCA_035441065.1 Flavobacteriales bacterium | reverse complement strand
CTCGCCGTTTGGAAAGGAAACAGATGGTGCACGCTCCCCGGTGAGTTCCAGAACAACATCGGTTCCGATTACTTCACGGTGTACCAGATCACCACATGGCGCGACTCGCTCTTCATGATCGGCAGCTTCGCCACCATCGATGGCGAGCCCATCCGGCAGGTTGCACAATGGATCGGCGGCGATGCGCTCGGCGATTGCAGCGCGCCAGTGGGGGTGGCAGAGCAGGCTTCGGTGCAGCGCATCTCAGTTGCACCGAACCCGACCACCGGGTCGCTGGAGCTCCTTCAGCTGCCGAATGAGGCTGTACGCATCGAACTGCTGGATGGCCTTGGCCGCAAGGTCTACTCGCAATCTGCCCTCGCGCGCACGCTTCAGCTTGATGCACTGCCGAACGGGCACTACCACGTGGTCGTCCTGGATCGTCGAGGCCAGCCACTGGCTCGGGCTCCGGTGGCCAAGCATTGAAGACCGCTTGGGGGGGCCTTGTGAAGTGCGGGCTTGAAAGTCAGGCATACCTGCACCGCCATCAACCCCTTACTTCGCGCCATGCGCGGATTCGGGCTTGGCCTCAACGGCTTCTTCAGCGCTTTCGGATTCTGCTTCCGCCATGGCTTGTGGTGGATGTTCCTGGCCCCGATCGCCCTGTGGGCGCTGCTGGCCTACGGCATGTTCCATGGCCTGGAATCCATAACCGAAGCAGCAAGCGCATGGGCGGCGGGTTACTTGGAGATCCCGATGGACCCAAGCGCCGGAACGGACTGGTGGGCCGATGTGAAAGCCTGGATCAACGGCGCGAGAGAGACGATCGTGCGTTGGATCCTGCGCCTCGCGATCGGTTACCTGCTCTTCGTTGCCAACAAGTACATCGTGCTGATCCTGCTCTCGCCGCTGCTGGCGTATGCGAGCGAGGTGGCCGAGGAGAAGATCACCGGCAAGGTGTATCCCTTCAGCTTCGCGCAGTTGATGAAGGATGCGCTGCGCGGCGCCCTCATCGCCCTGCGCAACGGTGTGCTTGAACTGGCCATCACCATCGCGATCTGGGTGGCATCGCTCTTCCTGCCCATCATCACGCCCATCAGCTTCGCGCTGCTCTTCGCCGTGTCGGCCTACTTCTATGGCTTCAGCATGTTCGACTACGTGTACGAGCGGCGCCGCATGCGCATCGGCGAGAGCACCCGTGCGGTGAACAGCCAATTGGGCGCGGTGCTGGCCAATGGCGCGTGCTTCAGCGTGGTGATGAAGATCCCGCTGATCGGTTTGATGCTGGCGCCGGTGATGGCGAGCGTGGGGGCGACAATCGCGGTGGCGCGCAAAGAAGGCACAGCACTGGTGCGCATGTGATCCACAGAAAGCAGAAGAGGGGACCGAAGCCCCCTCTTCCAAAAGTCCTTGCCCGGTTACTTCCGTACGGCGGGCTTCTTCACCGGTGCGGGCGCGGGAGGGGGCGTCACCTCGGCCTTGGGCTCTTCCACGGGCTTGCGCTCCACAACGGTCATCTCGTTCACGAGGTGGCCGGCGCCAGCGAGCTTGTCGATGCACCAGAGCACGTAGCGGATATCGACGCTGATGGTGCGCTGCAGCTCGGGCTCGAAGGCGATGTCACCGCTCATGGCTTCCCAGTTGCCGTCGAATGCGATGCCGATCAGTTCCGCGTTGCCGTTGATTACCGGGCTGCCGCTGTTGCCGCCGGTGATGTCGTTGTTGCTGATGAAGCAAACCACCAGCTCGCCGTTCTCGTCAGCATAGCGGCCGTAGTCCTTCTTCAGCAGCAGCTCCTTCTGGCGCGCGGGCACGATGAACTCATCGTTCGTGGGGTCCTCCTTCTCCAGGATGCCCTTGGCCGTGCAGATGTGGTGGTAGAGCGCGCCATCCATGGGCACGTAGCTGCCCACCTGGCCGTAGGTGAGGCGCATCGTGCTGTTCGCATTGGGGTACCAGCTCTTGTTGGGCTCCATCTCGCGCATGGCGGCCACCATCAAGCGGTAGCCTTTCTCCGTATCCGCCTCGGTTGATCCGACGGCCGGTCCGAGCACATTGCGCCAATGGTTCAAGCAGCTCTCGCTGGCCTGCCACCCGAGATCCTTCTGCAGGGCTTTCAGCGAGGGCTTCGCGAGGAAGGCATCGAGGCGCTTCTTATCGGCCAGGATGCTGGTGGCGTAAACAGCTTTGGCCCACGCTGCGGTATTGCCCTTGAACTTCTTGTTGATGGTGGCCATCACGCCCGGCTGCAGATCGGCTTCCACATCGTTGCGGATCAGATCGAACATGGCGGCGGTGATCTTCTCGTCGGTCGAAGCATTGTAGTCCTTCCAATGGCCCTCGGTCATGGCCTGCACCTGCGCTACGGCGGCCGCCACTTTCGCGGCATCCTTGGGATCGGTTTCCAATTGCGCTTTCAAGCCTTGCAGGCGGAAGCCCAAGAGCACCATTTCACTGCCGAAGGCGGCCTCCTGCATGTAGGTGCTCGCCTTCTCGAACTTGGCGCGATCGGTGTAGCCGCGCTCGAGCAGGGAGATGATCTCGCCGTACTTGGCCTTGCGCTTCGGATCGGCGCTCACCCAAGCCATGAGCGATTCCTCCTGTGCCTTCTTCTTGTCGTACACGCGCAAGCGCTTCAGGCCGCGCTGCTGCCCGATGAAGTATTTCCAGTAGTTGCTCACCTGAGCGTACTTGCTCGCATACTGGATGCGCACAGCGTCGCTGGCATCCATGTCCTGCTTCATGATCTCGAGCTTCTTGCCGCGGATCTTCACGCGGCTGGGCTGCTCGATGTCGAGGGCGAGCTTCACTCCGTGGCTGCTGAGGAAACGATCGGTACTGCCGGGGTAGCCCATCACCATGGCGAAGTCGCCCTCCTTCACGCCGGCGATGCTCACCGGGAAGTGCCACTTGGGCTTAAAGGGGATGTTGGCCTCGTTGTAGTCGGCGGGCTCGCCATCGGGACCGGTGTAAACGCGGAACATGGCGAAGTCGCCGGTGTGGCGGGGCCACATCCAGTTGTCGGTGTCGCCGCCGAACTTGCCGATGGCGCTGGGCGGCGTGCCCACCAGGCGCACATCGCGGTAGGTCTTGTACACGAAGAGGTAGAACTCATTCCCCTCGAACATGACCTTGAAATCGGCGCTGAGGCCGTTGGCATTGCCCACCGCCGCTTTCAGCTTGGCACCGATGGCTTGGATGGCCTCGCCGCGCTGCTCCTCGGTCATGCCATCGTTCAGCTCAGCCAGCACCTGGTCCGTGACATCATCGATGCGCTGGAGGAAACTCACGGGGAAGCCCGCTGGAAGCTCTTGCTTGCGCGTCATGGCCCAGAAGCCATCGGTGAGGTAGTCGTGCTCCACGCTGCTGAGCTTCTGCACGGCATCGTAACCGCAGTGGTGGTTGGTAAGGAAGAGGCCCTCGGCGCTCACCATCTCTCCGCTGCAGAAGCCACGCCCCAGGCGCACCACGGCATCCTTAACGCCGCTGCGGTTGATGTCGTAGATGTCTTCGGCAGTGAGCTTGAAACCGAGCTTCTGCATCTCGGCCTCGTTGATCTGCTTGAGCTTGGTGAGGAGCCACATGCCCTCGTGGGCATGCGTGGCGATCGCCACCAGCACGGCGACGATGAGCGAAAGGAACTTCTTCATGGTTGAGGGGTTGGTTCAGGATCCCTGCGCAGGAACGCCCTGCGGAGGGGCGCCAAATGTAGCCGGATGGCCCGTGCGTGACGGACCGTTCGGGGATGAACGGCAGGTGATGGGATGGCTCAGAGGCTACGGCTCTGGCGTCACCGGCACCCAAGCCATGGGCAGCAAGAGGCTCTCGATATCGGCCACCAGGGTCTTGAAAGCCTGCGGCTGGCCCACACGGCCAAGCACCTTCTTGTCGCGGTCGTCGGCGATGATCCGCAGCACCGTGCTGGGCAGATCGGTCACTTCCGCATCGTATTTGGCCTGCATGCCGAAGAAGCCGAGCTTATCGGCCCGGGCGAGGATGGTGTGCATGGAATCGAGGCTCACGCGCGCGCTGTGCGGCCCCTCTTTCTCCATGTTCAGACGACCATCGTAGGTGGCAAAACCGCTGCGGTACAGGTTGATCTGGTAGGCCTTGCACGTACCGAAGCAGGGCGTGCGCTCCAGCGAGAGGAAGAGCGAATCGGCCTTCCCGGGGCCTCCCAGGCGCGGGGCCTTCGCAACCTCATCCGCCTGCACTTGCTGTTCAGGCTCGGCCACGGTGGTCTTCTTGTTCCCGCCGCAGGCACTGGCGAGCGCGGCGATGGCGAAGAGGATGATCGGGTGCTTCATGGTGCGGCGGTAATCGAAAGTCGTGCCTGTTCTGTCAGTCGTTCCGTTGGAGCGGCAGGGCGCCCGGCCCGGGTCATTTGCGCCGCTGCTGTTGCTGCTGCTTCTGCATGTCCTCCAAGCGCTGCTGCCACTTGCTCTTCTTCTTCGGCGTGCGCATGTTCAGCTCCAGCTGCGCACGGATCTTCTTTTCATCAACGAACCAGCTCTTGAGCACGGTCATCTGCGCGATGCTGATCAGGTTGGCCAGGAGGTAGTAGTAGCTGAGGCCCGCGCTGAAGTTGTTCAGGAAGAACAGCATCATGATCGGGAAGAGGTAGATCATCATCTTCATGCCCGGCATGTTCTGCTGGCTGGGCATCTGCTTCTGGTTGATGACCGAGTACACGATGGTACTGGCGGCCATCAGCAGGGTGAAGAGGCTGATGTGGTTGCCGTAGCTATCGCTGAGCAGCGGGATGTACTGGCTCCACTCGAAGATGCTGTCGTAGCTGCTGAGGTCGTCCGCCCAGAGGAACTTCTCCTGCCGCAATTCGATGCTGGCAGGGAAGAAGCGGAACATGGCATAGAGCACGGGCAGCTGGATGAGCATGGGTACGCACCCGCTGGCAGGGTTCACGCCGGCCTTGCGGTACAGGTCCATGGTGGCCTGTTGCTTCTTCAGGGCGTCACCTTCCTTGTGCTTCTCGTTGATGGCGTCCATCTCGGGCTTCAGTACGCGCATCTTGGCGCTCGCCACCAGGTTCTTGTAGGTGAGCGGCATCAGCAGGAGCTTGATGACGATGGTGAGCACCAGGATGATGATGCCGTAGTTCCATCCCCAGCCATCGAGCCAGTTGAAGATCGGGATCACCAGCCACTGGTTCATCCAGCCGAAGATGCCCCAGCCCAGATCAATGATCTTCTGGAAGTCCGCGATCTCGGTGCGGCGCAGCGTGCCGAAATGGTTGGGGCCCATGTAAAGGCGCATATCCAACGATGGCTCCGCATCGCGCTCCTTGTCGAAGAGCAATTTGGCGCTGTAGTGCTTGGTGTGGGTCTCTTCGAGCAACGGGGTGATGGCGATGCGGCTGCCATCGCTGCTGAAGCCCCCTTCGCTGACCATGGCCACTGTGAAGAAGCCTTGCTTGAAGGCCACCCAGTTGGTGCGGCCCTCGAGCCGCTTCTCATCGGCGCTCGATTCGCTCAGGTAGTTGCGGTCGTCGTTGAAGTACTTGTAGTAGACGCCGCACTTCTGCATCTCACTGGGCTGGTGCTTCTCATTGCTTAGGCCGCTGAGCTCCCAGTTGAAGAGCATGCTGCGCGGATCCACCTCGCCCTTGAGGCCCACGAGGTCGAGGTGCGTGTGGAGGAAATAGCTGGTGCTATCGAGGCGATAAGTGATCTGCAGGTGTTTGGCCGGATCGGTGGTAGGGGCGGTGAAGCGTACGGCATCCTCGCCGATCCTCTCTGCGGTGAAGTAGAGGTCGGCCGTGCTGAGGTCCGAGCCATTGGTTAGGAAGCGGAAGTAGAAACTGCCAGAATCCGGGTCTGCCAGCAACAGGGGCGTTTGCCGATAGGTGCGGTATTCCTTCAGCAGCATCAGGGTGGGTCGCGCACCCTTGGTGCTGAAGCTCACTTGAAGGCGCTCGTTCCCGATGGTCACCTCTTCGGCCTTGCCCTCGGCAGCAGGGGCGAATGGCCCGAAGCGCTTGGACAGGTTCGCGGCCAGAAGGCTGTCGGCCAGGGCGCGGTCGGCAGTGGCCAGTGCAGTGTCCACCGGAACCGCTGCTGCAGCCGATTGCATGGAGTCGGCCAGGATCTTCCGTTCGGCCTCCAACATGCGCTGGTCGGCCTCCACTTTGGCCAGGCTATCAAGCCGGAGCTGATACTGGGCGCGCTCCTCCTCGCTCGGCATGGTCCACAGAGTGTAACCGAAGAGGATGGCGACGATGAGGATGATGCCGATGATCGAATTGCGGTCCATGCGAAGGCGTACCTGCCAAGGGAAGGGCGGCGAAGATAGCCGGGGGCGCTGAGCAGGGCGGGTGCCGCTGCGGCATGCATTGGATCAGCTGATACCCCACAGTCCGACGTAGGCCCTCTCCGGATCATACATCCCCGCCTGCCGCTCGGGATCGAAGCGTCGGCCCTCGCGCGGATCATTGCCCACGCCGGCCACGTACTGCCAGTTGCCCCAGTTGCTGCACGGGTCATAATCGATGAGCATACGCTCGAACCACCAGGCGCCCATGCGCCAGTCGAGCCCGAGGTCGTGCACTAGGTAGCTGGCCACGTTCTGCCGGCCACGATTGCTCATCCAGCCGGTTGCCGCCAGCTCGCGTATGTTGGCATCAATGAAGGGCTGCCCGGTACGGCCTTCGCACCACGCAGCGAACCGACGCGAATCGTTGTTGCCTTTCACAGGCTTGTGCACGATGCCAGCGCGCTTGAACAGGTCGGCGCCGTGTTTCGCCCCGGTGAACTGGAAGAAGTCGCGCCACAGCAGCTCGAAGCCCAGCCAATAAGTGCTCTCGTTGGCCCCGTGCTCCGCCTCGTAGCGCTTCACCGCATGCCACACTTCGCGCGCGCTCAGCGCTCCGCTCGCCAGCCATGGGCTGAGCTTGCTGCTGTAGTCCGCTCCGATGAGGCCGTTGCGCGTCTCCTTATAGGTCGATAACGCCCTCGTGTCCCAGAGGTAGTGTTTCAGGCGGGCCAAAGCAGCGGCTCTTCCACCGGTGAAGCGCAACGCGGCGCGCGGGTCATCCGCGATTGGGGCATGAGGCAGCACATCATGATCCAATGCACGTCCCTTCCACTCCTTCGGCGAGGGGATGCGCAGCGGCTCGGGCAGGGGGTCGCGGACGGGGCTGAGCTTCTCCACCTTGTGGCGGAAGGCGGTGAAAACCTGCGGCAGCTTCTCCAACACGAAAGGCAGGTCGCCGGGGAGCAGGAGGGTATTGGGCGCATGGAGGCACAGATCAGCCACCGCAACGACCTCACGCTCCTGCCGCTGCTCCTCCCTTGCGAAGAGCTGCTGCGCATGCACGGCATCGGCGCCCCAGGTCTCTTGCAGGTGCGCGATCACCTGCGCGGGCTCGCCCACGCGCACGTGCAATGCGCTGCCCTTGGCGCGCAACTGGGCACCGAGGTCGGCGATGCCTTCGCGGATGAAGCGCCTTCGGAAGGGCCCCGACCGCTCGAAGCCGAATGGACCGGGACCGTGCTGGCGCGGGTCGATGATGAGTAAGGGCAGCACTTCATCGTGCGCGGCGAGCGCGGCGGCGAGCGCAGCATTGTCAGCCAGGCGCTGATCGTTGCGGAACCAGAGGATGGCGCGGCTCATGAGAACTCAGGGTGCGAGGGTGCGAGTGTGAAAGGGTGCGCGGCTAGGGCGGTTGTGATTCCCCTCGCACCTTCGCACCCTTGCACCTTCATAAGGAATGATGCCTCCATCACAAGCCCTCTATGTCGCGCAGTAGCGATTCGCCTTTATCGAGCAGCGCCAGCCGCGTGGCCGCGGGCATCTTGTCCCAGGTGCGGTAGGCCATGCCCATCCGGACCATCATGCCGGGGCGCGCCTCATCGCTGAGGAAGCGCTCGCGGTTGCGCGCGTGGAAATGCCAGTACAGCGCGTTGAAGGGACAGGCGCGCGGACCGGTACGGTCGTTCACATCGTAGTAGCACGTGCCGCAATGGTGGCTCATCTTGTTGATGTACGAGCCGCTGCTCACGTAGGGCTTGGTGCCCACGATGCCGCCATCGGCGAACTGGCTCATGCCACGCGTGTTGGTGATCTCGACCCATTCGATGGCGTCGATGTAGATGCCGAGGTACCAGCGGTCCACCTCATCGGGATGCACGCCTGCGAGCAGGGCGAAGTTGCCCGTGACCATGAGGCGCTGGATGTGGTGCGCGTAAGCGTTGCCGAGGCTGCCGGTGATGGCATCGCGCAGGCAGGCCATGCGCGTGCGGCCGGTCCAGTACCAAGCGGGCAACTGGCGCTCGTGGCCGAGGAAGTTGCGCTGCGCGAAGGCGGGCATCTGCGCCCAGTACACGCTGCGCATGTACTCTCGCCAGCCGATGATCTGCCGCACGAAGCCTTCAACTTGCGGAAGTGAGATGCGCTGCGGATCGGCGCGCCACGCCGCCACGGCCGCCTCGCAGACCTCCAACGGATGCAGCAGCTTCACGTTCATGCTGAAGCTGAGCCGCGCATGGTAGAGCGACCAGCTCTGCGGGGTCATCGCATCCTGGTAGGTGCCGAAGCGGTGCAGCAGGTGCTCGCAGAAGTAGCGCAGCAGCGCGAGGCTCTCGGCGCGGTCAAGCGGCCAGCTGAAATGACGCGCATCCACGGTGCCGATGGTGCGCACGCCCGCCTGCTGCACCATCGCCTTAATGCCGCGCAGGTCGTGGTCGAAGAGCAGGGGCGGCGGCGGCACGTGGTCCCTGGGTGGTCGCTGGCGGTTGTCGTGGTCGTAGTTCCATTGGCCGCCTTCGGGTTGCCCGGCCTTCATGAGCAGGTCCGTGCGCTCGCGCATCACACGATAGAAGCGCTCCATCAGGTACTGCTTCTTGCCTTTGAAGAGCGTGGCCAACTCATCGCGCCGGGTGAGAAAGTGCTCGGTGTCGGCCACCTCGACATCGCATCCGCATCGGGCGGCGAAGTCCTTTAAGTGCTCATCAAGGCGATGCTCATCAGGTAGCTGATAGCCGAACTGCTTGGCGCCGCAAGCTTTCATCACCCACGCCAAATTGCCCGCGATGAAATGCGTGTTACGCTCATCGTCCAGTGCGAGGTAGAGCACGCGATGGCCCTGCGCGCGCAACTCTTCCGCGAAGCGCCGCATGGCGCCGAAGAAGCAGAGCACCTTCTGGATATGGTGCCAGGCGTAGTCGGTCTCCTGCCGCACCTCCATGAGCACGTGCAGCACGCCTTCATCACGCACCGCGTACCAGGCATGCGCGCTGTTCAGCTGATCGCCGAGGATCAGGCGGACGGTGTGCGCTGGGCGCGGCTCTTCTGCTGTCGGCATCGGTCGCTGCAATACTTCACCTCGTCCCAAGACTTCTCCCACTTCTTGCGCCATTGGAAGGGCAGGCCGCAGGCGATGCAGGTCTTCGCGGGGCGCAAGGCGGGCGGTCGGTGGCGCGGCATCTCACGCGAGGATCACGCCTTCATCGGTTCTTCCCAACGCCCTGGCCTCGCCCTGCTGATGTCGATGGCCGATCACCCAGCAGAGCCAAGCATCGGCTTCGTGTCGGTCCCTCGGGTCGGGTGGTGGAAGCATGCACATGCCAGCCATGAGCCGTAACGTTTGCTTGGGTATGGCCTTGCCCGCAGGGATGCTCAGGAACTCCCACGAGCGGCGCACAAAGGCCGATGGATAGGCCTCATGCACGACGATGCCCGCCTTGCGCCAGCATTCAGCCAAGCGGATGGCGCGCGCGGTGAGGCCGCCGAGGAACATGGGGCTCATGCCGCCGGCGAGCCGGTCGGCCTCACGGTAGAAGTGATCATTTCCGCGACCGAAGTAAGCGCCGGGCAGGCTGAGCGGCGCATCGATGTACACCGCCGTGGGCGCCAGCTCCAGCACGCGGCGCTCCAGCCACTCATCGCCATCATCGCCTTTCTCGACCCGCTCGAAGACGAAGAGGCCGCGTTCACGGCGACACAGTGCGGTGTTGCCGCTGTGGCGCGCGCCGAAGTCGATGCCGATGTGCTCTGTCATGCTCAAATCGCGCTCATCCCGCCATCCACGCCGATCACCTGGCCGGTGATCCAGCGCGCCTGCTCGCTGAGGAGGAAGGCTGCCATGGCCCCCACCTCATCGGCTTCGCCCACGCGCTTCAGCGGGTGTCGCTCCGCGCTGGCGGCCTCGCGCTCGGGTGTGCTCAGCAGCTTCTCGGCGAGCGGGGTGCGTGTGAGGCTGGGCGCGATGCAGTTCACGCGCACGCCCGGCGCGAGCTCGGCGGCCAAGGCGCGCGTGAGCCCTTCCACGGCCCCTTTCGCCGCCGCCACGGAAGCATGGAAGGCCATGCCCCGCTGCACAGCCACAGTGCTGAAAAGCACAATGCCCGCTCCGGGGTTCTTCTTCAGCCTTTCGGCGCACGCCTGGATGGCGCTGAACGCTCCGATGGCATTGAGCTCGAAGGCCGCGCGGAGGTCGTCAGCTTTCAGCGCGCGCAAGGGTTTGAGCTCGATGCTGCCGGGGCAATAGGCCAGGCCGCCCAAGGCCTCGGGCAGCAGGTCGGCCTGTAGGCCATCGGCGAGGATGTCACGCTGCCAATGGGCCAGCACGCCCGCCGGGGCGTCGGCCGTTCGGCCCACGGTAATCACGGATTTGCCTTCGGCAATGAGCTGCTCTGCCAGGGCGCGACCGATGCCATGCGTGCCGCCGATAAGTAGGATAGGATGACTCACGCGAGTGAAACACACATGTGCTGTTCGGGGTTCGGAGCGATTCGTGAACATCCATTAACCCAGAGCAACGGCTTCCTCGGCGCATCCATCGCACCCTGCGCTCAGCCACTGCTTCAAGGGCCACGTCGC
>DAORNP010000073.1:381-3593 GCA_035441065.1 Flavobacteriales bacterium | reverse complement strand
CTGCGCGCAACCTCTACACTTGCCCTTGCAGACTGTGCCGCGGCGGTGTGGCTCGCCGGCTCTTGGGCAGGATGCGCTCAGACAACCATCGTCCCGATTCAAGAAACAGCGCCGAGGCGAAAAGCCATGAGCCATACCCTCAACCCTGTAGGGTGTATCCGCTAGCAGGTCAACCGAAGCCCCCGCCCCATGCTGCCGATCCTGAAGCGCGCCATTAGGCTCATTGAACCCCTGTTCAACACCCGGGCAGCAGGCCTGTACATCCTCCTGTTCGCCATCGCCATCGCCGTGGGCACCTTCGTCGAGAACGACTTCGGCACCAGCTCGGCCCAGCATGTGATCTACAAATCCACCTGGTTCTCGGTGCTGCTGGCGTTGTTCTGCATCACCATCGCGGTGAACGTGGTGCGCTTCAAGATGATGCGGCAGAAGAAGTGGGCGCTGCTCACCTTCCACCTGTCCATGATCGTGATCCTCATCGGCGCGGCGGTGACGCGCTACACGGGTTATGAGGGCATCATGCACATCCGGGAAGGCGGCACCTCCAACAGCATCCTCTCCGCCGAGACCTACCTGCAATTCGAGGTGCGCAAGGGTGAGCGTACGTACCGCTTCGATGAGCCGGTGCTCTTCTCCACACTCGGCAACAACGCATGGAAGGGCTCGTACCTGATCGGCAGCGACCTGATCGAGGTGGCGGTGAAGGAGTTCATCCCCAACCCCAAGGAGGTGATGGAGGAGAGCCCCGTGGGCAAGCCCACGATCAAGGTGGTCTTCGCCGGCATGAGTGGCCGTGAGGAGTATTTCATGGGTGCTGGTGAGGTGCGTCGAATCCGCAATGTGCTCTTCAATTTCCAGGAACCGGCACAGGAGGGCGCGGTGAACATCGCTTTTCGCGAGGGATCGCTCTTCATCAAATACGACCGGCCGTTGGTGCAGACGGTGATGGCCACGCAGACCACGGATACCCTGCAACCGCAGGAGGCCTACCATCCGTTGATGCTGCGCTCCATGTACAATGACGGCGTGAACGGCTTCGTCTTTGGCGACTTCAGCGCACAGGGCACCGTGCATCTCATCTCAGATGGACACAAGGTGAAGAATGAGAGCATGACGGCACTGCGCATGGATGTTGCGGTCAACGGTGCGGCGAAGGAGCTTCTGGTCTTCGGACAGAAAGGCGCACAAGGCCGGCCTGCGATCGCCCAAGGCGATAAGCTCGATGTGGCCGTGTCCTACGGCTCACGCAAGATCATGCTGCCCTTCTCGCTGAAGCTCTACGACTTCATCATGGAGCGGTACCCCGGAACGGACAGCCCCACCTCCTATGCCAGCGAGGTGCAACTGATCGATGAGCGCGAGAACATCAAGGAGGACCATCGCATCTTCATGAACAACGTGCTCGATCATGATGGGTACCGCTTCTTCCAATCGAGCTACGACCAGGATGAGAAGGGCACCTACCTGAGCGTGAACCACGACTTCTGGGGCACGTGGATCACGTACATCGGCTACATCCTGCTCACGGCGGGCCTTGTGCTCTCCCTATTCAGCAAGAAGAGCCGCTTCCAGAAACTCGCGCAGAGCATCAAGGAAATGCGCCGCACGAACGCCACGGCCGTGGTGCTCCTCGTCCTGGCCTGCTCACCTGCAGCGCTCTCCGCGCAGAAGGTCATCGACGCCACCAGCAGCGCGCACGTGGTTTCGGCCGCGCACGCGGAGCGCTTCAGCAGGATCATCGTGCAGGACCACAACGGCCGCATGAAGCCCATGCACACGCTCTCGCGCGAGGTGATGCGCAAGGTGTACCGCAAGGAGCGCATCAACGGCCTGAACGCCGACCAGGTGCTGCTGGGCATGTTCGCGAACAGCGCGGAATGGGTGGATGTGCCCATGGTGAAACTGGGCGAGCACCCGGAGACCCACCGCCTCCTCGGCGTGCCAGGCCCGCTCGCCTCCTACCAGGACTTCTTCGATGAGAAGGGGTCGTACATCCTGCGCGATGGGATCCGCCGCGTGAATGCCCTGAAGCCCATCGACCGGGGCGTGTTCGAGAAGGATCTGCTGAAGGTGGACGAGCGCGTGAACATCATCCACATGATGCTCGGTGGCGGCCTGCTGAGAATCATCCCGGTGCCCGGCGACCCCAACAACACGTGGGCAGGCGTGAACGCGGATGGCGGTGGACACATGCACGCGAACGATCCGGTGGCCGAGCGCTTCTTCGCAGCCTACGTGCCCGCGCTGCGGGAGGCGATGCACAGCAATGACTACAGCCTGCCGGACAAACTGCTGAACGAACTCAGCGGCTACCAGAAGCAGATGGGCGCAGCGGTGATGCCGTCCGATGCGAGGGTGGCAGCCGAGATCTTCCTCAACGAACTGAACGTTTTCAACCGGCTGGCTCTGTACTACACAATGCTCGGCCTCGCCTATCTCTTTCTGCTCTTCTTCTCAGTCTTCAAACCGGCGGTGGACCTGCGCAAGGTGCAGAAGGTGATGCTCGTGCTGCTGGTGAGCGGCTTCGTGCTGCACACCCTGGGTCTTGGCCTCCGCTGGTACGTTTCAGAACGGGCGCCGTGGAGCAACGGCTACGAATCGATGATCTACATCGCATGGACCACGGTGCTGGCCGGCATCCTCTTTAGCAGGAAGTCATTCGGCGGATCGGCCGCAACCATGGTGCTCGCGGCCACCGTGCTGCTGGTGGCCATGCTCAGCTACCTCGACCCGGAGATCACGCCACTCGTGCCCGTGCTCCGCTCCTACTGGCTCACCATCCACGTTTCGCTGGAGGCGGGCAGCTATGGCTTCCTCATGCTGGGCGCGGTCATCGGCTTGATCAACCTGATCCTGATGATCATCCTCACCAAGGACAACGAGCATCGCATCCACCGCATCGTGAAGGAGATGTCCTACCTGAGTGAGATGACCTTGATCGGCGGACTCGCCATGATCAGCATCGGCACCTACCTCGGTGGCGTGTGGGCCAATGAATCGTGGGGGCGCTACTGGGGATGGGATGCGAAGGAGACCTGGGCGCTGGTGACGATCCTGGTTTACGCCTTCATCCTGCACATGCGGATCATCCCGAAGATGCAGGGCCTCTATCTCTACAACCTCACCTCGCTTTTCGGCCTCGCCACTGTGATCATGACCTACTACGGCGTGAACTACTACCTGAGCGGACTGCACTCCTATGCCGCTGGCGA
>DAORNP010000073.1:0-345 GCA_035441065.1 Flavobacteriales bacterium | reverse complement strand
CATCGGGGTCGCGATGCTCGTAGGTATCAGTGTACTGGCATTCGTGCGTAAACGGAAGTTCGCGCTGTTCAAGTAGGGCATTCGTCCATCGGAAACACATCATTGCACCATGCGCAATCCCATCATCCTCGCTCTGCTCATCACGTTACAGGCCATCACGGCTTCTGCCCAAGTGCGCCCTGCATACATGCTCTTCAACTCGAAAGGCAAGAAGCTCGCGCATACCGACCTGTTGCGCACCGCGCGGAGCGGCGATATCATCCTCTTCGGCGAAGAGCACGACAATCCCATCGCGCACTGGCTGCAGCTGCTGGTGGCGCAGGACCTCGTGGCGCAGGGCCCACT
>DAORNP010000072.1:16917-18642 GCA_035441065.1 Flavobacteriales bacterium | reverse complement strand
CAGGTCCATGCCCAAGCTGTTGGGGCGATGGAAGCCATCACGGCTCTTCAGGCCCACGCCGTCATCGCCCACACGCATGCGCAGACCATCGGCCTCGCTGCCATGCAGATGGAAGATGATGGTGCCGCTGCTGCGCCCGGGGAAGGCGTATTTGAAGCTGTTGCTGATCACCTCGTTCACCAGCAGTCCCAGTGGAACCAGCGTGTCCACGGTCAAGGTCTGCACGCTGATGTTGATGTCCATGTTCAGCTTGATGTTCACCGAGTAGGCATACACGAGGTCGCGCACGAGGCTATTCAGGTAACCATCGACCGGGATATTCGCGAGATCCTTAGTGAGATAGGTCTGCTCATGCACCAGGGCCATGGCGCTCACACGATTCACGCATTCGTTGAACAGCTCGTTGGTGCGCGGGTCCTTCACCTGGTCCATCTGGAAGCGGATCAGGCTCTTGACGATCTGCAGGTTGTTCTTCACGCGATGGTGGATCTCCTTGATCATCACTTCCTTCTCCTCTTTGCTGAGCATGGTCTCGCGCAGGTCGCGGTTGGCGCGCTCGAGGTTCTCATGGGCCACGTTGAGTTGCTCGTTCCGCAAGCGGCTCTCGGCCAATAGCTGCCCGCGCGCGCCTACGAGCCACGCCATGGCTACGGCCAGCAGGCAAGCAGCGATGAGCAGCACTTGGGCCTCGTTCCATTGCCCGCTTAGGGTGGCGGAATGCACGCTAAGGCCTTCTTCATGCACCGCGCGCGCGGTACGGTCAATGGCCTTCTGGGCGCGGCCGATCATGATGTGGAATACGGCTTCCACGGAGCGAGGGTCTGCGATGTGGTCGCCGCGCAGCAGTGCTTGATGGTGGAGCGAGTCGGCCTGTGCCATGGCAGGCTTCAATTCGGCGCTGAGCCGGTCCACTCCGGGCAGGCCGGCATGCGTTCCTTCGAGCGCGCTGGCCTGGGCCAGGAAGCGCTGATGCTCGAATGGCCATTGGCGTTGACCGCTGCTCACATCCACCCGATGCACCACCGCTAAACGATGCAATTCGTCGCTGAGCTTGCTGAGCGCATCGAGCAGGCGCACCTCATGCGCGATGCGCGCCTGCACCACGCGAGCACGGGACACGAGGCTGATGCCGTATCCGATGAAGAGCAGCGCGATGAGGCCTGCGGCAATGGGCCAGCGGCGCCAACCGAAGAGGTGTCGAATGGTCATGGGCGGCCCTTTGAACGGGCGGCGCGCTCATGGGTTGCAGGGTCAAGAGCCTGCTTGGTACCTCTTGAACGAAACTGAAGAGAAGACAAGCCGGGCCTAAGGCTCGGCGTTGGCGCGCAGCCGCGACTCGAATGCATTGAGCAGCCCGGTGATGCGCGCATCGGCCACATTCTTGGCTTCGGAATAGGCGCGCTTCAAACCCGTGATGCTGGTGCCAGGGCTATCCTTCAGGGGCATGTCGCCCTGGGTGAGCAGGCCCAAGTGAAGTCCGCCGCGCGCGGTGGTACGATTGCCGCTATGCGTGAACTCGCTGATGATCACGCGGCACTCACCGGCCTTAACGGTGAGGACCACCCGGTACTGTATCGGCCCCATGCTCTCATCGCGCAGCCAAAGGCGTTCCGACCGGAAATTCACACGGGCTGTTCCTTCCAGCACGCCTTCCTCACGGGAAACGCGAAGGGCCTTGGCCCCAGGCTCTTTTCCGAATGTCCAGGTCCATGCATCTACGGCCTT
>DAORNP010000072.1:9432-16907 GCA_035441065.1 Flavobacteriales bacterium | reverse complement strand
AAGCAGCGCATTGAGTGGGACCGAAATCGCACGCGTGTAGGTTATCGGCGCAGGGTTGCCGACCCCTTGCAATTGCGCGTGCGATGCGGCTGGCATTGCGAGCCAGAACAAGAAGAGGCAGCGCGCGAACATTGGCCGCCAAGTTAGCCTGAACCCTTGGCGGACCTACATTTGGCGCCCTTATTCCAATCAACCATGAGCAAGCAAGGAAGCACCGCCCTGAAGGTGGGCGTGTTCTACGACGGGAGCTATTTCACCCACGTGAGCAACTATTACAACTATGTGCATCCGCATCGGCGCAGGCTGCACATCGGGGGTGTGCATGAGTTCATCAAGCATAGCCTGGCCGAGCGGGAGGATACCCGTCCTAGCCTCTGCCATATCATCGATGCACATTTCTTCCGTGGCCGCTTCAGCGCGCGCGATGCCATGGAGAAGACCAATCAACTCTACTACGACCGCGTCTTCGACGATGTGCTGATGTACAACGGCGTGCAAACGCATTACCTGCCCGTGAAGGACCTCATGGGCCGCAAGCGCGAGAAGGGCATCGATGTGCTCATGGCCCTGGAGACCTACGAGCTCTGCATGCTGAAGCGCTTCGATGTTGCGGTGATCATCGCCAGCGATAGCGACCATGTGCCCTTGGTACGCAAGCTGCACGCCCTGGGCTGCAAGACCATGCTGCTGGGCTGGGACTTCGAGTTCACCGATCAGGAGACCGGCGAGGTGCAGACCACCAAGACCAGCACCGACCTGTGGAACGAGGTGAGCTACCCCATGCCCATGCACGACCTGATCGAGGAAGGGTTGAAGGAGGATGATGAAGTGGTGCGCGATATGTTCGTGAGTCGGGATGCACGCGATCCCGAACCGGATGGCGAACGGCCCGCGCCTGTGCTCGTTGATGAGGAGCGACACCGCAGCACGATCATGAGCCTGATGAATGGCTACGGTTTCATCCGCTACCCGGACAACAACCTCTTCTTCCGCCACGACGATCTGGACGGCATCACCTTCGAGGAGCTTTCCGTGAGTGACGAGGTGGAGTTCAATGTGGCCATCAACCACCGTGGGCAGCGCGTGGCGAAGAACATCACCTGGCCCCCCGGGGAATAGCGCTCACGCCAGCGGAAGACGCAGCGTGAAAGTTGAGCCCTGGCCGGCGCCGGGGCTCTTCGCTTCCAGATCGCCCCCATGAGCCTGAGCCCATTGTTTGGCGCGTGCCAGGGTCGATCGCCCCTGAGCTTCACCTGCCGTTGGTTTGCCGCGCAGCATGGCGTAGCGCGTGAAGACTTTAGGCAGTTCGTCGGTGTCGACGCCAATGCCACTATCACGTACATCGAGGACGGCATCCCCATCAATGAGGCGCAAAAGGACTTGAATGGGCGCATTCGCTGGGCTGAACTTCGAGGCGTTGCTGAGCAGCGCAGTCACGAGCAACTTGATCCAATGCGGATCAGCCGATACGATCGCATCATCGGCGAGGTCGGCGGCGACGGGCTGTTTCTTCCGCTCGAAGCGGTGCGCCAGTTGATCGATCTCGTGCTGCACAAGTGCTTTCAGGTCGATTCGCTCGCGCTTGAGCTCGCCCACGCCACGCTCAACGCCGAGGTCGTCCATCAGATCCTCCGTGGCGCGCATGGCCTTGAAGAATTGCTGCTCCGCGAAGGCGAGCAGTTCCCCGCTCTCGGCTGATTCTCCGTTGGCGAGTTGGGCAGCGGCCTGGTGCATGGCCGCCAACCTGTTGCGCAGGTCGTGCGCGAAACGGTGCAGGCGCTCAGCTTGATCGGGCGTTGCCTTCATGGCCGGTGCTCACTCGCGCGCGAAGCGCTGGAGCATGTCCTCCAAGCTGTCGCTGTTGATGGGCTTGGGCAGGTATTGACAGCCCTTGAGCGCGCGGATCGCTTCCACCACCTCTGGCTTCGTGCTGGCGGTGAGGAAGAGGATAGGGATGGGCAAGGGGTCGCTTGCATGGATCTCTTGCGCCAATTCGAGACCGGTCTTCGGCCCCTTGAGGTACACGTCCATGATGATGAGGTCGGGCCGCTCGGCTTGGAGGAGGCTCTCGGCCTCTTCAGCGCTCTTCGCGGTGCCGGTCACTTCAAAGCCCATGCGCTCCATCTGGAGGCGGTAGCTGAACGAGATGATGGCCTCGTCTTCGATGATCAGGATCTTCTTCATGATTGGTCCGTGGGAGAGTGAACGGCTTCCAACTTCACTTGCGCGGTGCGCGCCGATCCGCCAATACGCGCTCGAAGCTATCTACCGAAAGAGCCTTTTCGACATAGCCCATCACGCTTCGGAAGGAAAGCGCGCGTTCGAGGTCGCTGGGGCGGTTGCTGCTGCTGAACATCACCACGCTGGTGAGCTCATTGGGCAGCAGGCCCTCGGCCTCGCACGTGGCCAGGAACTCGAATCCGTTCACGGCGGGCATGTTTATGTCAACGAAGAGCAGATCGGGCAGGTCGTCGCCCTTGCGGAAATGACCGAGTGCATCCATGGCGCTGGTGTAGCAGGTCACGCGGCCCGAGTAGCCGGCCTTCTTCAGGATCAACTTCGTCACGAAGTTGCAATCGTCCTCATCGTCAACCACGATGATGTGGCGGACTTCCGTCTGCTTCAGGGTTGCTTGGGTCATGAATGGCACGTGTTGAGGCGCCTCAAACGGAGCAATGCGGTTGAATGTTCCTCTGCGCATTGAACCCGGCTGCGCATGGCGGGTACCGCTCATTCGAATCGCTCGCCCATGCAACCCATCATCGCCTTCCTCCGCCGCGACGCCCGCCACTTCCAGATCCTCTTCCTAGCCGGGTTCCTCGCATACGGTATAGCGGTGCTGCAATGGGATGCTGAATGGCAGCGCTACCTGATGCTCTTCGGCACCTGCCTCGTGGTGCAGACCGCATTCATTCGTTGGAAGAAATTGCCGTGGCACTCCATCAAGAGCGCGATGGTGACCGGCCTCGGCATGAGCCTCCTGCTGAAAGCAGGCGCTCCGTGGGTGCTCGCGCTGGGCGCGGCTGTCGCAATCGCGAGCAAATTCATTATCCGCATCGAGGGCAAGCACGTTTTCAATCCCGGCAACTTGGGCATTGCAGCTGCGGTATTGCTCACTGGTCAGGCTTGGGTAAGCCCCGGACAGTGGGGGAGCGGCGCCACGCTGGTGTTCCTGGTTGGCGCTGCGGGATGCATGGTGGTGCTGCGCGTGGGGCGGATCGATACCAGCTTGGCCTTCCTAGGCGCATTCGCTGCACTCGATTTCGCGCGGCAGGTGTTCTACCTGGGCTGGGAGCCTGAGGTATGGCTGCACCGCATGAGCAATGGTTCCTTGCTGCTCTTCACATTCTTCATGATCACCGACCCCATGACCACGCCCAAGGCGCAGGGCGCGCGCATCGGCTGGAGTATCGCCATTGCCATGCTGGCCTTTGTGCTCGGTTGGAAATACTGGGTGAATGCAACGCCGATATGGGCATTGCTAATCGTCAGTGCCATCACGCCGGTACTCGATCGCGTTTGGAAGGGAGAGTCGTTCCGGTGGCTCAAGGCATCCGATCAAGCACCCATCAACATCGCCGCTTCACCGCAGATGCCAAACCCGCATCGCTAACGCTCGTGGTGACCGGTTTCACGCACGAATCACAAGAACCCACCATGAAGACCATTCTCCTTCCCGCCCTCGCGCTTATCGCGCAACAGGCCTCCGCGTTCTGCGGATTTTACGTGGCCAAGGCCGATGCCAACCTCTTCAACGACCGCAGCGAGGTGATCCTCGTGCGCGACGGCCAACGCACCATCCTCACCATGAGCAACGACTTCAAGGGCGAGGTGAAGGATTTCGCCATGGTGGTGCCCGTTCCCGTAGTGCTGCAGCGCGATGACATCAAGGTGGTGGAGCGCCGCGTGTTCGACGCGCTCGACGCCTACAGCGCGCCGCGGTTGGTGGAGTACTATGATGAGAACCCGTGCATGCGATGGCGCTATGCCGAAACCGAGGATTTGCAGATGAGCGCTGCGCCGCGCACCTCTTCGATCATGCGGCAAGAGGAGAAGGCGGAATACCGCGAGAAGGCCGCCAAGGACAAAGGCGTCACCATCGAGGCGCGCTATACGGTAGGTGAGTACGACATCCTCATCCTGAGCGCGAAGGAGAGCACGGGCCTGAAGGACTGGCTGATCGAGAACGGATATCGAATCCCGCAAACCGCGCACGAGGTGCTCGATCCCTATATCAAGAGCAACCTGAAGTTCTTCGTGGTGAAGGTGAACCTTCAGCAATTAAGCGCATCGGGCTTCAACACGTTAAGGCCCATCCAGATCCGGTTCGAGAGCCACAAGTTCATGCTGCCCATCCGCTTGGGAATGGCGAACAGCAACGGGTCGCAGGACATGATCGTGCATGCCTTCACCCGAATCGGCCGCGTGGAGTGCGTGAACTACCGCACCGTAAAGGTGCCCACCGACCGCAACATCCCGCTCTTCGTGAAGCCGCGCTTCGGCCCTTTCTACAAGGACCTATTCGCGCGCGCGCATCGTCGTGAGGGCCGCAACACCGTGTTCCTGGAGTACGCGTGGAACGTGACGCCCAGCTTCAATGGCATGAAGTGCGATCCCTGCGTGGGTCCGCCGCCCATGCCGCGCGAGTTCGCGCAAGCCGGTGCCGATTGGAGCCAGCAGGGCGGGCCTACCTTCTACACGCGGTTGCATGTGCGCTATGCCCGCGATCGTTTCCCACAGGACCTCGTCTTCCAAGTGACGCCCAACACCGAGCACTTTCAGGCGCGCTACGTGCTCACGCATCCCGCGCAAGGCGAGCTCACCTGCTCCGAAGGCCAGGACTACCTCGAACAGCTCTACTACCGGCGCCACCGCGAGTTGGAAGAGCTGAATGCACTCACCGGCTGGAATGTGGAGAAGCACCGCGACTATGCCGATGAGGTGAAGGGACGCATGGCTACGGAGCGTCGCAACAACATCGTATCGCCTTTCGGTTTCCGCGGTCCGGGCGGCATGGGCGGCCCGTGGATGCTGGTGCTTCTCGCGGCGATGGCCATTGCATTGCTCGAATTCGTTCACCGGAAGCGATGGAAGCTGGCCTGAACTCGTGCGGCTCGGCGCTGACAAGCGTCAACCGGCCGGGCTGAGAGGAGGGTAATTTGCGGCCATAACATCATCCACATCATGGACCGCATTGCCACGAAACGCGCTGTGCTGCTAGCTGCGCGACACCGACTTGAGAGCACGGCTGCTGAACTGAAGGCCCGGATCGAGGAGCTCAAGGCCGTTACCATCGGCGATGACAATGCCGATAGCGCGAGCCAGACCGAGAGCACGCATGGCGGTGACGTTGATCTGATGAACTCGCTCGGAGCGCAGTACGAGCATGTCCTGCAGGACATCGACCGCCTCGGCATCGTCTCCCCGGAGGCGATCATGGAAAGCGTGCAGTTTGGCGCCGTGGTCCACACCGACCAGCGCAACCTGCTCATCGGGTTCAGCCTGGAGGAGTTCGAGGCTGCTGGAAAGCCCTATCTAGGTGTTACACCGAAGGCGCCGCTGGTGCAAGCGCTCTATGGCAGGAAGGCCGGAGAGCGCGCATTGGTGAATGGCATCGCTTACACGGTGCTGGAAATCTGCTGAGCCGCTTTTTCTTTGGCGGCGGCTGCATCAACGCGGCCAACCTCCAGATGGAACTGTACGATATCGCGATCGGCGCGCGCGTGAAGCATCCCACCATGGGCGTGGGCGTGGTGTACGACATGGACCCGCGCACTGTGCACATCTTCTTCCGCGAGCACGGTGAGCAACCGGTGAGCCGCAGCTTCGAGGGTCTCGTCACCATTGCGCCTGGAATTGAGCTGGGCCAAGAGCCGCTCGACCTCGATGCCGTTCGGGACTGCCTGCGTGAAGTGCTGGAGGAGATGCAGACGCCTCAGCGCCCGGTTGATCTCGCCCGGAAATTCGAGGGTGGCAGTTTGGTGCTGAAGCCGAAGGATCCATCGCTCCAGCCGAAGGAGATTCCCATCGAGGACTTCTTCCACAAGATCGTGATGATTCGCGACCGCTTCCGGGTGCTGGAGCAGAAGATCAATGCCAGCGAGAAGCTGAGTGAGCAGGACAAGGTGGAGCTTCAGCAGTACATCACGCGCTGCTATGGAAGCCTCACCTCGTTCAATATCCTGTTCGCGGACAAGGAGGATCAGTTCGTTGGGCAGAAGGGCGATTGACGGTTGGCGGAGCTGAAGGTTCGGCCATCACTGTCTCACTTGTATGCGCAGCAGCTCCATGACGCGCTCGATGGGTGCCGCGAAGCCGAGTCCCTCCAGGCCCTTGCCCACGAGCTTGCCTTGAATGATTCCGATCACTTCGCCATTCGTGTTGAGCAAAGGCCCACCGCTGTTTCCTGGGCTTACAGCCACATCGGTCTGCAGGTACACCTTGTCATCAATCTTGCGCTTGCCGCTGAGGATGCCCTTGCTCACGCTCTGGCCGAGTTGCACATCGGCAGGCGTCCCGATGGTGATCACTTCATCACCCATGGAGTTGTCCTCGTCGATTCCCAAGGGTAGGGCGCGGAAGCCGGAGCCGGAGATATCGAGCAGCACCAGGTCGTTGGCCATGTCGTGCACCAGCACGCGGGCCTCTTGCCGCAAGCCGTCGGAGAACTGCGCTTCAATCCGCTTCGATCCTTCGACCACATGATAGGCGCTGAGGGCGATGCCTTCCGAATCGATGATCACGCCGCTGCCATGGCCATCGTCGGTGATGATGGTGACGCAGGCCTTGTCGGCATGCTTGATCATCTCGCTGAGGCTCTTGAAGGCCGGATTCTTGATCCGCGCCACGCGGGTCGGAGCGATGCTGCTATCGGCGGCTGCATGGCCGCCACCGGTGTTGGGGCCTGCATTGCGCAGAAGCTCCGTGAACTGGCCCTCGCGCAGGAAGGACCAAAGCGCGTCTTCTAGCGCATCGAGTTGGTTATCGGAGCCATAGATGGTGCGGTTGCGGGATTTCGAGACGCCTCCGGTGGTCTGCGTGAGCACCACTTGGCCCGAGTTCCGGTCGAGCACCTGCCATTCGACCCTCAGGTCGCAGCGTCCCACTTCGCCATCGAGCTTGGAATCGTGTTTATCGCGTTGGAAGGCGATGTTCACTTTGATATCCGTGAGTTTGCCGCCCACGAGGTAGCGCGGCGTCAGCAACCGCTGCTCGGTAGGCTTGGCGAAGAGCTTGTCAGCTTGTTTGCCGGGTATGCGTATGCCTGCCTGATTCATCGACTCATAGAATCGCCGCTCCACGGTACGATCGCCCACTTGTGTGGTCGGGTCCCACTGGATGGGGAAGTTGTCGCCGCGCTTGTCGGTGCGCGTGCCGATCCGGTCGCCGGCCTTGAGGTTCACGATGATCCGGTCGAAGGCCACGATGGCGGATGTGGAATCAAGGGCGGGCGTGAGGGCGCTGCGCTTCAGCCG
>DAORNP010000072.1:6168-9422 GCA_035441065.1 Flavobacteriales bacterium | reverse complement strand
CACATCAACGAACTGCTCGTAGTTCTGCGGCTTTCGCCAGATGGTGTCTAGGAACGGCTCATAGCCGGGTGCGGCTATTTCAATGGCGATGCGCTTGTCCACGGCCTCGCCCCAGCCGTAACGCGCGCGGCATGGCGCGTAGCACTTGGGTTTTCCGTTGAAGCTCACCTGCGCGCTATCCGGAGAGCCGCTCACGATGTAACTGAATTGCCCATGCACACTGCCGGCGATCACGGCAGTGGCTAGCAGTAAAAAAGGCTTATGCATGTGATTCAGAAATGGAGACCCACGCCCATGCCTGTACGGAAGGACTGCCGTCCGCCGGAGAGCCGGCTGGCGAAGGTGACGTAACCAAAGTCCCCATTGTAGTCCTCCGAATATGAGACCTTGTGCGAGAAGGCGTCTTTCTTGAATGGGTAATGATCCATGCCGATGTAGAAGTTCACGTAGACATGCTTGCCCACATGCGGGGACAGACCGAAGGTGACGCCAGGCACCAGCATGGCGTGCGTGATCCGGTCATCGATGTCCAGCTTCGCTACGGGTTGGCGCCAAACCTGTTCGTTGGGGTCATAATAGCCGCTGCGGCCAGTGCGTTGCATGGTGAAGCGTTCGGTGAATCGCGCATAGGTGAGGCGAAGGTCGAAGTACGCGTTCGCGTTGTCGTCGAGGAACAGGCGTGCGAACAGTGATCCACCGCCGCGATCGCTCGCCTCATAGCTCAAGGTGGAGAAGCGATGGTCGTTCACATAGCCATAATACGAGTAGGAGTCAAAGTAGCCATAGCCGTCACTGGTGGGTGACTGGTCCAAGGTCACCTTTACCTTGCTGCTGGCCGGTATGATCATCGCGGCACCCAAACCGAAATGCTTGCTGAACCGATAGAGCGCATGCGGGATGACCTCGAGCCGATTGGCTGCGCTGCGCTCGTACCCCACCTTTCTCAAGGGGAGATGGCCGTATCCGATGTCTGCGCCGATGTACGTGAATTGCGCCTGCGCTGCGGTTGTGCAAAGAGCGATGCAAACAGCTGGAATGAGACGGATGGAAGCCATGTGCGGGCCCTTGAGCGCGGCCGAAAGTACCATACGGTGCCTGCTACTCCTCGAAGGCTTCGATCGTGGCTTGCCGCTCCACCAGCTTGGTGAACTTGCCATCGTATCGCGTGGCCCGCACGATGTGGTTGTCGATCCAGTGGTAGTTGCCGCCGCGCGGCTTGCCGAAGAGGATCGCGTGGTACTTGAAGCCGTGGCGGTCCAGCCATTCGGTGGTCACCTCTCGGTGCTCCTCCAGGCGGCTGGTGAAGAAGGTGATGATGTGCCCCTCGTCGTACCAGCCGTTGCAGATCTCCAGCGCGCCCTCAAAGATCGCGGCGGTGACCATGCGCTCGGGCTCCTCGTTGGGGATGTCCTCGCAGATGGTGCCGTCGATGTCGATCAGGAAGTTCTTCTTCCCCTCGGGCAGCTTGGGGCTGATGCGTTTGCCATTGTCGAAGGTCTCGTTGAGCTGGGCCATGGCACGAAGTTCGGGCATGCCGGTGGCATGCCGACGGACCGGGTGCGGAGTCTGCAGGCCGGGTGGAGCTACATTCGTCCAATGCGCCCTTACGTTCTCATCGCATTCGCCGCGATTTGCGCCTGCGCTCCATCATCCCCCCCGTTCGATGAGGCTGCTACGATCGAGCGTGGGCGTGGAATCGCAGGGGCAACCTTTCAGCAGCTTTCCGCTCGTCTTCAGGCGGCCATGGCCAGCGATGGGCCTTCGGGCGCGTTGCAGTACTGCTCGGTGGCCGCATTGCCGCTGGTGGACTCCCTGTCCGTCGCTCAGGGATTGCGCATCAAGCGCACCAGCGACCGGACACGTGCGCCGCAGGATGCCCCCGATGCTGATGAGCAGCGCCGGCTGAACGAGGTGCTTGCCCTGCTCGCGGGTGGCACGGCGCCAGCGGACATCCCTCCACAGGCCGCGGTGCTGGGCGATAGTGTGGCCTACTACCAGCCCATCCTCATCACCATGCCCACCTGCCTGAAGTGCCATGGCGCGGCGGGCACCGATGTGGACAGCCTGACGATGGCGTCGATAAGAGAGCGCTACCCGCTGGATTCCGCGATGGGTTACCGAGTCGGCGACTTCCGCGGGTTGTGGAGCATTCGCTGGACGCGGTGAGGGTGCATCACACCCTCCCCGCCGTGATCTCCTCCACCACCGCTGGATCCAGCAAGGTGCTCGTATCCCCCAAACTCCCCAGTTCGTTCTCCGCCACCTTCCGCAGGATGCGCCGCATGATCTTGCCGCTGCGCGTCTTGGGCAGGCCGCTCACGAACTGGATCTTGTCGGGCTTGGCGATGCGGCCGATGCTGGCCACCACCGCTTCGATCACCTCGCCGCGCATGTTCTCCACCGCGATGGCATCGTCGGCAGGGATGGGCTTCTCACACACCACGTAGGCGTAGATACCCTGGCCCTTGATGTCGTGCGGGTAGCCCACCACGGCGCTCTCCACCACGCCCTTGGCCTGGTTGATGGCGTTCTCGATCTCGGCTGTGCCGAAGCGGTGGCCGCTCACGTTGATCACATCGTCCACCCGGCCGATGATGCGGTAGCGGCCGTCGGCATCACGCTTGGCGCCGTCGCCCGTGAAGTAGTAGCCTTTGTAGCTGCTGAAGTAGGTCTGGCGGCAGCGCTCATGATCGCCCCAGGTGGTGCGCAGGATGCTTGGCCACGGGAACTTCATGCACATCAGGCCCTCCACCTCGTTCTCGGTGATTTCCTTGCCCTCGGGCGTGAGCAGCACGGGCTGCACACCGGGCAGGGGCCACGCGGCGTGTGCGGGTTTCTCGTCGGTCACCCCGGCCATGGTGCTGATCATGATGCCACCGGTCTCGGTCTGCCACCAGGTGTCCACCACCGGGCATTGGCCTTTGCCGATGTGTTGCTTGTACCAGTGCCAGGCCTCTTCGTTGATGGGTTCGCCCACCGTGCCGATCACTTTCAAGCTATCGAGGGAGTAGGCAAGGACGTGGTCCAGCCCCTGGGCCATCAGGCTGCGGATCGCTGTGGGCGCGGTGTAGAAGATGTTTACCCCGTGCTTGTCGATCACCTGCCAGAAGCGGCCCGCATCGGGGAAGGTGGGCACGCCCTCGAACACCAAGGTGGTGGCGCCGTTCAGCAGTGGACCGTAGATGATGTAGCTGTGACCGGTGATCCAACCCACATCGGCCGTGCACCAGAACACATCGCTCTCCTCGTATTGG
>DAORNP010000072.1:0-6129 GCA_035441065.1 Flavobacteriales bacterium | reverse complement strand
GTGTGTACCACGCCCTTGGGTTTGCCGGTGCTGCCACTGGTGTAGAGGATGAAGAGCGGGTCCTCCGCGTCCATCACTTCGGCCGGGCAGTGCTTGTCGACGAGCTTGAGCTCCTCGTGCAACCACACATCGCGGCCCTCCACCATGTTCACGGCCCAGCCCAGCCGCTCGGTCACGATCACCTTCCGCACGGTGGGGCAGGTCTCCAGCGCCTCGTCCACCACGCGTTTCACGGGGATCTGCTTGTGTCCGCGGTTCAGGCCATCGCTGGTAAGCACCATGGTGGCGTCGGCATCCTGGATGCGGTCGCTCAGGCTCTGCGCACTGAAGCCGCAGAACACCACGCTGTGGATGGCCCCGATGCGCGCGCAGGCCAGCGTGGCGATCACCAGCTCGGGGATCATGGGCATGTAGATGCAGATGCGGTCGCCCTTTTTCGCGCCGTTGCGCTTCAACACGTTGGCGTACTGGCACACGCGCTCGTGCAGCTCGCGGTAGGTGAGGCGCACGAAGCGCTCCTTCGGGTCGTTCGGCTCCCAGATGATGGCGAGCTTGTTGCCGCGCTGCTTGAGGTGGCGGTCCAGGCAGTTCTCGGTGATGTTGAGCTTGCCGCCGATGAACCATTTCACATCGGGCTTCTCGAAGTCCCATGCCAGCACCTTGTCCCAAGGCTTGTTCCAGGTGAATGTGGTTGCGATCTCGCCCCAGAAGGCTTCGGGATCGCTGATGCTGCGTTCGCGTGCAACGTTGTAGTCGTCGAGCGTGAGGATGCGTGCGTCGGTCATGTCTTGCCGACCAGTGCATGATCGCACCGGTCCTGTTTCGGGCGAAGTTGGTGCTTGGCGTTACAAAATCACCCGACGACATGTCAATCCCATTCGTCGAATGAAAATGGGACTTCGTCCTTGACATTGCTGGGGTACATCTGAAATCTTGCGCCACTCCTCGGCTGACTGTCCCACACGAAACACCTCCTAACACGCATGTGGCCAGTACAGACCCTTACGCTTCTCCTCTGCCTTACCGACGAAGAGCAACTCTTCGCGCAAGCCATCCCTCAGGAGCCACAACCTGCAGCCATCGAAGTGGAGGCGACGGAAGCCGAGCCCGCAGCGAACACCTTGCTTCTCGATTTCGAAGCTGAGGCCTGATCGACCGCTACCCCGGACCGCGCCCTTATGGGCAGGTCCCTTAGACCCCGGTGCCGCCTGCCCAGGTGCCGGGGTCGCCTTTTGGGCATGATGCGTTTGGGGGGAATGGCGAAGGGTTAATCCTGCTCTCGGGAGTGTGCAAGTGGCGAATGGTTCGCGGTTGCAGGAGGACGCGGCTAAGTTTGCCGCCCATGAAAAACACCTTGTTAAAGCTCCCTGCGCTCCTGAGCGCCCTGATCACGATGCCAGCACTCGCCGTTGACCGCATCGTCGAGGAGTTCGGCGTGCCGCCCACCTACCCGAACATCATGGCCGCCGTGGCCGCGGCGGTCGATGGCGATCGCATCATCGTGAAGAACCGGGCCGGAGACATCCCTTGGATCGAGAACATCATGGTGGACAAGAGCCTGCAGTTCCTTAGCTATGCGGACAATGGCTTCTTCGTGGTGCAGGGCAACTACAGCATCGTGCCCGCCACCGGCCGCCAAGTCACCATCATCGGCATGCGCAACACGGCCGGGTCCGTCCAAGCGGCGGCCGGCAGCGCCACCGTGCGCGGCACCCGGGTCCGCGTGATCGACAGCTTCCTCGTTAACGGCGGCGTGCAGCTGGCCAACGTCAACTTCGACGCCGAGGTGGTGGGCTGCACCCTGCAGAACGGCACCGTGGGCATCACCTTCGGCAGCGTGATCGGCAATGATATCGATGGCAGCAACATCACTGATGAGGGCATCAGCGTGACCGGCAGCGTGGCCGGAGCCGCGTTGGACACCTGCGCCATCGTGGGCAATAAGGTGAAGGGCCGCCTGAGCTACGAGGGTATCTTCGTGAATACGCAGCACCAGGTGGTGCACATCCGGAATAACTACGTGCAGCACGGATGGATGGGCATCGAGGCCTATGCCGGCAACACGGGTGCGGTGCCTAACCTGATCTGGAACAACACGGTGATCGCCTACACAGGCCAGTTCACCACCTATGGCATCAACCTCGCCAATACGAATGCGGGGAGCATCTGGGAGGTCATGAACAACGCCATCACGCGCACCTGGAACGGGGAGAATCGCGGTATCAACAGGGATAGCGGCAACACCGGCCAGATCAATGTCTATTTCAATCATGTCTCCTCCAACGTCAGTCCGGCCATCAGCACCGGCTTCACCTTCGAGGGGAGCAACACCACCAACCAGGCAATCACGCTGAATGCCGATGGCTCGTTTCTCAACGCTCCTGGCGCGATCAATGGAGGCAATCCTGCGGCGCCCTTCTACGACCTCGATCTTACCATCGGCGATGCGGGCGCCTACGGCGGCAGTTACACGCTCACCAATTTCTTCCCGCTGCACACGGGCGCTGCACGCGTGTACATGACCGGGCATCCGTTCAATGTTCGCCAAGGCAGCACCCTGCGCGTCAAGGCCAACTCCTTCGACCGTTGATCCACGCATCTATCAGGATGAACGCACGGATCAACCTCGCTTGCGCGCTGCTGCTTTTCATGGGCACAGCGGCTGCACAGCGCGTGGATAACGCCGAGTACTTCTGGGATACGGACCCCGGTGCTGGTAATGCCACGCCTATGAGCGCTTTGGATGGCGCCTACAACGATGCCGTTGAAGCCATCTTCCTCGAGACCTCCACGTTGCCGAGCTTAGGTGCGCACACCTTGGGCATCCGCGTGAAGGACCAGCAGAATATCTGGGGCCCCACCTTCACTACGGTGGTGCTGATCGAGCCTCCGGTGGTCACTGCGCCAGATATCGCGGTGACCCAGGCCGAGTTCTTCTGGGATACCGATCCGGGCGAGGGCAACGGCACGCCGATGATCGCCTTCGATGGGAGCTTCAACGATGCGCTTGAGGCCATCAGCCTGGAAACGAATGCAATGCCCAGTGAAGGCGTGCATGTGCTGCATGTGCGGGCCAAGGATGTGAACAGCGCTTGGAGCGCTCCGTTCAGGGTGGTGGTTGAAGTGCTCGGAGGGGTGGTCACATTCCCGGACATCCGGGTCACTGCAGCGGAGTACTTCGTGAACGACGATCCGGGCACTGGGCTGGGCACGCCGATGCTGGCGGTGGACAACGACTTCAGCGCTGCCTACGAGGCCATCAAAGGCGGTGGCATCCCTGCTCCTGTAACCGCTGGCGTGAACGTGCTTTGGGTGCGTGCGCGGGATGTGAACAATGCCTGGGGGCCAAGCTTCGGCATCGTGGTGAACATCGATACCACCATAACGGGAACAGTTGGCATGATTGAAGAAGAGCCTATCGGAATGCGTTTGGCGCCGAATCCAGCCTCAGCGGATGCTGGCTTCAGCATCACCTTCGATCAGCTTGTTCCTGAAGCGGCGATCCGGGTGCTCGATGGCGCTGGTCGCATCGTATCCGAGCGGCGTGCGCTCAAGGAACGCCGCGTTGAAGTGGACCTCCGAGGCGCTGCTCCCGGTGTGTATCATGTCGGGGTGCTCATCGGCGAGCTGCCGCGTTGGGAGCGATTGGTGGTGCAGTAGAAGAGATTCAGAACGATGGAAGCCCTGCCCTTCGGAGCAGGGCTTCTTCGTTCGCATCTTCGGCGGCATGCGGCAACTTCTACTTTTTGCGCTAATCACGAGCATGCCGGTCGCCGCTCAATGGACATTCCACGGCGACACTACTGTTACTTGGGAGCAGGCGATTGCTCGTTATCAAGAGCTGGATAGGCTCCATCGCGGGGCTCAGCTAATCGAGATTGGAGCGGATGACGATGGTTCGCCGATCCATGTGTTCGTGATAAGCGATGGCAGCGGCTTCACGCCAGACAGCATCCGAGCAACGGGCAAGAGCATTCTTTGGATCACGAACGGCATCCATCCGGGCGAACCGGATGGCATCGATGCCAGCCTCTTGCTCGCGCAGGCCTTGCTCGAAAGCGATCAATACATGGGCCTGCTGGCGAACACGGCGGTGTGCATCGTGCCCGTATACAATGTGTGGGGTGCCAAACAGCGCGATCAGCGGACCCGACCGGATCAGAATGGCCCGGTGGAGCACGGCATCCGGGCCAACGCGCGCAACCTCGACCTGAACCGCGACTTCATGAAGGCCGACTCACGGAACACATGGACGCTCATCGATGCATTGCAGGTCATGGATCCGGATGTGTACTTCGAGACGCATGTGAGTGATGGCGCCGATCACCAGTATGTGATGGAGCTACTCACCACCCAGAAGGACAAGCTCGACGGCGGCCTCAGCGCTTTCATGACCAAGACGATGGTGCCTGCGCTGTACGACTGGATGGAGCGCAAGAGCTTCCTCATGTGCCCCTACTTCGAGACGGTGAAGGAAATCCCGGAGGAGGGGCTCTATGGCTTCTACGACAGCCCACGCTACAGCAGCGGCTACAATGCGCTCTTCAACCGCATCGGCATCCTGGCCGAGAGCCACATGTTGAAGCCCTACGCCGACCGCGTGAACGCCACCTTCCACCTGATGCTGGCCGCGCTCGCCGTGATGAATGAGCGGAACTCGGAACTGCTCAGGATACGGCGGCGGGCGAAGTCGAGCGCTGCTGCGATGAGCGAGCTCGGATTGAATTGGAGGCTGGACACCATGATGGTGGAGCGGATCGATTGGCTCGGCTACGAGGCTTCGTATCCATTGAGCGAGGTGAGCGGTTTGCCGAGGCTCCTCTATGATCGGACCAAGCCCACGCGGATGCAGGTGCCCTGGATGGACACCTATCGACCAAAACTCATCAAGCAGAAGCCAGTTGGCTACTTGATCCCGCATGCGTGGAAGGACATCGCATTGCGGTTGCGCGCGAGTGGCGTCTTGATGGCGGAACTCACATCGAGCACCATCTTCAAGGTGGAAGAGGACAGCATCGCCGAATTCTCAACCATGAAGCAGCCCTACGAGGGCCGCTATATGCACCGCGACGTGCGCTGCGTGCGCCGCAGCCTTACCATCCGCGCGGAACCTGGCGACTATTTCGTGCGCATGGGCCAGTCCAGCGACCGATTCATCATGGAAGCACTGGAACCCGAAGCGGAGGACAGTTATTTCGCGTGGGGCTTCTTCGATGCGGTGCTGCAGCAGAAGGAATGGTTCAATCCGTACATCTTCGAAGATATCGCCGCCGAACTGTTGAAGGAGGACCCGAGCCTCCGATCAGCGTTGGAGGCGCGTCGTGTCTCCGATGAAGCTTTTGCACAGGATGCGTTCGCGCAGCTCTACTGGGTGTTCCAGCGATCGCCATGGTTCGAGCGCGGCTTTCGCATCCATCCGGTGAAACGGGTGGTCGGGCTTTAGGATTGAACGGCGAGAAGCCTGTCGGACCTTCGACCTATTTGATGAACATGCTCGCCCCTGGTCCGATCGGCAGTTCGAGCAGCACCCAGATTACGAGCATCAGGCTCCAACCGATCAGGAAGACGATGGAGTAGGGAAGCATGGTGCTGATCACCGTGCCGATGCCCGCCTTCTTGTCGTACCGCGCGATGAAGGCCACGATGAGCGCGAAGTAGCTCATCATCGGGCTGATGATGTTGGTGACGCTATCGCCCACGCGGTAGGCCATCTGCGTGAACTCCGGTGAATAGCCCAACAGCATGAACATGGGGATGAAGACCGGTGCCATGATGGCCCACTTCGCACTGGCGCTGCCCATGATCAGGTTGATGAGCGCGCTGATGAGCACGAAGCAGAGCATGAGCGGGATGGGGCCGAGGTTGGCGGCCTTGAGCACATCGGCGCCCTTGATGGCGAGGATGAGTCCCAGCCTGGTCTCGTTGAAGTAGGCCACGAATTGCGCTGCGAAGAATACGAGCACGATGTAGCTGCCGAGCGTCTCCATGCTCTTGCTCATGCCCTTCATCACGTCATTGTCGCTCTTGAAGGTGCCCGCGCCGATGCCGTAGGCGATACCCGCCAGCGCTGCGCTGAGGAAGATCAGCGCCAGCGGTTCGCGAGCCCGGTGAGCCCGGCTGAGGTCCTGC
>DAORNP010000071.1:16270-18698 GCA_035441065.1 Flavobacteriales bacterium | reverse complement strand
CCATCGCTGGTCTCGCCCAGTTGCCAAGCTTTCAGCGAATAAAGGATGCGGCCCTTCTCCTCTGGCGTGATGCCCGGCGCTGTGGACCAATCGACGCGCTGGTTGGTGAGGTTCTGCCGAAAGTGCTGTTCCCAGAAGTGCGAGGAATGGATCATGTTGGCGGTTTCGGCGTGGAACCGCTGCCGACCGCCTCCTATTGTGGCGCGTCAGCGCTTTAACGTTCGTTGGGCAAAGCGCTGAGCACCACCTTGCCTAGCGCGTGACGGTCTTCCGAGCCATCAGGCTGTGGATCACATACAGCGCGCCGGGCAGCATCACCAGCACGAAAGACGACATGAGCAGATCCGGTCGCATCACGAAGAGCAAGACCATGCTCAATACCGCGATCAGCCCACCGAGCAATTCACGCTTGTAGGCCAGCGCCAAGCCAATGATGCTGCACACCGGGAACAGGATGAAGGACATGATCTCCTTGCCGCCATTGAAGCGCATGCCTTCCGGGCCATTCGCATCGCCCAACAGATGCCCGATGAGCATGAAGAGCAGGAAGGCCAGCAGGAGCGTGCCTGTGATGCGGGCTGTCCACAATAGGACCCTCGGCGCCATGGAGCAAATGTGAGCTTGCGTGGCCGGGCCTCAACTGCCATCCATCACAATGCCTCTAGAGGCGGACACGGTGGGTATGTTCCTGCCCGCCTCAACGCAAAGGTCCGGTTCAAGACCAACTCCGCATGCACGACCACCAAGCAGGATCACCTCTGCTCTTCCCATGCATCTTTGATCCAGCAATAGCTCCAGGACAGCCCTCCAACGGATTGCACAACCCATCGATCTTCGCCGCATGCAACAACCAAGACCCCTGCTCGCAACCATCCTGGCCGGTGCTTGCTCCTTCGCCAGTGCCCAGATTGTGATCAACGAAGTGGACTACGACCAGCCGGGCACCGACAACGCCGAGTTCATCGAGATCCTGAACGTGGGCGCATCGATGTACCCATTGCAATACCTGCAGGTGGTGCTCGTGAATGGGAATGCGGGCGGACAAGCCATCTATGCCACGCTCTCGAGCGCGAGCTGGCCAGCGCTTCCGGCCGGTGACTTCTTCGTGATCTGCGCGAATGCCGCCACACCGAACTGCAATGTGACGGTGACTCCAGCTACCAACTTGATCCAGAATGGATCGCCGGATGCCATCGCTTTGGTGATGACCGAGCCCACTCCGACCATCGTCGACGCGTTGAGCTATGGCGGCACCGTGCCCGGTTATGCGGAAGGCGCCGGCTCCTCCCAGGAAGACAGCAACCTGGCGAATGGAATCAGCATCGGCCGGTTCCCCGACGGTACCGACACCAACGACAATAACGCCGACTTCCACCGCATGTGCAGCACACCAGGCGCCGCCAACGTGATCGACCCGCAAGCGTGCGACCTGGGGATATCAGTGGCCGAACTAGCGGCGCCACCATCGTCGCTGCTCGTCATGCCTTCACCCGCTGGCCAAGGAGTGCTCGTCTTCGACCGCAACCTTGCTGCTGAAACGATCACGTTCCAAGTGCTCACCGCCCAGGGTGCGCTCATGGCGGAGCGTACCATCGCTTCGCCGCGCGCTTCATGGCACGTTGACCTTAACGCCACGCGTGGCCAACTGCTGCTGGTGCGGCTCATTTCACCGACGCGCAATGAGGCCACTCGCATCGTAGCCCCATGAACATGGAACCGCTCCGACCCAACGCCCAGCGCGCGCGCATCGCCATCATGATGATCTGGGCGGTGATGGCCTGCGACATCATCATGATGATCTCCTCGTACCTCGAGTACGATCTGCTGGCGAGTTGGCAGGCGGGTGCCGATTTCGATGAGACCGCCGCCGCGGCCAACGATGCCCGTGAGATGGTGGTCGCTGTGGTGCGCACCATCGTCTTCATTGCATCGGCCGTCACCTTCATCCGCTGGTTCCGCCGCGCATACTTCAACTTGGGCAAGCGCGCGGCGAATCTGAAGGAGAGCGAGGGCATGGCAGCCGGTGCATGGTTCATCCCGATCGTCAACCTTTTCAAACCCTATCGCATCATGGTGGAGTTGCACGATCGCACCGTGGAATTGGTGGCGACCATGCTGCCCGATCCCGAGCGCGCGCGAAGCAAGGACCACATCACTGTTTGGTGGGTCTTCTGGGTGGCCTCCAACATCCTGGCGCAAGTGAACGTGCGCATCGCCAAGGACGCCGAAACGGTGGATGCCCTCGCGAACAGCGCCCTCTTCTCCATCGTCGATGCGGCCCTTTCGATTCCGCTGGCTATGCTCGCCGTGAATGTGATCAAGCGCTATTCGGCACTGGAGCAACCCTTGGCCGATTGGAAGAGCTTGCCGGATGCCTTCGACGAGGCGGGGTACAGGCCCGCATGAGTTCTGCCGCCAGCAGTTCAGG
>DAORNP010000071.1:13120-16260 GCA_035441065.1 Flavobacteriales bacterium | reverse complement strand
TGCAGCGTCGGCACTAATTGGCATTGGCTACACTTGCCCCATGATCCGCCAAGCACTCCTCTCCTTCCTTGCCCTGCCGCTGCTGCTGCATGCGCAGCAACCGGACCTCAAAGCACTCGATGCCTACATCGCCGATGCCCTTATCAGCTTCGATCAGCCTGGCCTCGCGGTCGGCATCGTGAAGGATGGCCAGCTGGTCTTCGCCAAGGGCTATGGCAAGCTCGACCTCGACAAGCCTGACCCGGTGACCCCGAACAGCGTGTTCTACTGCGCCAGCATCAGCAAGGCATTCACGGCCTGCGCCATCGGCCTGCTCGCCGATGAGGGCAAACTGAGCTTCGATGATCCCGTGCGCAAGCACCTGCCCGCCTTCAAGACGCCCGATGCCTTCGTGACCGACCAGATGACCGTGGCCGATCTGCTCTGCCACCGCAGCGGCTGGGACACCTTCGATGGCGATCTGCTGTGGTACGGCACCAGTTACGCGCAAGACGAGATACTCGCACGCCATGCCAGCGAGCCCTTCGCCTTTGGTTTCCGCACTGAGTTCGGCTACAGCAACCTCATGTACATCGCTGCGGCGCGCGTGATCGAGAACGCAAGCGGCATGAGCTGGGACAAGTTCATCACGGAACGCATCTTCAAGCCGCTGGGCATGCAGCGCAGCCGGGTGGAGACCGCCGACCTCGTGGGCATGAACGATGTGGCATTGCCACACGTGCGCAAGGGGCAGGACCCGAAATCGCCGCAGAAGAGCATGCCCTACCAGGCGCTGCGCGGTGCCGATGGCGCATGCGGCGTCCTGAGCACCGTGAACGATCTGGCGAAATGGGATGCCATGTGGGCCGATGAAGGCAAGCACGAAGGCAAGCCCTTCATCAGCGCAAGGACTTTCGCCACCATCACCACCATGCACCTGCCCATGGGCGGGCGTCGCGATGGCGCAGCGCTCGGCTGGTTCCTCGAGGGCAACAACGGCAACACGGTGATCACGCACAGCGGCGGCATGCCCGGCTTTATCCTCAATCATGCCGTGGTCCCGGAGAAGGACCTCGCAGTGATCTGCTTGGGCAACGGCGAATCGTACAGCGTGTTCGCGATCACCAGCAAAGTGCTCGACCTCTACCTGGGCGATGGCAAGGCCGACCCGGTGGCCGACATGATGCCCCGCCTGGCCAAGCGGCAGGAGCGCGAGGCCAAGCGCGTTGCTGACCGCAAGGCAGCGCGCGCCTTAAGGACCAAACCCTCACTGGCATTGAGCGCCTATACCGGCACCTTCGTGGACAAGATCTACGGCGAGGCCGTGATAACCGAGAAGGACGGCAAGCTCTCCCTGCAGCTGGTGCCCGCTCCAGAACTATTCACCGGTGCCTTGGCCCATTGGCATTACGACACCTTCCAATGGCAACACGCCGATCCATTCCTGGAGCCTGGCTACATCACCTTCATCTTCGATGCGGACCACACCGTCACTGGCTTCAAGATCGACCTGCACAGCCCGGACTTCCATTTCCACAAGCTCGATTTCAATCGGAAGTGAGACGAATGATAGCGGGCGATCACACGGCGCGCTCGAATGCTGCCTCGCCGTAACCTTGCCGCTCCTTCCCAGAAGCATGACCGAGATATCCTGCGCCGAGCTGAAGAAGATGCGCGACGATGGCACTCCGCACCAGCTCATCGACGTGCGCGAACCTTACGAAGCCGAAGCCTGCATTGGTGGCGAACTGATTCCCATGGGCGAAGTGATCGATCGCCTCGGCGAGATCAAACGCGATGTACCGGTGGTCCTGCATTGCAAGAGCGGCAACCGTTCGGCGGCCGTGATACAAGCCCTCGAAGCACGCTATGGCTTCAGCGGGCTCTTGAGCCTGAAAGGCGGCATCCAAGCCTGGAGCGCCGAAGTGGAACCGCTGAACTGCGACTGACATGATGAACCTCCGCGAGCGCATCAAGCTCTTCTTGAAAGGCATGTCGATGGGTGCCGCCGATGTGGTGCCCGGCGTCTCCGGCGGCACCATCGCCTTCATCTCCGGCATCTATGAGGAACTGCTGCTCTCCATCAAGAGCATTGGTCCGGAAACGATCAAGGTGCTTCGTTACCAAGGGCTCGCTGCCGCCTGGCGCCAAATCAATGGCGATTTCCTGATCACCCTCGTCGCGGGAATCGGCACGAGCATCGCGCTCTTGGTGCGCCCCATCACGTGGGCACTCAAGGAGCACCCCGTGCTCATCTGGGGCTTCTTCTTCGGCTTGATCGCCACGAGCGTTTGGCTCTGCGGCAAACTGGTGAAGCGCTGGGGCGTAGGGCCGATCATCGGCATGCTCATCGGTGCAGGCATCGCGCTGTGGATCGGGCTTGCCGAACCGGGCACCGCCAGCGACTCGCTCGCCTTCTACTTCATGGCCGGCGCCATCGCCATCTGCGCGATGATCCTGCCGGGCATCAGCGGCTCCTTCATCCTACTGCTCATGGGCGCCTACTTGCCAGTGATGACCGCGATCAAGGAATTCGATGTGACCATGATCGCCGTATTCGGCGCGGGCTGCGTGTTCGGGCTGATGGCCTTCTCGCGACTGCTGAACTGGATGTTCACGCGGCAGCACGACCTCACCGTGTCCACGCTCACCGGCTTCCTGTTGGGCTCGCTCTACATCGTGTGGCCGTGGAAGCAGGTGATCAGTACCCGCATCGTGCATGCGGGCAAGCCCGATGAGCACCTGGAGCCCTTCATCACGCGGAGCGTCTGGCCGGGCGATTACACCACCATCACCGAGATCGATGCCGCCTTGGGCATCACCGCGAAGGATCCGCACATACTAGGCGCGGTGCTCCTCGCGTTGGTGGGCGCGTCGCTGCTGCTCGTGCTCGAGCGCTTCGCACCGCCCCGCGCATGATTCGTTACGGCCTTATCGGCAAGCCCCTCTCCCATTCATTCAGCCAGCGCTATTTCACGGAGAAGTTCGGGCGCGATGGGCTAACGGAACACCGCTACGACCTCTACGAGCTGGATAGCGCCGAAGCGCTTCGCCCGCTGGTCCGCGTAACACCTGGCCTGCGCGGATTGAACGTGACCATTCCGTTCAAGCAATCGGTGATGCCCTTGCTCGATGCGGTGGACCCGCTCGCGGCGGCCGTG
>DAORNP010000071.1:9145-13051 GCA_035441065.1 Flavobacteriales bacterium | reverse complement strand
CCCTGGTTCCGCTGCTGCAAGGGAAGAAACCGCGGGCGCTCGTGCTCGGCAGCGGCGGCGCCAGCCGTGCCGTGGCCTTCGTGCTGAAGGAGCGCGGCATCAAGTTCCGCGTGGTGAGCCGCAGCCGCGAGCGCGGCGACATGACCTACGACCTGGTAGAGCCGATCGTGGTGGACGTATGCACCCTCATCATCAACACCACGCCGCTGGGCATGCATCCTGACGTGGAGGCCCTGCCGCCGATCCCCTATGAGGCCATCGGCCCCAAGCATGTGCTGATCGACCTGGTGTACAATCCAACGCAAACGGCTTTCCTCCAGGAAGGCAAGCATCGCGGTGCAGTGATCGCCAACGGATTACAGATGCTGCACGCACAAGCGGAAGCGAGTTGGGAGATCTGGAACAGCTAAAGTCCCTTCAGATCCAAGTGGACGTATTCGCTCAGCACATCGGTGTTGCGCGCCACCTCGATCCATTCCACCTGATCCCAGCCCAGCCGCATCCACACTTCGCAGAAGAAGCCATCCATGCGGTAGAGGTGGACGCGATGGCCGCCGTGCGCGCGTGAACCGAGGTACTCGCCAGCAGCCCGAACGGCATCCAGGCGGTGCTGGCGATCGAGGCGGATGAAGTCGGCCGCTTCCATGGCCGGGCTATCTGCTCAGCGCCCGCACCACCATCACCACGATGATCACCAGGAAGAGCAGGATGCTGATGCGGTTGATGCCGTGCATGAAGCGCAGGTTGAAATCCGGATGCGGCTTGCCGAAGAGCGTGGCCGGATTCAGGTAGTAGAAGAGGCGCTTGAGGAACATGGGGTGAAGGTATGCGCGCGAAAGCTGAAACGCAGACCCTACACCTGCGCAAGCTTCCACTTGCCGCGCTGGAACAAGATGCCGCTGAGCACGGCGAGGATGCTCTCACTGATGGCCACGGATGCGAACACCCCGGCGGGCCCCAGCCCTGCGGTGATGGCGAGCAGGTAGGCCAGCGGGATCTCGATCGCCCAGAAGCAAACCGCATTGAGCCATGTGGGCGTGAGGCTGTCACCAGCGCCGTTGAAGGCCTGCGCGAGCACCATGCCGTAGCCGTAGAAGAAGTAGCCGCAGCTCACGATGCGAAGGGCCGTGATCGCCGTGGCATCGGCTTCGGCGCTCTGCGCGAAGAAGGAGACGATCCATGGTGCACCAATCCAGAAGAACAGGGTGACAAGCACCATGAACACCATGTTGTAATGCCCACAGAGCCACACGCTGCGCTGGGCTCGATCGGGCTGCTTCGCACCGAGGTTCTGTCCAACCAAGGTGGCAGCGGCGTTGGCCATGCCCCACGCCGGTAAAAGCGCCACGATGATGATGCGCACGGCAACGGTGTAGCCACCCACGGCCGCCGTTCCGAAATCAGCCACGATGCGGACCAGGAAGATCCAGCTCGCGCTGGCGATGAGGAATTGCCCGATGCCACCGATGGACACTTTGACGATGTTGCCCAGCACCACCGCAACAGGTCGCAGGTCGGGCAGCACCACCGCGAACGCCCCGCCAGCCCGGAACAGATTCCACAACAGATAGCCCACGCCGATACCACGACCGATGGTGGTGGCCACTGCCGCGCCTTGCACACCGAGCTCAGGAAAAGGGCCAACGCCGAAAATGAGCAAGGGATCGAGGATGCAATTGATGCCGTTGGCCAGCACCAGTGTGCGCAAAGCGATGCCCGCGTTGCCAGCACCGCGGAACACGGCATTCATGGCGAAGAGCAAGGTCACGATCAGGTTACTCGCCAGCATCAACCGTGCATAGGGCACAGCGCTTTCCATCACTTCCGGGGCGGCTCCCATGAGGCCGAGCAGCTCCGGCGCGAACACCGATGATGGCACAGCCAGCACGGCACCGATGACAAGCGCCAGGAACAGGCTCTGCCCGGCCGCAACGCGAGCCGCCTCCTTGTCCTTCTCGCCGCTGCGCCTCGCCACCACGGCCGTGATGCCCATGCCCAAGCCCCATGCAATCGAATACACTGGCACCATCAGCGTCTCGGTGAGTCCCACGGTGGCTGTGGCCACATCGCCGAGCTTGCTCACGAAGAAGGTATCGACCAATGCGAAAAGCGCCTCCATGCCCATCTCCATGATCATGGGGATGCTGAGCAGGACGATGGCACGGCGCACGCCCATCGAAGTGTAATCGCGCTCCTCGCTGTTGAGCGACTCAAGGAAAAGTCCTAACAGACGACGAAGCATCGCAATCAGATTTAGAAAAGGATGGTAGGGACATTGGAATCGGGCTGGCAAGATGGGCATGATCAAGCATCGTCCTCCTGCTTGAGCGCTGGATCGGGGCTGGAACCGATCTTCGTCGCGATGGTCAACGAATCGCTCTTCTCCGCTTTCCCACCCGCCACGCGCGAACAGTGGGAAGCCGTGATCACCAAGGAGCTCAAGGACCGTGGCTACAGCACGCTGCTGGTGCGGGTCGATGGCGCTGAGCTCCCGCCCTTCCGGATGGCGAGCGATGGCCATCCCGCAGGTGACCGCAGGCGTGGGGTGAAACGCGATGGCAATCCGTGGCGCGCCACCGTTGGTATCGATGCAACTATAGCCGACGCAAACAAGCTGGCCCTCGAAGCGCTCATGGGCGGCGCCGATGCGCTCGAGTTCTATGGCAAGCCGAACAACCTCGGCGCATTGCTGAAAGACCTATGGGTGGGCGCGATCGACCTTTCCGTGGATGGGGATGCGACTATTCTGGAACAACTGCTCGCATTCCATGCCACGCAGAATACTCCTGCCACAGAAATAAGCCTCTGCTTTGGCTTGCCGCACGATGCCGATGCGCGTTCGCTGAAGGACAGGATCGCACGGTTCCCGCGCGTGCGGCTCTTCAGCGTGAGTGACTTCACGCCACACACCTCCGCATTCGCACTTCAACCCTCGCAAGAAGCGCTGAAGCAAGGCAACGACCTCCTCGTGCATCTGCTCGCTCAAGGCTTCACCATCGACGACGCCTGCGCCCGCATCCAATTCCGCCTGCACCTGAGCGATGACCTCTTCATGGAAGCCGCTCGCATTCGAGCTTTCCGTGAGGCGTGGGCTTCTGTCGTGGACGAGTTCAAGCCTGAGCACGATTGCTCGCACAACACTTGGATCCAAGCCGTTGTCTCCTACCCTGCTGAGACGAAGTCGGCCCACGAGAACGTGATCCGCGCCACGCTGCAAGCCATCGGCGCGATCACTGGAGGCTGCGATGGGCTCACGATCCCCACTCCCACTCTCCCCGAAGGCGATGCGCTTGCCCGGCGCGTGGTTCGCAACATCCACAACCTGCTCCGCGACGAGAGTTTCCTCGCTCGAGTCGCTGACCCACTCGGTGGCTCCTACACCATCGAGCAACTCACCACCACGCTCGTAAAGGCGCTGACCAACCGGGAAAGCGCAGCCCAGCCCGAAGCCCGAGGCCCGGAGCCCGTGGCCGATATTCCGAACCGAGAAGAGATCCCCCTCAAGTCCTTCTACACCCGCGAGGACGTCGACGGGATGGAGCACTTGAATTTCGCCGCCGGCATCCCGCCCTACCTGCGCGGCCCGTACGGCAGCATGTACGCCATCCGTCCGTGGACCATCCGGCAGTACGCGGGTTTCAGCACGGCCGAAGCGAGCAACGCCTTCTACCGCCGCAACCTCGCAGCCGGTCAAATGGGACTCAGCGTCGCCTTCGACCTCGCCACGCACCGCGGCTACGACAGCGATCACCCCCGCGTGAAAGGCGATGTGGGCAAGGCCGGTGTGGCCATCAGCAGCGTGGAGGACATGAAGATCCTCTTCGACAGCATCCCGCTCGACAAGATGAGCGTGAGCATGACCATGAACGGCGCCGTGCTGCCCATCATGGCCTTTTTCATCGTGGC
>DAORNP010000071.1:5636-9018 GCA_035441065.1 Flavobacteriales bacterium | reverse complement strand
GCGAAGAAGATGCCCAAGTTCAACAGCATCAGCATCAGCGGCTACCACATGCACGAGGCGGGTGCGCCGGCCGATCTGGAGCTCGCCTACACACTGGCCGACGGCATCGAGTACGTACGCACGGGTATCGCCGCAGGCATGAAGGTGGATGAGTTCGCGGGTCGCCTCAGCTTCTTCTGGGGCATCGGCATGGACCTCTTCATGGAAGTGGCCAAGATGCGCGCGGCGCGATTGCTCTGGGCGAAAATGCTGCACGAGATCGGCGCGACGGACAAGAAGAGCCTCGCGCTGCGCACGCACTGCCAGACCAGCGGCTGGAGCCTCACCGCGCAGGACCCCTTCAACAACATCGCACGCACCACGGTGGAAGCGCTGGCAGCCGTGCTCGGTGGAACACAATCGCTGCACACCAACTCGCTCGACGAGGCCATCGCATTGCCCACGGACTTCAGCGCCAAGATCGCCCGCGACACGCAGCTTTACCTGCAGAAGAACAGTGGCATCACCAAGTGGATCGACCCGCTCGGCGGCAGCTACTACGTGGAGAGCCTCACGCACGAACTGGTCCACAAGGCGTGGGCGCGGATCAAGGAAGTGGAAGAGCTCGGCGGCATGAGCAAGGCCATCGAGACGGGTCTGCCGAAGATGCGCATCGAGGAAGCCGCCGCGAAACGCCAGGCCCGCATCGATACCGGCAAGGACAGGATCATCGGCGTGAACGCCTTCGTGACGGACGATGAGACGAAGATGGAACTGCTGGAGGTGGATAACAGCGCGGTACGAGAGTCGCAGATCGCGCGGTTGAAGCAGATGCGTGCGAGCCGGGATGAGGATGCGGTGGCAGAAGCGTTGGGGGCATTGACAGAAGCGGCGAAGGGTCCGAGGTCTATGGTCCAAGGTCTATGGCCTGAGGATCCATCAGGCCATAGACCAACGACCTCGGACCATAGACCTGAGTTCCAGAGCAACCTTCTCGAACTCGCCGTCATCGCCGCCAGGCACCGAGCTACCCTCGGGGAAATAAGCGACGCCCTCGAGAAAGCCTTCGGCCGATACAGCGCCACCATCCGCAGCATCAGCGGTGTTTACTCAGCGGAAAGCATGCAGGACCCCGAGATGAAGGAGGCCATGCGCCTCGCCGATGAATTCGCCAAAGCGGAAGGCCGCCGCCCGCGCATCCTCGTGGCCAAGATGGGCCAGGACGGCCACGACCGCGGCGCCAAGGTGATCGCCACCAGCTTCGCCGACATCGGCTTCGACGTGGACATCGGTCCGCTGTTCCAAACGCCGCAGGAAGTGGCCAAGCAGGCCATCGAGAACGATGTGCATGTGCTGGGCATCAGCAGTCTCGCCGGTGGCCACAAGACCCTGGTGCCCGAGGTGATCCGCGAACTGCGCGAAACCTACAAGCGCCCCGACATCCTCGTGGTGTCCGGCGGCGTGATCCCACCGAACGACTACGACTTCCTCAAGCAGGCCGGGTGTTTCGATGTGTACGGGCCGGGGACGCGAATACCGGTGGCGGCGAAGGGGATCATTGAGGCGCTGGGGAAGCGCGGGTGATTGTTCTTCTCTGAGGTTGTTTGGGCGTGCCGGTTCGCAAAGCCTCACCGTCGCGCTTTCCGCTACAACTCCGCGCCCGGATTACCGGGCTTGCGGGGTTTCCGCTTCAATCGCTCACGCGTTATCGACCTACGCGGGAACCCTCTGTGCTCCAGCTTTTATGCCGAGTGCTTTCTTGACCGCGTTGAGCACATGATAGCGTTGCATCACAGCCGATGTTAGTGCTTCTGGTGTCAGCGCGCTATCGATGTCCGCCTGGCTCCATTGCTGACTATGCATTAACGTTTGAACACCCATGACCGTCTCAACAAGGGCCTGCTCAAACCATTGATGCACTGTGTCTTCGATGACAGGTAGGATAGCAGGCACCTCGGCGAACTCTTTCTGAAAGTGTTGGATCATGTCGGAGAACACTCGAAAGTCGGCGTTCAAGAGAAGGGTGTTCTGCTCACTGAGATACTTGCCAGCGCGATCCTCCATGTCACCGTGTTCGCGCGTGCCGTTCTTAACAGACACCCAAACAGCCTTCGGATATGGGTCAGGTTTCACCTTTGACCCTGGCACACCGTCGGGCCGCTCAAATACCGCGTAAACATTGCCCACTGTCCCACCAGTACCACTCTTCTTTTGGCGGTCGCTAGGGTTGTTCGGCTGATCCCGGTCAAAAGACACCCCACCCCGAGTAAGACGATCAGGATCGACATTCAAATCGCCATCACTCGTCACCCGATACTTACTCAACTTTAGGAAGGACATGATATCCTTCAATCGTTCACGAATCGTCTTCTCATGATCCGTGTTAGCAGCAGCAGCAGCTTTCTCCGCCACGAGTTCCGCAATCTCCTTCGGAAGTTGTTCGCGGAACTGGGCCGCCCATTCCGTCCAGGGAAGCGTCTCATTGTTGACCAAGAGCTGAGTGCGTGCTGTATTGGTCGTGAGCCGCGAGCGATCAGTATCCTTGGGCTCGATGTAAATCACGACTTGACGATAACCGAAGGTCACACCGAACTGCTGGAGCCTAGCCGTACCGGTTTTTCCAGTGGTCAACTCGTACAGTTCGTCATTGTACAAGGCGGCAGTATGGCCAGACGATTCCAGGCTACCCGAGAAGCCGGTCAGTGCGTGTTCATCTTTCAGCACCCACCAGTGCGCTGTTGCATTCTCTAAAGCGAGGTTTCCTTTAGCAACGCGATGCTCATCCAGGTACTTCTCCTGCCCGGTAAGCGTGCGCAGCAGATTGGTGTCTTTGTTGCTCCTAGGTTGATCCCACCCCTCGCGTGCCTTGACTACAATGCCAGGCGGGAACCTGAAGTATCGCGAATTGAGATACTTGGCTATCCAGCGTGATGGTATTTGCGTGCCTGGGGGCGCCTCGATTGTCTTGTGGTCTTCGGCCATGCCCATGAGCACGACCTTGGTTCCATGGCTCTGTATGATGTCAGGCTTCACCTCATCAGCGAGCGGGAGATAATGACCATAGGTGCTATCCGACCGCTTCCACTGCTTAAGTCCATACTGCCCAGTCTCCTTGTGTTTCAGCATGTGGATATGCGCTCCCACGCCTTTCTTCCACGACAAATAGAGTACACCAAGTGGGTTCCGAGTAACAGCCGCGATCTTCGCTCCTACTCCGTAGCTTCCAGACATGGATTGAGATGAGAGCGAGGATGAGAGTTGGTTGATGTACTTGACCATCTCATCACCGGTCATCCCATCACCATTGTCAGTAATTGAGAGTTTCATGACCCGCGGGCCATCAGAGAGTTCGTACGTAGTCCAGTCAACGTCCCAAATGATCTCACCCTTTCCACCAGCTCGG
>DAORNP010000071.1:4846-5626 GCA_035441065.1 Flavobacteriales bacterium | reverse complement strand
CCTCGATGGAATTCTGAGTCAACTCACGCAAGTACTGGAGTGGATGACAGTCTTGTCCCAGTCGGTCCAACAGGAAGCCGATGTTGTCCACAGTCATCCCGAGGAACTTATCAGTAGCATGTGTGCTCATACTGTTGTGGTGCTAATGATGACAATCGTGATGCCGTTCACTTAAGCGGTTGCTTCCTCCAGTATGGCCTTATGCCGCTTGGGGAGTCCTAGTTTCCACCGCACCATGTCCCCGATTATCGGGAAGATGTCGTTGTGCTTGGCACCGAAACGGAAAGCCTTCGCGTGGGTATCGTACATGCCGATGTCGCGGTTCACACCCTCCTTCTCGCTTGGCACGTATTCACTGAGACCGGTAAGGCCAAGACGAGCGCGTTCCTCGTCGCCGATCTGGTAATAGCGCCACATTGGGTTCTCGTGGCTGAAGTCCACCGCGCGAATGCCCTGGACAAGCTTCTCTCGGTTCTCGGCTGTATTCCACTCGCTGTTCTTACCCCAGTGAAAGTCGAACCATAACTTGGCCAGAGCTTTCAGGACGACAGGCTGCGCAAGGACGGTCTTCTGCTTGGCGTCCTTGGCGATGGTATCCTTCAACTCAGGCACCATCGACCAGAAACTCGTCGCCACTTCCTTGCGCATGTCAACCTCCTTCGGGCTTGCACCATGCACGGTGGTCTTGTTCAGGAAAAGGATGGCATTGATGGCAAGTAGATCCTTCCACGTCAAGCCGCTGCCTGGATCGTTCCAGTTCACCTTGTCGCTCATGCTCAC
>DAORNP010000071.1:3531-4836 GCA_035441065.1 Flavobacteriales bacterium | reverse complement strand
TAGCCCTCTTCATTGAAGATGCCGTCTTTCAGTTCTTCCTTCACGTAGACGTTGACGGGGTTCGACCCATCGAACTGGAAGGCCAAGCCCTTCTCGACCTTCTTGGCCAGGTTGTTCAGGTCATGGAAGAGTTGACGCTCTTGGTCGATCTCCAAGCCCAGGTGTACTTCGAGGGTGAGCGTACACTTCTTCGTTTCGGCCAACACATCCTCCCACACAAGGAGTTCGGCGTTGGTAAGATCCCGTTTGCTTTTGTCCGGGAAGAGTGAACGCAGACCCGGATAGCGTTTGTTGGTACGCACGTAGTCGAGGAACTCGTACACCAACTGAACGCCCTTGCGACGATGTTGCCCGTCCACAACCCAGAACACATCGCCATGGTTGAGGAAGATCTTGAAGCTGGCCGTTTCATCTCCGTCAACGAGCAAACGAATCACCTTCAAGTTGACACCGTTCGGACCGCATTCCCTGAAGGATGCAACCAATGGCGGGATTGAGATGTAGGGCTGCTCACCCAGGGCCTTGATCATCTCCGTCATTTCGGCGGGAACGTCCTTCCCCTGGTTCTGCCGTGTGCGTCGTGCTGCAAAGAGCAGCCCCTTCAAGATGTAACGACCAATGCCAGCAGCATGAACGATATCGAGCTTTCGCTGGGCAACACCATTCTCATCGCTCCTGTCGTTGGCGACCTCGGTGTACTCCTGGATCTCGAAGAGGGACATTATCAACGAGAACGTTCTGTTTCCGCTGTTGTGCCCGACGAAAGTCTTGACCGGTTTCCCGGATGTGTTGTGGGTACTGAGGGCCTCGTCGAGGCTGGTCAAACCCAGTGCTGGCTTGGGGAAATTCTGTTCCATGAGGTGTGTTTGGTTGTGTTCGTTCATCCTGGACGGCGACAAACATAATCCAGGATGATCGTACTTCAACGCCAGGCGATGATTATTTTTCTTCCTGGCTTCATTTTTCGTTCTTCCAGGATATTCTTCATCAGTACCCTGGGTGCATCAACTCTCCCATCCAGGATGAACCCGGCGCCTATCACCTTGAACGCACGAACACTGGCTGCGACCCCTTCAGAGTCGAATGCCTGCTGGGCTGGGCGAGTTACAGGCTGTGACCCCTTCGGGGTCATTTGCCCAAACGGTGCGGTGGTGGTGCCTGCGACCCCTTCAGGGTCGGATCCAGCTTCCTGCCGTAGTTCTAATCGCTGTGACCCCCTTCGGGGTCAGGCATCGCGCCGCATCGGGCGACCCCGAAGGGGTCACCGCCATTAGCTGATCGTTCCCCCGCGAGGTTTCGACCCTG
>DAORNP010000071.1:703-3518 GCA_035441065.1 Flavobacteriales bacterium | reverse complement strand
CCATTAGCCAATCGTTCCCGCGCGCGTTCGACCCCGAAGGGGTCGCAGCCTGTAGAAAAGAACGTCCCCATTCCGCACGACCCCGGAGGGGTCGCAGCCGGTGTTTCGCGTTAGGGACAGCAGCGAATACCCCGCAGGCCGGTAATCCGGCCGAGGAGTAGCAGCGAATGGCCCGACGGCGTGCATTTGACGCCGGAACGCCCATGCCTTACACCAGATGCTTTCACGCATCATTGGTTGCCATTTGTTCATCGTATGATGCTCTGGGGCATCGTTGTGGTGTAACGCGTTATTGGGGGAATGCGTATACTCGTGGCGTGAAGGCCGCGTTATTGAACTGAAACACCGTTTACGATGGCTGCAAGCAACATCAACTGGAAGGGCCTGAAGGATGCCGCCGTCGTGGTGCAACTGGGCAAGGAGCTGCGGCGCATGCGGCTGGAGCGCAACCAGAGCCAGGCCGAAGTGGCCCAGCGCGCGGGCCTGGACCGCACCACCGTGGTGAAGCTGGAGGCCGGTCGCGCCGCCACGCTGCAAACCCTTGTGCAGGTGCTGCGCGCCATGGACCGCCTGGAACTGCTGGATGCCTTTCACCAGGAGCCACAACCCACGCCCTACATGCTGGTGGAGGCGCAGGAGAAGTACCTGAAGAAGCAGCGCAAACGCGCGGGGCGCAAGAAGCCGGATGTGCTGCCGCCCAAACCCAAGAGCACATGGTAACGCACGCGACCGTGAAGCTGTGGGGCCAACCCGTGGGCCTGGTGGTGTGGAACGACCAAGCGCACCGCGCGGAGTTCCAGTACGACCGCCGGTTCGCGCGCGGCAACTTGGAAGTAGCGCCGCTGATGATGCCCTTGAGCGAGGCGGACGGCGGCGAGCACGTCTTCGCGTTCGGCAACCTGCGTGACGAGACCTTCCGCGGGCTGCCGGGTCTGTTGGCGGACAGCTTGCCCGATCGGTTCGGGGATCAACTGATGAACGCGTGGCTGATGACACAGGGCCGTCAGCCCGGCACGGCGAACCCCGTGGAGCGGCTGTGCTACACCGGTGTGCGCGGCATGGGCGCGCTGGAGTTCGAGCCGGCGCACCACGAATTGGAGGCTCCGGGCGAGTCGTTGGAAGTGGAGGACCTGGTAAAAATGGCCGGTCAGGTGCTGGACACGCGCAAGCAGTTCGCCACGCGCAAGTCGAAGGGCAAGGAAGAGGCGCTGCTGGACATCATCCGTGTGGGCACCTCGGCGGGTGGTGCGCGGGCGAAGGCGATCGTGGCGTACAACGCGCGGACCGGCGAGGTGCGCAGCGGGCAGGTGGAAGGGCTGGAGGGGTTCACCTACTGCCTGATCAAGTTCGATGGGGTGACCGCCGATGCCTTGCGGGATCCGCTCGGCTTCGGGCGCATCGAATACGCGTACCACTTGATGGCCATGGCTTGCGGCGTGGAGATGATGCCCTGTCGGCTGCTGGAAGAACACGGTCGCGCGCACTTCCTCACGCAGCGCTTCGACCGCGTGCGCGATGCCAAAGGCAATTTGCACAAGCTGCACATGGCCACGCTCTGCGGCATCGCGCACATGGACTATAACGATCCGGTGGCCTACAGTTACGAGCAAGCCTTCGGCGTCTTTGCGCCCACATCCAGCGACACCCGGGCCCCCTCCCCCGCCGCCGCGCAGCTCTTCCGCCGGATGTGCTTCAACGCCATCGCCCGCAACCACGACGACCACACGAAGAACATCTCCTTCCTGATGGACCCGCAAGGCGAGTGGCACCTCAGTCCCGCCTACGACGTGACCTTCGCTTACAACCCCGGTAACCCGTGGCTGAAGCAACACCAGATGAGCATCAACGGCAAGCGGCTGGGCATCACGCGCGCCGATCTGCTCGCGGTGGCGAGGGACATGAACATCAAGAAAGCGGATGCGATCATCGACGAAGTGAAGGCGGGCGTGAAGAAGTGGAGGACCTTTGCGAAGAAGGCCGAGGTGAATGCGAAGCAGGTGGAGGCGATCGGGAAGTTGCACCTGAGCAGGCTCTGAATGCCCGTTGATCCTGAACCGAGCCAATCGCCTTTCCAAAGGAACCTTCCAAGGCCCGCGCTGTAGCGCCCCGGAGTACCTGAGGAAGGACCAACGTTAAGATTCAGTCTTGGCGGCGGTCATTCCTAGAACTGGAAGTAGATGAACGGCACCATCTCCGCCGTCACCGTCTGATAGACGAAAACCACCACGCCCGCGCTGAGCAGGGCCATGAGCCAAAGAGGCAGTGATGCGAAGCCCTCGCGGTAGCGCTGCTTGAACGACTCGGGCAGCCAATGCACCACCATGCCGATCACCATTACGCCGAATACGCTGCGGAAGGCCCAGACCACATCGCCCGCCACCTGCAGGTTGAATGCGTTGGTGACCTGATTGAGGAACTCATTCGCCGTTTCCAGATCGGGGCTGCGGAACCAGATGCGCGTGAAGCTGATGAAGGCGAAAGTGAAGGCCACCTTCCACGCATGCGCCGCCCAATGCGCGCTCTTCTCCCATGGGCTGATGCGCTTCCATTGCTTGTACACCAACAGGCCCAGGCCATTCAGTCCGCCCCAGATCACGAACATCCAACTGGCCCCGTGCCATAAGCCGCCGATGAGCATGGTGATCATCAGGTTCAGGTTGGTGGTGATGGCGTTGTGCGCGTTGGGCGAAAGTTGCACCAGCACAACGGCCGCAGCGATCACCGAGATATAGATCACGGGCAGCCACCACCAGCCGGTGAGCAGGATCAGCGCCGCGCCGATGAAGCCGAGCATGACCCAGGAAAAGAGCGAGCC
>DAORNP010000071.1:0-689 GCA_035441065.1 Flavobacteriales bacterium | reverse complement strand
ATTGCCGCCCATGGGGATGTAGAGGTAATCACGTAGCCACGTGCTCAGGCTCATGTGCCAGCGCTTCCAGAACTCCGCCACGTTGCGCGCCTTGTAAGGGCTATTGAAGTTCATGGTGAGCCGGAAACCCATGAGCAGCGCGATGCCGATCGCGATGTCGGTGTAGCCGCTGAAATCGGCATACACCTGCAGCGAGTAGCCGAAGAGCGCCATCAGGTTCTCGAAGCCGGAGAAGCGCAGCGGATCGGCGAACACGCGGTCGATGAAGTTCACGGCGATGTAATCGCCCACGATCATCTTCTTCACCAGCCCGTTCAGGATCCAGAATACCGCGATGCCGAACTCGTGGCGCGTGAGGCTGTACGGCTTCGCAATCTGCGGGATGAATTCGCTGGCGCGCACGATGGGACCTGCCACCAGTTGCGGGAAGAAGCTCACGTAGAAGCCGAAGTCGAGCAGGTTGCGCACGGGCTTCAAGTGGCCGCGATACACATCGATCGCATAGCTCATGCACTGGAAGGTATAGAAGCTGATGCCCACCGGCAGCAGCACCTTGTTCTCCACGAAATGCGCGTCCCACGCGTGGTTGGCCCAGCGCGCGAAGTAGTTCACCGGCTCGAAGCTGGTGCCCGCGAGCGTGTTGATGTTCTCGACCACGAAATGCGCGTACTTGAAGAAGCCGAGCACGA
>DAORNP010000070.1:17274-18702 GCA_035441065.1 Flavobacteriales bacterium | reverse complement strand
AGCAATGGCTGCACCAGCACCACGACCGCTCAAGTTGGTGCCGATACGGATGCGCCTGAGGCAACCCTTTCAAGCACGCTCATTGGCTGTGAGGGTGAACCTGCTCTTGTGAGCTACACGAGCGCGAGCAGCATCATCCTGGCCGAGTGGCACAATGCAGATGGCCTGGTCGGAACTGGTCCAACCATCTCGACCAGCACGCCAGGTGCCTACACGTTATTCCTCACGGCTGCGAATGGCTGCACCAACGAGTACTCGATAGAGGTCATGCAGAACACCGACTGCGACAAGGATTGCGATCCGCTGATCCTCTCGTGCCCCTCTGACATCACGGTGGCCTGCGCTGATGACTTCTCACCGTTCGGCCTCGGAGGTGAGCCCGTCTTCAACAAGAAGAAGGATGATGACTGCCCGGAAGCGGTACAAGCTTGGTGGAGCGATGCGATCATCAGTCACTGCCCCTATGTGATCCGCCGCACCTGGCATGCGGTGGGCTCCGATGGAAGCTCCGAGACCTGCATCCAGTACATCACCGTGATCGACGATGTGCCGCCCGTGTTCTACGATGTGCCGGATGGCATCAGCGTGTCCTGCGATGGCGATCTCGACGGAATCATCGTGCCCGAAGTGACCGCCTACGACGAGTGCACCAAGGTTGACGTGACAGTGTACCACAGTTCCACGATCATCCCTGGCAACTGCGCGGGCAACTACACCATCGTGCACACGTGGACCGCGCGCGACCAATGCCACAACTGGGGCACCGCCACCTGGAGCATCGAGGTGTACGACAACCAGCCGCCCGTGCTCAACTGCCCCGTAGAGGACATCACCGTGCCCTGCAACAAGCTGCCGGAGCCAAGCAAGAAGTGCGAAGCCACCGACAACTGCTCAGCGGAGATAACCTACGATGTGGTGGACGAGAAGAGCGAAATGGACAAGGATGGCAAATACCTGATCACACGCACCTACTACGCCATGGACGACTGTGGCAACGTGAGCACCCAGGTGCAGGTGATCACGGTGTGGTGCGACAAGAAGCCTGGACAAAGCACCGCCAAGATGATTGCGAGCGCCTGGCCGAATCCCTTCCGGGAAGAGAGCCAGATCAACCTGGAAGCCAAAGAGAGCGGCACTGCCCAAGTGGTCGTTACTGACCTGCAGGGCCGCGTGGTAGCGGAGCTGTTCAACGGTCATGTGGAGGCGGGCGCAACGCTGCTCCTCCCCTTCCGACCTGCCGAGCGCAACGGCGGTGCCTACATCTACCGCATCCGGTTGAATGGCGAGGAGCTCATGGGCCGCATGCTCGCACAGCCCTGATAGGGAACCATGTCCGAACGAGAAGCCCCGGATCATTCCGGGGCTTCTTTTTGCCGGAAACCTGTGACAGTGCTCACCCATCGCCACGCTCCATCAACCACCTTTGAG
>DAORNP010000070.1:10838-17264 GCA_035441065.1 Flavobacteriales bacterium | reverse complement strand
CCTGCATCACCAAATCAATGCACCATGAGCACCCCCTTCCTCAAATGGCTCCACGAAGTTGAACTGAGCGACATCCCTACGGTGGGCGGCAAGAACGCCAGCCTGGGCGAGATGATCCAGCGCCTGAGCAAGCTCGGGGTGAAGGTACCGGGCGGCTTCGTGGTCACGGTGGCCAGCTACGAGGCCTTCATCGCCCACAACGAGCTTGACCAGAAGATCAAGGATCTCGTGGCGGGCCTCGACCCCGACGATGTGGAGAGCATCCGCCGCACGGGCCTCAACGTGCGCACGCTCATCAAGAACGGCAAGTTCCCCGAGGAGGTCTGGAAAGGCATCCTTCATCGCTACGAAGAGATGAGCCGTCAATACGGCCAGGAGCAGACCGACGTGGCCGTACGCTCATCGGCTACCGCAGAGGACCTGCCCGATGCCTCCTTCGCCGGGCAGCAAGAGACCTACCTGAACGTGCGCGGACCGCAAGACCTCATCAGCGCTGTGCGCAACTGCTTCGCCTCGCTCTGGACCGATCGCGCCATCGTGTACCGTCACGGCCTCGGCTACGACCATTTCGAAGTGGGCATCAGCGTTGGCGTGCAGAAGATGGTGCGCTCCGATCTGGGCGCCAGCGGCGTGGCCTTCTCGCTGGATACCGAGAGCGGCTTCAAGGACGTGGTGCTCATCAACGGCAGCTACGGCCTGGGCGAGATGGTGGTGCAAGGCGCGGTGAGCCCTGATGAATTCCTCGTCTTCAAACCCACGCTCGCGCAAGGCCATGCCGCCATCATCGAGAAGAAGCTCGGTCATAAGGACAGGAAGATGATCTACGGCGTGGAGCCGGGCAAGCCCACGCTCACCATCCCCACCGAGCGGCCCATGCGCAATCGCTTCTGCATCACCGACGAGCAGGCACTGGAGGTGGCGAAGAGCGTGGTGGCCATCGAGAACTACTACAGCGAGAAGAAAGGCACCTGGTGCCCTATGGACGTGGAGTGGGCCGTAGACGGCCTAACCAAGGAGCTCTTCATCGTGCAAGCAAGACCGGAGACGATCCACAGCCGTAGCGATGCCGACAAGGTGGTGGAGTTCAAGCTCAACCACACCGGGGCGGAGAAAGTGATCGCGAAGGGCATCGCTGTGGGATCGAAGGTGGGCGCCGGCAAGGTGCGCATCCTCTTCAGCCTCGATGGCCGTGGCGGCAGCACCGATGGCAAGGACTTCCAGCAGGGCGATGTGCTCGTGACCGATATGACGGACCCCGATTGGGAGCCGATCATGAAAAAGGCAAGTGCCATCATCACCAACAAAGGCGGAAGGACCTGTCATGCCGCCATCGTCGCGCGCGAGATGGGCGTGCCTGCGATCGTAGGATGCGGCAACGCGACGGATCTGCTCGAGACTGGCATGGAGGTGACCGCCAGCTGCTGCGAGGGCGACACCGGCGTGATCTACAGCGGCATCATCCCGTTCGTGAAGGAAGAGACCTCGCTCGCCGACCTGCCGCACGTGAAAACGCCCATCATGCTCAACGTGGCCAGCCCCGACCTCGCCTTCAAGTTCGCCGCGCTCCCGAATGCAGGCGTAGGGCTTGCGCGCGAGGAATTCATCATCAACAATTACATACAGGCGCACCCGCTGGCGCTGCTGCAGCACAAAGAGCTCGGCGATGTTGCCCTTAGCGGCAAGATCAGCTACCTGATCAACGGCTACGAGGACGAGGAGACCTTCTTCGTGAAGCGCCTGAGCTATGGCATCGCCAAGATCGCGAGCGCCTTCTACCCCAACAAGGTAATCGTACGCTTCAGCGATTTCAAGAGCAACGAGTACAAGGGCCTTCTGGGAGGGGAGCATTTCGAGCCGGATGAAGAGAACCCGATGATCGGCTGGCGTGGCGCCTCGCGTTATTACAGCGATGCCTACAAAGAGGCGTTCGGGCTCGAATGCAAGGCCATCCGCCGCGTGCGCGAGAAGATGGGCCTGAAGAACGTGGTGGTGATGATCCCCTTCTGCCGCACCGTCACCGAACTGAAGAAGGTGATGGCCGTGATGAAGGAATACGGATTGGAACGCGGCAAGGAAGGCCTCGAGCTCTTCCTCATGGCCGAGATCCCGAGCAACATCATCCTCGCCGAGGAGTTCGCGCAATACATCGATGGCTTCTCCATCGGCAGCAACGACCTCACGCAGCTCACCCTCGGCCTCGACCGCGACAGCGCACTGGTCTCGCACATCTACGATGAGCGCAACGAAGCCGTGAAAGCCATGCTGCGCATGCTCATCACCACGGCGAAGAAGACTGGCACCAAAGTGGGGATCTGCGGCCAAGGGCCCAGCGACTTCCCCGACTTCGCGCAGTTCCTGGTTGAACTGGGGATCGATTCGATCAGCGTGACGCCGGATTCACTGCTGCGCACCATCAAAGCGATCGCTGAGGTGGAGGCGAAGGTGCCGAGCACCAATGGCACAGGGGTCAAAGCATAACGCATCCGCTCTGCACCGCTGAACGGGGCTTATCGGCGCTCACCGGAGCAGCCCCGCTATCTTGGCCCGCATGGCTGGCCGCCTCTTCCCGCGCTGGGGCATCCTGGGCATCGATCTGGTGCTCTGCTCGGCATCGCTGGCATCGGCTTATCTGCTCCGTTTCAACTTCCAGGTGCCGCCGCACGAGGTGGAACTGCTTCTGCCGGTGCTGCCGGTGTTCCTGCTCGTGCGCGCCATCACCTTCCAGCTGGCGGGCATCCCGCGCATCATGGTGCGCCATACCAGCACCGAGGACGCCCGGCGCCTCTTCCTCACCGTAGCGGCGGGCACTCTGGCCTTCGGGGCGATCAGCCTCTTGCGCTACCTCTTCTTCGACGGCATCTACTTCCTGCCGCGCGCCGTGATCATCATCGACTTCATGGCCACCGCCATGCTCGTGATCTCAGCACGCATCGCCTTCAAGCTGCTGCATCTGCGCAGCCGCGGAGCAGGCAAGGAGCGCGTGCGCGTGATCATCCATGGCGCGGGCGAAGCAGGCTTGATCACCAAGCGCACTTTGGAGCGCGAAGGCTCGGTGAAGTATGAGGTTGCGGCCTTCATCGACGACGATGCGCGCAAGTCCGGCAAGCGGCTGGAGGGCGTGCTCATCCAGCCCGCATCACAGATCGCGCAGCTACTCGCTGATGGCGGCATCGACCAATGCATCATCGCGATCGCGAAACCCGACCCTGAACTGCGGCGCCGCGTTGCTGATGCGTGCATCGCTGCGAAAGTGCAGGTGCGCGCCATTCCGCCGGTGAGCGATTGGATCAATGGGCAACTGAGTGCAGGGCAGATCCAGGAAGTGCGCATCGAGGACCTGCTGGGCCGTGCGGTGATTCATCTTGAGCAGGAGTCCGTGCGCGCATTGATCGCGGGCAAGCGCGTCCTGGTGACCGGTGCTGCTGGCAGCATCGGCAGCGAATTGGTGCGGCAGCTCGCCGAGATGGGGCCAGAAGCTTTGTCGCTGGTCGATATCGCTGAGAGCGGCCTCTACAACATCCAGATGGAACTCGTCGGCAAAGGGCGCGGCACCAACCTGAACGTGCACGTGGCCGATGTACGTGATGCCGATCGCATGGAGCGCTTGTTCGCGAAGGAGCAACCGCATCTGGTCTTCCACGCGGCCGCATACAAACATGTGCCCTTGATGGAAGCACAACCCGAGGAGGCGGTGCGCACCAACATCGGCGGCACATGCACGCTTGCGCGGCTGGCCTGTTCGCACGGCGTGGAGCGCTTCGTGCTCATCAGCACCGACAAGGCGGTGAACCCCACCAGTGTGATGGGCGCCAGCAAGCGCGCGGCCGAAATGGCCGTTGGCGCGATTGCGAAGGGCTGCACCACGCGCTTCGTGACAACACGCTTCGGCAATGTGCTCGGCAGCAGCGGATCGGTGATACCGCTCTTCCGCAAGCAGATCGAGGCCGGGGGCCCGGTCACCGTGACGCATCCGGAGGTCACGCGCTTCTTCATGACCATCCCCGAAGCCTGCCGCTTGGTGATGGAGGCAGCCGCGATGGGCCAGGGCGGGGAGATTTACGTATTCGACATGGGGCAGCCCGTACGCATCGCCGACCTCGCCGACAAGATGATCCGCCTCAGCGGGAAAGAGCCTGGCACCGACATCGCCATCGCGTACACTGGATTACGTCCAGGTGAGAAACTCTACGAAGAGCTGCTCGCCACCAGCGAGAACACATTGCCCACGCACCATCCTCGCATCCTCATCGGGCAAGTGGCACCGCTTGATGCACGCGATGTGCTGAACCGCACCGACGCGCTCCTGCAATTGAAGGGCGATGCCGCGGTGCAAGCGCTGAAGGACATGATCCCGGAGTACGGCCCAGAAAGCCGTGCGCGCGCCGCAACCTGAATCACCTTCGCACGAGACGCCTTCATCCCGCACGAACCGAACTCGGTACCAGCGAACATGAGCAACAACACTGAAGCCCAATTCCTCGCCCGCATCGTTGGACGCTCACGCGAGTACTCGCGCTTCTACCTGAGCCTGCTCAAAGGTCAAGACCCGCATCGCGTTTTCGTATGCGAAGGCAAGCCTTTGAACAGCCTCTTCTGGATCGTGGCGCACATGGCCACCACGCAGAACGGATTGCTGCTCTACAGCACCGGTGGCCCATTCGAGAAGTTCAGCTGGGCCAAGCACTACAGCATCGGCGGTAAGGGATTGCCTCCCGACCAGTGCCCGCCTTATGAGGAAGTGTGGGCAACCTTCAAGGCGGTGCATGAGAAGGCGATGGCCCACCTGCCCACGCTCACGGCCGAGCAGCTTGATACTCCCAACCGCACCGGCTTGCCGCTGATCGGCGCTACGGTTCGGGATGCCATTACCCATGCTGCCCGGCACGAGTCGCTGCACACGGGGCACCTGACCACCTTGTGCAAGCTCTACGGCGTCGCCACGGTCTGACACTCACGCATGCTCACTGCCCGATTCCTCCTCGCCGTGCTCCATCTGCTGGCCCTCGCCATCGGCATCGCAGCGGTGTACGCCCGTGGCCGGGCCCTTCGCCGCACCACCACTGCAGCTGACCTGCCCGATGCCTTCCATGCCGACAACTGGTACGGCGTAGCCGCGCTCATCTGGATCGGCACCGGTCTTTGGCGCGCCTTCGGCGGGGTGGAGAAAGGCACAGCGTATTATTTGGAGAGCCATTGGTTCATTGGGAAGATGGGCCTCTTCGGCCTGGTGCTCTTATTCGAGCTCCTACCCATGGTCACGCTCATCCGTTGGCGCAAGGCCTATAAGCGCAATACGGCCATCGCCTTGGAGCGCGCACCCTTGCTGGGAACTTTGAGCTATGCGCAGCTCCCCGCGCTCTTGCTCATGGTGCTCATGGCGACAGCCATGGCGCGCGGGCTATGAAATGCCACACCTCACCGCAGCACCGCCAGCCTTTCCTCCAGAGCCTTGATCTTCGCTTCCGCGTCGGCTTTCTTCTTGCGCTCGGTCTCCAGCACGTGAGGAGGGGCCCCCGCAACGAAGCGCTCATTGCTGAGCTTCTTATCGACGCTGGTGAGGAAGCCTCGCAGGTAGTTCAGTTCCTCTTCCGCTTTCTTCGCTTCGGCTGCGGCGTCCATCTGCGGCAGCAGCACGGCATATTCCGTGGCTCCGGAGAACACGGCCGTCGCACCCGCTGGGATGGACCCGAATGGACCGGCCAGGGCACCGGTATTGGCGAGCTTATCGACCAATGAACCCGAAGCTGCGGTTAACGGCGTGCTGCCCGATGGACCCACTTGCAGCGGCTCCTTCGGCGACAAACCTCGTTCATTGCGCACACCGCGCACGGCGCTCACCAGGTCGAAGGCATGCTGCACCTCGGCCTCGAGCTTCGGGTCCCCTTCACCGCCTTTCGGCCAAGCAGCCACGATGATGTCCTCCCCTTCCTTCCGCTCACGCAGGTGGTGCCACAGCTCCTCGGTGAGGAAGGGCATGTACGGGTGCAGCAGCTTCAGGACATCCTCGAAGATGCCGATGGTGGCCTCGAAGGTGGCGGCATCGATCGGTTGCGAAACGCCATCGCTGTATGCGGGCTTGATCGCTTCGAGGTACCAGCTGCAGAGGTCGTCCCAGATCAGTTTGTAGGTGGTCATCAAGGCCTCGCTGATGCGGAACTGGTCGTACAGGCCATCGAGCTCGGTAGTGGTGCGCTGCAAACGGCTGCGCATCCACGCCACTGCCGCCGCATTCCCAGCGGATTGCTCCTGCGCGGCAACGCTCCAGCCTTTCACCAGGCGGAAGGCGTTCCAGATCTTATTGCTGAAGTTGCGGCCCTGCTCGCACAACGAATCGTCGTAAGGCAGATCGTTACCTGCTGGACTGGTGAGCAGCATGCCCACGCGCACGCCATCGGCACCGAACTTCTCGATCAGCTCCAGCGGGTC
>DAORNP010000070.1:7833-10804 GCA_035441065.1 Flavobacteriales bacterium | reverse complement strand
TCATCTTCCTCCCCTGCTTGTCGCGCACGATGCCGGTGAGGTACACGTTCTTGAACGGCACCTCCTGCTTGTACTCCATCCCCGCCATGATCATGCGCGCCACCCAGAAAAAGAGGATCTCCGGCGCGGTGACCAAGTCGTTGGTCGGATAGTAGTACTTGATGTCGGCGTTGTCGGGGTCCTTGAAGCCATCGAACACGCTGATGGGCCACAACCAGCTGCTGAACCAAGTGTCAACGACGTCTTCGTCCTGCTTGATGCCAGCTGTGCTCTGGCCTGCGGCCTTGAATTGCGCCATGGCTTCCGCTTCGGTCTTGCACACGGCCACATCGCCAGGTTCGTTGTACCACGCCGGCACGCGCTGCCCCCACCACAACTGTCGGCTGATGCACCAGTCGCGCACGTTCTCCATCCAGTAGGTGTAGGTGTTCACGAACTTCTGCGGATGGAGCTTCACGCGGCCGTCCTTCACCACTTCCAGCGCGGGCTTGGCCAGCTCGCCCATATTCACGAACCACTGGAGCGAGAGTCGCGGCTCGATCACCGCATCGGTGCGCTCACTGGTGCCCACCTTGTTCACGATGTCCTCGGTCTTCACCAGGAAACCTTCCGCTTCCAGCTGCTTCGCGATCTTCTTGCGGACGATAAAGCGGTCCTCTCCGACGTAAAGTTGCGCAGCCGCACTCAACGTCGCGTTGGGTTCCAGTATATCGATGGTCTCCAGGTTGTGCTTCTTGCCCAGCTCGTAGTCGTTCACGTCGTGCGCGGGCGTCACTTTCAAGGCGCCCGTTCCGAACTCACGCTCCACATACTCGTCGAAGATGATGGGGATGCTGCGGTTGATCAGCGGCACGAGCACATGCTTGCCCTTCAAGTGAGCGTAGCGCTCATCTTCGGGGTGAACGGCCACGGCGGTGTCACCCAGAATGGTCTCGGGGCGGGTCGTTGCGATCGTAACCCACTCATCGGACGTGCCCTCCACTTTGTAGCGCACGAAGTAGAGCTTGGAGTTCACCTCCTTGTGAATCACCTCCTCGTCGCTCACAGCGGTCAGCGCCGCAGGATCCCAGTTCACCATGCGCAGGCCGCGGTACACCAGGCCTTTCTTGTGCAGGTCGATGAAGACGTCGATGACGGCATCGCTCAGGTCCGGCTCCATGGTGAAGCGCGTGCGGTCCCAGTCGCAGCTCGCCCCGAGCTTCTTCAGTTGCTCCAGGATCACACCGCCGTACTTCTCCTTCCACGCGAAGGCATGCTTCAGGAATTCCTCACGGCCGATCGCACTCTTCTTGATGCCCTGCTCGCCCAGCAGCCGCACCACTTTCGCTTCGGTGGCGATGCTGGCATGATCGGTGCCCGGCACCCAGCAGGCGTTCTTGCCTTGCATGCGGGCGCGGCGCACCAGCACATCCTGGATGGTGTTGTTCAGCATGTGCCCCATGTGCAGCACACCCGTCACGTTCGGCGGGGGGATCACCACGGTGTACGGCTCGCGCTCATCGGGCACACTGCGGAAGTAGCCCTTGTCCATCCAGTGCTGGTACCACTTGCCTTCGGCTTGCTGCGGTTCGAAATGCTTGGGAATCTCCATCGCTTTACAATGAGGCCGCGAAAGTAGCCGGACCGCCCCAGCGGACACGCCAAGCGCATGCAGTTGTGAACGTTTCGTGAATTGTGTCAAGCATCTGTTAGTTCAGCGCTGTCCACTGGCGCCCTTGCCCATCATTGCCGGAAACGAAAACCGATGCGAACACACCTCCTCCTCCTGCTGCTCTCTGGATCGCTGTTCTGCGCGGCGCAATCCGATTCGACCCGAACCCTTGGCCCGCTCATCCACTTTGCTTCAGTGATGCACGATTACGGCACCATCGAAATAGGCGCCGATGGGCGATGCTCCTACGACTTCACCAATACCGGTGATGCGCCATTGATCATCACGGCTTGCCGATCGAGTTGCGGCTGTGTTGTGGGCTCGTGCTCGCGTGAACCTGTGATGCCGGGCGGCATGGGCACCGTTACGGTGCGCTACGACACTTATCGGCTTGGCCCCTTTCGTAAGACGGTGACCGTGGAGAGCAATGCGGCGAATGAGCCGACGGTGGTGCTCCATCTGAAAGGAGAGGTGAAGGGCGCACCCTGATCGCGGAGGAGCAGTGCGCAGGTATCTTGCCGCACCGCCATGCGCAGCAGTCCGTTACGCGATGCACTCGAAACCATTGCCGCCAGCGACGGCCGCGATGTGCAGCCCTTGGCCCAGCTGGTGCAGGCCCTTCGGCCTTCTCGCACCGAGCGCAAACGCGGCGAGTTTCCCCGATTCCAAGCGCTGCTGCAGCTGCTCGAGCACCAGGAAGACCTGCGAACCGGTCTAGCGCGCTATGTACAATCCTACTTCGGCCCGAAAGCCATCGGGCGCACGCTCACTGATGCGGGCATGCCCAGCGGATCGTTCTGGCATGAGTTGCGGCAACGCCTCACCTACAAGGTTCTGCCCTTTCAGCCACCGCCGGACACGCTCGATCACGCGCTCATCAATGCCTTCTTCCAGGAGTCCGATGCTGATTGGGTGAGCGCGTTGCCCGATGATGCCATTGCGCGCTTGCTCGAATTGCTCGGAATTGAGGGCATCGAAGCGCGCGACCGCAACAGCCTGTTGCTGCAAGAACTCTTCTTCGCCGCCAAGGTACTTGGGCTGCGCATCGCGGGTCGCGCCTTTGATGGCGAGGTGCTGCGCATGGTCCCCGAGCACGCCAGCTTCAACAGCCCCTTCGTTCGGCTCGAGGATGAACTGGACCGCTACCTCGATCAATTGCGCATGGGTTCGGTGAGCCGACGCGAAGACGATCCTGCGCGTTTGCCGGTGATGGCCATCATCACCGAATGCCAGGAAGCCATCGCCGATGCATACCGCAACACCGAACGGCTGGGCATCACCTTCCGCGTGAACCAGCACCTGATGCTGATGGAGCGCAAG
>DAORNP010000070.1:5606-7823 GCA_035441065.1 Flavobacteriales bacterium | reverse complement strand
TGAAACGGCTGGAGCTGGTGCTGAGCGCCATCGCACCCAAGGCCGGCCTGGATGGCCGCATCGCTCTGGCCCGCCTGCTGAAGGCTTTGGTTCGCATCAGCAGCGGCCGCACGCGCGTGCTGGGCTTCATAAAGGACAGCACGCAAGTGGTGGCGAGAGAGATCACGCAGCATACCGGGCGCAAGGGCGAGCATTACATCACCAGCACCAAACGCGAGTACATGGCCCTGCTGCGCAGCGCGCTGGGCGGCGGTGCCATCGTGGCGATGGCCTGCATGCTGAAGGCGTGGTACGGCTCCTTCGAGGGCAGCCTCTTCTTCCATGCTTTCCTGTACAGCATGAACTACGCGATGGCCTTCATCGCCATCTACCTGCTGCACCTCACGTTGGCCACCAAGCAGCCCGCCATGACCGCCGCCACCATCTCACGCGCACTCGATGAGGGCCGTCGCGATGGCGGTGTTGAATACGGCGCGCTGGCGAATTTGGTGGCGCGCGTGTGGCGCAGCCAGTTCATCGCTTTCGTGGGCAACGTCGCCATGGCCTTCCCGGTGGGCATGGCGCTGGCCTATGGCTGGAATGCGCTCTTCGGTCCCGAACTGTTGGAGCAAAAGAGCGCCAAGATGATCCATGAGTTGGACCCCTTCCGATCACTGGCTATCCCGCACGCCGCCATCGCGGGCGTGTTCCTCTTCATCAGCGGGCTCATCGCGGGCAGCATCACCAATGCGAGCATCCACCGCAATGTGCCCCAGCGCATCCAGGAGCATCCGGCGCTGAAGCTGGTGTTGGGCGCTAGGTGGCGTCAGCGTTTGGCGCGCGCTTATGAGAACCATGCAGGCGGCGTGATCAGCAATTTCTGGTTCGGCGTTTTCATGGGGTCGGTTGGGGCTGTTGGCGCCTTCCTCGGCCTCTCGCTCGACATCCGTCATATCACCTTCGCAGCGGGCAACCTCGCGCTTGGTCTGGTGGGCAACAGCTGGAGCGCGACTGCCTATGTCATTTTCGCCTCGGTGCTCGGCATCGGCCTCATCGGCCTCTTCAACTTCCTCGTGAGCTTCACGTTGTCGCTCTCATTGGCCATGCGCTCGCGTGGCGTTCCCTTCAGCGAGTTGCTGCGCATCGCGATCGCCGTGCGTGCACGATTCAGTGAGGATCCGATGAGCTTCTTCCTGCCACCTCATGAAAGGGAGCCCAGCGCGCCTTCTCCGCAACAGGATTAGGTGCTACGCTCTTTGTCACTGACGCGATCATTGAACCACGAAACGCTGCGTTAGGGATTCAGAGGAAGTGCTCAGCCGCGCAGAGTATGTTCCGGGCTTGAGAACCGCGGAAATGCTCGCGCTGCCCAAACCGATGCGCTGCGCATGCACCAGACGACCGGTGCCATCGTGGATGGTGAGGTCGCCACCGGCGGTGGCGCGAATGCCGATCGGGGCTGATGCCGGATTCGGAAAGACAACGAACGATGGTGGCGGAGCGGCTACCTCACCAGTGCTCACGGCGAACATCAGCGCATTGAACGCATTGATGCGGCCGTGCCCGTGGTAGTGATCGAAGCCGGGCGTGTCCTCCAGCGGGTCGCCCACCTGGTCCTCGGCGGTGGCCTCGATGATGGCGCGCAACTGAGCCGGTGACCGGGCAGGAACCTGTGCTTTCAGCATGGCGGCCAATGCCGCCACATGCGGTGTGGCCTGCGAGGTGCCGCTCCAGTAGGTGGTGAAGGCCACGTTGCTCTGGTAGTTGAAGCCATAGATGTAATCCCCCGGTGCGCACACGCTGATGTGCGGGCCGAAGTTGCTTCCGCTGGTGGCACTCCAATAGAAGGGCACGGCTCGCCGATCATTGGGCTTGGTGGCGCCAACGGCCAGGACCCCGTTCAACGAAGCCGGGATATAGGGCACATTGCTGTTGGTGTTCATCATGCAGGCCACCACGAGCACGTCATTCGCCAGGGCATAGTTCACGGCGTCCTGCATCTCGGGGGACGAATCTGTGCCGCCCATGCTCATGCTGATGATATCCGCGCCATTGTCCACCGCGTAGTACATGCCGGCGATCCACCAACTGTACCAGCCTTGGTTCGCACTGTTCAGCGCTTTGATCACCATGGCCTTGCAGTTCAGGTCAACACCGGTGAAGCCGATGCCATTGTTGCCTGCAGCCGCTACGATACTGGTGACATTGCTGCCATGGCCCTGGTCATCCGTTGGGTTA
>DAORNP010000070.1:4496-5576 GCA_035441065.1 Flavobacteriales bacterium | reverse complement strand
CCCTGCACATCGTCGATGAAACCGTTGCCATCATCATCGATGCCATTGCCCGCAACCTCGCCGCTGTTCACCCACAAACGGTTACCCCAATCGGGATGCTGCAGACGAACGCCACTGTCGATGATGGCCACCGTGACATCAGGGCTGCCTTGCTCTATCTCCCAAGCGCTCTCCATGTCGATATCGGCACCGGCCACTGCGGGCGAAAGTCCGAAGCTGCCATCGTTCTTAAGGCCCCACTGCTTCGAATAGTGCGGGTCGTCCGGAACGAAGCTGCGGTCGCCGCCACCTTCACCGATGTGGTCGATCTCGGCGCGCACCACATGCTCCATGCTCCGGTATTTCGCCAGAGCCTGCTGCGCATCGCTGCCCTCTGGAAGCTGCACCGCGAAAAGACGCGGCATGCCTGGCTTGCTTGGCGACAATCTCTGGATGCGCTCAGCTGCGAGCATGGTGCTCAGGCGGTCGATGGACGCCACACCGATCGCGGCTTTGGCAGTGATCGGCGGCGCCTTCATCTCGGCTGCATCGGAAACGCGGATGATGATGCGGTGGCTCGACTGTACATGCAGCACTGCGGGAAGCAGGAGGGCAAGAGCGGAGAGTCGTTTCATGAGAGTTGATTTGGCGGCCCGTGAAAGTAGGGACGCACCTCACTGCACCAAGCGTCACGAGTTCTCGTGATGGGCCTATCCGCGCATCTCCTCTTCAAGCCTTCGGCCCTGATGGCCGGCTTTCCCTGGCACCAAGCTCATGGCGTACTCGCTGAGCGCCGTGATGGTGAGGCTCGGATTCACGCCCAGGTTCGCGGGAATGACGGAGCCATCGAGGATGCGCAGCTCGGGGTAGCCAAAGGCCTCGAAGCGCTCGTTCACCACGCCTTCAGCGGCTGTCGCGCCCATCGGGCATCCGCCGAGGATATGCGCCGTGCTGCTCATATCCAGGAGCACTTCGGGCAAGGCGTTCATGGCCGTGCCGCCGCTCTTCGCCGCATAGCGATGCATCACCTCCTGTCCTACGCCTATGAAGGCAGGGATGCGCTTGCCGCCATCGCGGGCCACGCTCAGCCTTCCGCCGAAG
>DAORNP010000070.1:3867-4476 GCA_035441065.1 Flavobacteriales bacterium | reverse complement strand
CGGAATTGTCGAGGCTCTGCATCACCAGCAGGATGATGCTGTGCCTTCCGAAATCGCGGCGCAGCACATTGAAGGCCTTGCGCGGCTGTGTCACGGTGTTCCAGATGCTCTTCATCACGCGCAGCAACGGATGCCCTTCGCCAGCGGCCATCACCGCGAGCAGCCCCATGGCACCGGATCCATCGCCGTACTTCACCAATTCGATGTGCGTGTTCACATCTGGCTCGAACACGCGACTGATGGCCACGCCATGATTCACTTTCCCTGGAATGCCGCTGATGCCGCAGAGCGATTCGCTGTTGGTGCGCAGGCTGGCGCCGAGCTGGTCGGATAGCGCAGGAAGCGAGCGGAATTCGTGCTTCTGGCGCATGAGCAGCCTGAGTGTGCCCATGACGCCTGCGCTGACCACCAGGCCTTTCGCGCGGAACATGCGCTGCTTGCTTTTCAGCAAGGAAGTTGAGCTCCGCGTGTGCACATGGTAAACGCCGTCGATGTGCTCGATGCGCGTGACCTCCGTCTCCGCCTCAATGCGCGCTCCGTAGCGCTCGGCGAACCAGAGATAGTTCTTGTCGAGCGTGTTCTTGGCGTTGAAGCGGCAGCCCACCATGC
>DAORNP010000070.1:3050-3818 GCA_035441065.1 Flavobacteriales bacterium | reverse complement strand
GGTGTCTTCGCATCGCCGAGATAAACGCCGATATAATCAACCGGCTTGTAGGTCTCGGCCTTGCCCATGTCGCGCGCGATCTCGGCGAGGATGCGGTCCTCTGGTCCTTCTTGACTATAGCGCGTGCTGCCCAGCATGAAGCGCGCGGCGGCATAGTGGGGCGCGAGCCGCTCCTTCCAATCGCCGAAGCGCGACCAGGCAGGGTGGCGGAAGAAGTAGTCGTCCGGCATCATGTGCGTATTGGCGTAAATGAGGCTGCCACCGCCCACGCCTGCGCCGCTGAGCACCATGATGCGGTTGAGCAATTGTATCTGCTGCGGGCCGAAGCAGCGCAGCACAGGCGCCCAGAGGAATTTGCGCACGCTCCAATTTGTGCGCGGGAAATCCTTCGTCGCCCAGCGCTTCCCCTTCTCCAGCACGAGCACATTGTACCCTTTCTCCGCCAAACGCATGGCGCTCACGCTTCCACCGAAGCCGGAGCCGATGACGATGTGGTCGAGGATGGGCTCGGTCTGGCTCATGCGCCGCAACGGGATATCTGCTGGTGCTGATGGCGTTCGGTGACGACCATGGCACCACCGCGTTATAGCTCGCCCGCCTCCGCGATCAGCTCCGCAACATCCTTCACCACCACCTCGGCTTCCTTATTGAAGTGCTTCACGCCGTCGGTGAGCATGGTGTTGCAGAAGGGACAGCCGGCGGCGATGATGTCAGGTGCTGCCGCCAACGCCTCTTCACTGCGCTCGTGGTTCACCTCGCGTGTGCCGG
>DAORNP010000070.1:1262-3040 GCA_035441065.1 Flavobacteriales bacterium | reverse complement strand
CTGCTTCCTTGAACATCTGCGCGCCGCCCGCGCCGCAGCAGAGACCGTTCTGTTTGCTGCGCTTCAGCTCCACCAGCGCGGCATCGAGCTTCAGCAGTACCTCCCGCGGTGCTTCGTACTCGCCATTGCCCCGGCCCAAGTAGCAGGGGTCGTGGAAGGTGATGCGCTTGCCCGCGAAGTCGCCGCCCTGCACCTTGATGCGGCCTTCCTTCAGCAGCGCGTTGATGAACTGCGTGTGGTGCATCACCTCGTAGCTCCCGCCCAGCGCGGGGTACTCGTTCTTCAAGGTATTGAAGCAGTGCGGGCAGGCGGTCACGATGCGCTTCACGCCATAGCCGTTCAGCACGGTGACGTTCTGGAGCGCCTGCATCTGGAAAAGGAACTCGTTGCCGGCACGACGCGCGGGATCGCCGCTGCACGTCTCTTCTTGCCCAAGCACCGCGAACTTCACCTTAGCGGCATTCAATATGCGCACGAAGGCCTTGGTGATCTTGCGCGCACGATCATCGAACGATCCGGCGCAGCCCACCCAGAACAGGACCTCGGGCACCTCGCCGGTTGCTGCGAATTCGGCCATGGTGGGGATACGGACAGGCTCGCTCATGACTGCAGGTCGTTCGTCCATTCCATGCGGCGGTCGGGCCCGAAGGCCCATGGCGCCCCGTTGTTCTCGACGTTGTTGAACATGCTGGTGAGAGCAGGGCGCGTGCTGCTCTCTTCCATCACCTTGTAGCGGCGCATCTCCATGATGATGCCCACGGGATCGATGTTCACCGGGCAAGCCTGGGTGCAAGCGTTGCAGGTGGTGCAGGCCCACAATTCCTCTTCGCTTATGCGCGTATGCAGGCTCTTGCCATCGTCCTCCCACTTGCCTTTCGCATCGATGGCCCCGCCCACTTCCTCCAGCCGGTCGCGCGTATCCATCATGATCTTGCGTGGACTCAGCAATTTGCCGGTGAGGTTAGCGGGGCATTCACTGGTGCAACGGCCGCACTCGGTGCAGCTGTAAGCATCGAGCAGGCTCTTCCAGCTCAGGTCGAACACATCCTTCGCGCCGAAGCGCTCCGTCATTTCAACCCCGGCAACCATGCGTGGCGTGGCGGGTTCCGGTGGCGGCACGCCAGGGTCGATCATGCTCTTCACCTCGCCGGTGATGCGCGGCATGTTGGCGAACTCGGTCCTCGGCGCGAGCTTGCTGTACCAAACGTTCGGGAAAGCCAGGATGATGTGCAGGTGCTTGCTCACCACCAGGTAATTGAGGAAGGCCAGGATGCCAACGATGTGGAACCACCAGAAGAAACGCTCGAATGCGATCACCGCCCCGTCGCTCATCCCCATGAAGAAGGGCTGAAGCAAGGAACTCACCGGATAATTGCCCGCCAATGCGTAGTGCCCGATGCCGCGCTGAGCCAACACCTGGTCCGCAGCGTTCATCTTCAGGAAGGCGCCCATGAGCGCGATCTCGGTGACCAGGATGATCATGGCATCCTTCGAGGGCCAGCCCTTCATCTCGTGCTTGTGGAAGCGCGGCAGCTGCAGAACAGCGCGACGCGCAATGAATACTACGCACGCCAGCAGCACGCCCACGGCGAGGATTTCGAAGCTGCCGATGAGGAAGTCGTAGAAAGCGCCCAGGAAGGCCCCGATACGATGCGTGCCGAAGAGCCCATCGATGACGATCTCGAGCACCTCGAGGTTGATGATGATGAAGCCCGCGTAAATGAGGATGTGCATGATCCCGGCCACCGGGCGCGTGACCATCTTGCTCTGGCCAAGGG
>DAORNP010000070.1:0-1234 GCA_035441065.1 Flavobacteriales bacterium | reverse complement strand
GTGGTCGTTGATGACCTCGGGCTTGCCAAGGTTGATGTTGCGCAGCACGCGCCGGATGTTCCGCGCGAAGAGAGCGACGGCGGCGATGAAGAGAAGGCCGAATAGCACCTGTGCGATCATGGCTTCACGCGCTTATCGTCCTGGAGCGCCTGCTTGATGCGCTGCACGTCGCTGTCGGTGAGCTTCGGCTGCTTGTCCTTCTTGCCGAAGAGTGATAGGTGCACGTAGCGATTCGGGTTCAGGCGCAGGTCCTCGAGCAACAGGTCGAGCTCGTGGCTGGCCTGCTGCAGGTTAGTGTAGAGCGTGTCGTTCTTCAGCAGAGCGCCAAGTGAACCTTCACCTTGCTCCAAGCCGGTCATCACGCTTTTCAGCTTGCTGCTGGTCTCGGCGAGGTCGTTGAGCATCTGGCGTGTGCGCGGACTGGCCAATTCACCGCTGAGTGTATCGAGGTTCGACAGCGTGGAACTGAGGCTTGCGTGATAACTGTCAAGATTCGCAGTAACGCGGCGCAGATTCTCGAGCACGGCATGTATGGTCGCGCTCTCGGTGGCCATGAGGGCATCGAGGCGGCGGCTCGTGCTGTTGAGGTTCTCCAAGGTGCCGCGGATGCTGGAGAAGCTGGCATCGATGTCGCCGATTGTGTTCTCGTTGAGCAGATCCTGCATGCTGGTAAGCAGCGAATCGATGTTGGCGAGCATGGCCTCGGCTTTCCGCTTCAGCGGATCGATCTGCTCTCCCACAGCATCGGTGAGGCTCAGTTCCGTGCTGCCCACCAGCGTGTCACCGGCCTGCGCCAGATCGGCGCTGGTGCCGATGACGATCTTCAGGGCGCGACTGAAGAGGTCGGAGCTGTAGATCTGCACCTTGGTATCCTTCGGCAGTTTCAGCTTGCGCTCATTGAGCTGAAGACTCACGGCGATGCGGCCGCTGCCATCGGAGAGGAGATCCGTGCTCACCACCTGGCCCACCTTGTAGCCATTGAGGTAAACGGGCGATGCCGAACCCACGCCGCTGATATCAGAGTAAACGACATGGAACACGTTGCGCTTGGTGAGCACATCGAGCCCGCGCAGGTAGTTGATGCCGAAATAGAGCAGCAGCAAGCCCGCGATGGCGATGCCTGCAATGCTGTACTCGCGTTTGATCTTCATGCTCCTGCCCTATCGGCCTTGGGCCAAATTAACCGCTTCCTGCAGATCAATCCGCTGCCCATCGCGGAAGGCCACGATGAAGG
>DAORNP010000069.1:6693-19229 GCA_035441065.1 Flavobacteriales bacterium | reverse complement strand
CCTGCCAGGTACACTATTTGCAGCCATTGCTCCCAACCCAACAGCCCTTGCTCAGAACCTGTAACAATTGCATCGCGCATGGCAGCAGCCTCTTGGCCCGGATGGTGGAATGCGATTGGCGCTCATCCTCACGGTGCTCTACTTCACGCACCTCACCACTTTTCTGGTCGCATCTGCGTGCGTGGCCGTCCTGCTCTTGTTCCGCGACCGCACGGCAGGCCGCAGCGGTTGGCTTGGACTGCGGGCGGCTCTGTTGGCGGCCTTGCCAGGCGCACTGCTCACGCTCGCGTATGTACTGTTGCACCCGACAGCGCGCGGTGACGCCACCTGGGTGCCACTAGCCGATCGGTTGGCCTGGCTGCTGAATGGCCGTTCCTACAATGCGCTGGGCGTGGAAGGCGAATGGCTCGCATCGGCATTGAGCGCTGCGCCGGTCACGCTGCTGGGAGCAGTAATGCTGGTCATTGGCTGGCGGAAGGGGTCTCAAGCGCGTGTGTGGCTCATCCTCGCCGCATGCGTCTTACTGGGCTTCTTGGTCCTGCCCGATGTGGCTGCAGGTGGCAGCAGTGCCTCGCCGCGCGCATTGCTCTTCTTCATGCTGCTGCTCTCGCTCGCGATTGCTGCAACGGACGCATTGCGCATGCCTGCCATCGCTGCAGTGATCATTGTTGTTGCTGGTGATGCTTGGCACACCTCCTTGCAGGCCCGCACCGCGCGCTCCCTGTCGCAAGAGGCCGAAACCATGCTCGCCGCTGCGGAGCCCATTGGCAATGGAGCCGTGGTGCTGCCATTGAACTACAGCGGCAATTGGGTGCACAGCAACTTGAGCAGCTACATCGCGGCAACGCGAAAGGCTGTCGTGCTCGACAACTTCATCGCGACCGCCCCCTTCTCACCAGTGCAGTGGCGGCAGGAGATGCTACCGTATGCCATCGGAAACTTCGCCACCAGCAACACGCCATGTGTTGAGATCGAGCAATACGAGAAGACTAACGGGGTGGCCGTGACCCATGTCCTCTTTTGGAAAGCTCCTGCCGAGACCGCCGATAGCTGCTTGCTGAGCACCCGGGCGCAATTGGAGCATTGGGTGCGCGAAAGCAGCTCCAGCGACGGGGAATTGTTCCGGTCCACTGCCGGAAAATGAGCGGGATTCGCCCCATTGCATTACCGGGATCGGGTCAATTCGAGCTTTGAGTGCGTAAAGTCCGCCTCGAAGGCTGTCGCATAACCATCAGAATATCAAATGATTACTCTACTTCTTTTGGCAGCAAGAAAAAATGTTCAACAAAACATGATGAACATTGGACAAAATGATCTTGCTTTGTCCAGCGATAACGCAATAACACTGAACAAAAAATGTCCACCCTCGAGTTCAACCACCAGCTCTTGAGCCTGCGCCAGCAGCTCTACTACTTCGCATTGGGCTTGACCAAGGACCGCGAGAACGCGCAGGACTTGGTGCAGGAGAGCATCCTGCGGGCCATCACCTTCCGCGACAAGTTCCGCGATAACACCAACTTCAAGGCATGGGTGTACACCATCGTGAAGAACACCTTCATCAATGGTCACCGCCGCAACAAGCGCACGCGCGTGATCATGGATTCAGTGGAGCGCGAGCGTGAGCAGGTGAGCCGTGTGCAAACACCGGCCTCGGTTGAGGCGAATGTCAAACGCAGTGAGATCGAACGTAGCTTGGAGCGCTTGGACGAGGCATTCCGAGTCCCCTTCCTCATGCACTTCGAGGGCTACAAGTACCATGAGATCGCCGAGCACATGGGCATTCCCATCGGCACGGTGAAGAGCAGGATCCACCAGGCCCGCCAGCGCTTGCAGGAATCGCTCACGGACAATCACGCTCAGAATTGATGAAGCACGCGGTGGTCATCGGATCGGGCTTCGCGGGCCTCGCCGCCGCCGCATCGCTGGCGCGGAAGGGCTTCCGCGTCACCGTGCTCGAGAAGAACGACCAGCCCGGCGGCCGTGCGCGCACGTGGAGCGAGTTGGGCTTCACATTCGACATGGGCCCCAGCTTCTATTGGATGCCCGAAGTGTTCGAGCGCTTCTTCGCTTCATTCGGAGAGCGCGTTCAGGACCATTATGACCTCGTCCGCCTCGACCCTTCATACAGCGTGGTCTTCGGTCCCGGCGATAAATGGGAGCTCCCGGCCGACCCAATCGCGTTGCGGGCCTTCTTCGATAGCAAGGAGAAAGGTGCCGGAGCGCAACTCGATCGTTTCCTCGCCGAGGCCCGATTGAAGTACGACCTCGGCATGGGCGAGCTGGTGTATCGCCCCTCGTTGAGTTGGGGCGAGTACATGCACCCGGGTTTGATCGGAGGTTTGCTGAAGACGAAGGTGTTCCGCAGCCTGCGCAAGCATGTGCAAGCCCACTTCACTGACGACAAGCTGCGCTTGCTGATGGAGTTCCCGGTGCTCTTCCTTGGTGCGGCGCCGCAGAACACACCGGCGCTCTACAGCCTGATGAACTACGCCGACATGGAACTGGGCACTTGGTACCCGATGGGCGGCATGGGCAAGGTGGTGGAGGCGTTCGTCCGCGTGGCCGAGAAACAAGGCGTCGAGCTGCGATGCGGCACTCCTGTGAAGCGCATCGTGGTGGAGAATGGCAAAGCCGTTGGCGTGGAAATCGGCAGCGGGCTGATTCGTGCCGATATCGTTGTGGCCGGCGCCGACTATCATCACGTTGACCAAGAGCTCCTTCCGCAGGAATCGCAGGGCTACAGCAAGGACTACTGGAGCAAGCGCACCATGGCCCCGAGCGGATTGCTCTTCTATTTGGGATTCGATCGGCAGCTCCCGGGCCTGGAGCATCACACGCTCTTCTTCGACGAGTCGCTGGACCGGCACAGCGCCGAGATCTACGATGCGCCTTCGTGGCCCAGCAAGCCGCTCTTCTACACGAGTTGCGCGAGCAAGACCGATTCTTCCGTGGCTCCGGCGGGAATGGAGAACATGGTCATCCTCATCCCCATCGCCCCCGGCCTCGATGACCGTGACGAAACCCGCGAGCGGTATTACGATGTGGTGATGCATCGCTTGGGCAAGCACCTCGGCTTCGATCCGCGGCCGCACGTGATCCTTAAGCGCAGCTACAGCATCAACGACCTGCAGGCCGACTACAACGCCTTCCGCGGCAACGCCTACGGCATGGCCAACACCATCATGCAAACAGGACCGCTCCGTCCCAGCATGAAGAGCCGCAAAGTGAAAGGACTCTATTACACCGGTCAGCTCACCGTGCCTGGCCCTGGCGTGCCCCCTGCGATCATCAGCGGGCAGGTGGTGGCCGACCTGGTCGAGAAAGAACACGCGAGCAAACCCATCAAGGCATGAACACCATCGCACTTTACGATAAGGTCTGCCTGAAGGCGAGCAGGCAGACCACCTATAGCTACAGCACATCCTTCTCGCTGGGCATCCGTTCGCTCGACAAGCGCTTCCATGCGCCCATACACGCCATCTATGGCTTCGTGCGCTTCGCGGACGAGATCGTGGACACCTTCCATGGCTTCGACAAGGCCGCCTTGCTCGCTCGCTTCCGCGAGGACACCTATCGCGCCATCGAGGAAGGAATCAGCCTGAATCCCATCCTGCACAGCTTCCAGCACGTGGTGAACGAATCCCGCATCGAGCGCGAACTCTACGACACCTTCCTGGACAGCATGGCCATGGATCTGACGGATACCGCCCATGACCAGCGCAGCTACGACACCTATATCCTCGGCAGCGCCGAAGTCGTTGGCCTCATGTGCCTGCGCGTCTTCTGCGAGGGCGACGATGCACAGTACCAGAAGCTCAAGCCATCGGCCATGAAGCTGGGCGCGGCATTTCAGAAGGTGAATTTCCTGCGCGACATCAAGGATGATTTCCAGAACCTGGGACGCACCTACTTCCCGGGCATTGACCTGGGCGAGTGGAGTGAATCGACCAAGCGAAGCATCGAGGCCGATATCCAGGCTGATTTCGACGCGGCGCTCGTTGGCATTCGCCAGCTTCCCAAAGGAGCGCGCTTCGGCGTTTACATGGCCTACATCTACTATGTGGCGCTATTCAGAAAGATCCAAGCGCTGCCTGCGAGCCAGATCATGGCCGTTCGCGTGCGCGTGCGCAATCGCCGCAAGCTCGCCTTGCTCACCACCAGCTACCTCCGGCACAGCTTCGGCATGCTTTAGAAGATGAGCCAAGCGATCACGGCAGAAGAGCAGGTGGTGCTGGTGAACGAGCGCGACGAAGCGATCGGCACCATGGGCAAACTGCGCGCGCATCAAGAAGGCGCGCTGCATCGCGCATTCAGCGTGTTCCTCTTCGATGATCAAGGGCGCCTGCTCCTGCAGCAGCGCGCAGCGGGCAAGTACCACAGCGCGGGCCTCTGGACCAATACCTGCTGCAGCCATCCGCGTGCGCACGAATCCATCGCCGATGCCGCCAGGCGCAGGTTGCAGGAGGAGATGGGCATCGCGGCGGAGATGGAGCAGCGCTTCAGCTTCATCTACCGCGCCGCGCTCGACAATGGCCTGCAGGAGCACGAGCTCGACCATGTGCTCTTCGGACGTTTCACCGGATCAGTGACGCCCGATCCGAGCGAAGTGGACAATTGGAAATACGTCTCGCCTGAAGCGTTGGATGAAGACCTGAGGAATCACCCCGAGCGCTACACCGTATGGCTACGTGAATGCTGGCAGCGCGTGCGTGAGGAATTGGCCGGCCAGACCGCTTGAACACAACTCAATCGCACGAACATGCTGATGAAGAAGTCCGGCGCAGTGATACCGCTTGCGCTCCCCATGGAGGAAAGGTCGATGCACATGCTTGCCATCGACACCCCGATGCGCCCCGATGCTTTCACGCTATCGCCGAATGAGAAGATCGCACGCATCGAAGAGCACTTCCGAGGAATCATGGAGACCCTTGGCCTCGACCTCGATGATGACAGCCTGCAAGGCACGCCCAAGCGCGTTGCCAAGATGTTCGTGAACGAAGTGTTCAGTGGCCTCGACCCCGCAACGCGCCCTGAGCCCACGCTCTTCGCTAACAAGTTCGGCTACAAGGGCATGCTGGTGGAGCGAGACATCACCGTGCACAGCTTTTGCGAGCACCATTTCGTGCCCATCATCGGCAGGGCCACGGTGGCCTATTTCAGCAGTGGCCAAGTGATCGGCCTCAGCAAGCTGGACCGCATCGTGAAGCATTTCGCTGCCCGGCCGCAAGTGCAGGAGCGCCTCACCGAGCAGATTGCCGCCGAATTGAAGCGCGTGCTGCGCACCGATGATGTGGCCGTGCTCATTGATGCTGAGCACATGTGCGTGAAGCTCCGCGGGGTGAAGGACGAATGCAGCAGCACCGTCACCACCCATTTCAGCGGGCGATTCGAGGATGCTGAGGTGCGGAGTGAATTCCTGTCCTATCACAAGCGCTGAGGTGCCTTCCAAGCCCCGCATCAGCATCCACTGGTTCCGGCGCGATCTGCGGTTGGCCGACAATCATGGCTTTTTCCGCGCGCTGAGCGAGCATGGCAACGTGCTGCCGCTCTTCATATTCGATACCGCCATCCTCGACAAGCTCGAGGACAAGCATGACCGCCGCGTGGATTTCATCCATCGCGCTTTGAGCGGCATGCAGGCCGAATTGGTGGATCAAGGCTCTTCGTTGCTGGTCGAGCATGGTCAACCCATCGAGGTGTGGAAGCGATTGCTGGAGCGTTTCGACATCATCGCTGTCACCACGAACCACGATCACGAGCCTTATGCCATTGCTCGCGACAAAGCAGTGGGCGAGTTGCTGGCCTCGCGCGGCATACCCTTCCGCAGCTACAAGGACATCAGCATCTTCGAGCGCGGCGAGGTGGTGAAGGATGATGGCGGAGCCTACACGGTGTACACGCCTTACATGAAGAAATGGCGTGCGCAATTCACCCCGGAGATGGCCAAGCCCTACCAGAGCGAGGGCCTGCTCGAACGCCTGTGGAGGACGAGTCCATTACGCCAGCTAAGCTTGCAAGACATCGGCTTCCAACCCACCGATCTGCAAGCGCCGCCGACCACGCTCGATGAAGGGCTGCTCGAGAAGTACGATCGCACGCGCGACATTCCTTCGATCATCGGCACCAGCCGTATGAGTACCCACCTGCGCTTCGGCACAGTGAGCGTGCGCGAGTTGGTGCGACGCAGCCTCAAGTCGAGCCCGAAGTACCTCAATGAGCTGATCTGGCGTGAGTTCTTCATGCAGATCCTCTGGCACTTCCCACACCCGGAGCGCGCCTTCAAGCCAGCCTACGACAGTATCCCGTGGATTGCCGATCCCGAGGGCTTCAACGCCTGGTGCGAGGGCCGGACGGGCTATCCCTTGGTGGATGCCGGCATGCGTGAATTGAATGCCACGGGCCTGATGCACAACCGGGTACGTATGGTGGTGGCCAGTTTCCTCACCAAGCATCTGCTCATCGACTGGCGCTGGGGCGAAGCGTATTTCGCGGCTAAACTCCTCGATTTCGAGCTGAGCAGCAACAACGGAGGCTGGCAATGGGCCTCAGGCTCAGGCTGTGATGCCGCTCCCTATTTCCGCGTTTTCAATCCGCAGCTCCAGTTGGAGCGCTTTGACCCTCAGTTAAAGTATGTAAAGCGTTGGGTCCCAGAGTGTGGAACGGCAAACTATGTGCGCCCGGTGGTCGTTCATCAAGCAGCGCGAGACAGGGTCTTGCGGGTCTATAAGGAGGCCCTGGCAGCGCCAGTAAAGAAGAACGACACACAAACGCAACTCTTCGAATAGCCATGCCACGCAAGAAAAAAGCACTCATCCTCACCCAACCGGTGAAAGCGGGCCTGAAAGCGATCAAAGTCCGCCTCGATGCCCGCACAGTGATTACACTTGCCAGCCAGAAGGCGCTGGAGTTTTGGCGCCAACGTTACCCCAAGCTCGAAATCATCGGCTGAGCAATGCCCCGTAAGAAACCCGCGCTTATCCTGGAGCGCCCCATCAAGAAAGGCGTGAAGGAGATCAAGGTGCGCCTTGATGCCCGCACCGTGATCACTGTTAGCAGCCAGAAAGCGCTGGAGAACTGGCGAAAGCGTTACCCGAAGCTCGAAGTGATCAAGTAAGATGGCTACCCACGTCCTCGAGCGCAGTCAGCTGTTGAAGACCTCGCTCCATGAGGCCTGGGACTTCTTCAGCACGCCCCGAAATCTGTCGCGGATCACGCCTGCAGACATGGGCTTCGCCATTCGCGAGCCCTTCGACGACCGTCCGGCTCACACGGGCCAGTTGATCACCTACACGGTGAAGCCCTTGCTCGGCATACCGCTCACGTGGGTCACGCGCATCGAGGAGGTGCAGGCGCCCTACCGTTTCGTGGATACCCAATTGCGAGGCCCTTACAAGCGCTGGTGGCACTAGCACACCTTTGAGGAGGTCGAAGGCGGTGTGCTCATGCTCGACCGCGTTGAATATGAACTGCCCATGGGAATCGTCGGGGAGGCCATGCACGATGCGGTGGTGAAGGGCCGATTGAAGCGCATCTTCGATCACCGGTGGGCCGTGCTCGAAGCGCTTTTCGGCAAGTCGGGACGAACCCTTGACCATTCATCTTTGTTCTGAGCGGGCATGAGCATCTGGGTCATCATCGCCATCGTGCTGGTCACGGCGGCCTTCATGGAGTTCGTGGCGTGGGCCACGCACAAGTACGTGATGCACGGCTTCCTCTGGTCGCTGCATTCCGATCACCACAAGAAGGACCACTATGGCTTCCTGGAACGCAACGATTCCTTCTTCCTGATTTTCGCCGTGCCCTCCATGGCGCTCTTCATCGTAGGCAGCGTGCTGGGTTTGCACACGCCATGGCTATGGATCGGATTGGGCATCCTCATCTATGGCATCCTCTACTTCTTCGTCCACGAGGTCTTCATTCATCAGCGAATCAAGTGGCTGCGGAATACGCGCAACCCCTACTTCCTCGCCATTCGCCGTGCGCACAAGGCGCATCACAAGCATTTGGGCAAAGAGCACGGTGAGTGCTTCGGCATGCTGGTGGTGCCGTTCAAGTACTTCCGCGAAGCCAAGCGCATGCTGGCGCAAGGCACCAAGTGATCAGTTTCGCATCACTGCGGCCACGGGATCTTGATCACCTGCGGGCAGCTGCCATCGGGGTTCATCAGCATCACATCGTTCTCGATGTTCAGGATCACGCCGTCGGGGGTGCTCTCGCGCCGGCGCACCGCCAGCAGCTTGCCCGTATGCGGCGAGTAATCCAGGTCCATGAAATAGCTGGAGTTGCAGGTGGCCACAAGCCGCTCGGTGGCGCCGGTGGCCAGCACGGTGCGGTATAGTCCGGTCCGATGTGACCAGATCACAGCATCGGAGCTTGGTATGTAGGCGGAGCCCTGCAAGAGCCCGCTCGTGTCAATGAGGGCTTGATCCAAGGAGTGGGCGATGTTCCAGATGCAACCATCATCGAATGTGCACGAACCAAGGCCAATTCCTCCTGCATTCACCGTCCTTGTCGCAGCCACCCATTTAGTCGCCGTGAGGAAAGCCATGCAGTTCCACAGGGTGTCCAACGGAGCGCCGTCCTTGCTGATCCTGATGCTCAAGGAATTGAAAGGTGGCAGGGATAAAGACCCTGTGCTATAGCCGATTTCGGTGCCTTCTGCATTCCACAATGGACTGAAGCTATTGCCATTGAAGGTGAGCTGCGTGAGGCTGTCGCCATTGGCCTTCACCTTCCAGATGTTCCAGTTGGGGGCGCTGGCCTGGGTGAAGGCGATCCAGCCGCTGGTGCCCCAGCGTGGACGGTGCGTGAAGATGCCCTCATGGATCAACTCCAACGTACCCGTGGCCAGGTTGTAGCGATAGAGCTGTGAATTCGCCCATCCACCACCGTATGGGTCGCGTTGAAGGAGAATTACCTGACCGCTGTTCGTATTGAACATGGCGTGCTTTGCATGGTTCTCCTCATCCTGCCAATTCCAATCGCCGCCCAGCGGTGGGTTTGGCAGCGGGATGCACACGGCATGCGTGCCACACGGTAAGTCAGGGCCTGCGGGCGCCGGGTCGGGGCACACGGACTCGGGCTTGCGGCATGCCACCAGCGTGAGCAGTGCTAGGGTAGGGAAGGCGAACTTGCTCATGGCTGTGCTAGTAGATGATGAAGGGGAGGCTCTGCAACTGGTTCTCCCAATCAAGTTGGGCCGTGTAATGTCCTTGGGGCAGGCCCGCCAGACCGATGGCCACGCGATCAGCACCCTGTTGCATGCGTTGGACACGGACCTTCCTTCCCAAGGCATCGAGCATCCGGATCTCCATAGCCGAATCCGTGGGCCGTGGCAGGCTCAGGGTCACCTGGTCGGTTGCCGGGTTAGGCCATAGCCTCATGGCGGCTCGTTCCGCTTCCGACTCCCCCACTGTGAGCTGCTTGTACAAGTGCAGCGAATAGGCGGTCTTGGCCTGGTACGGATTGCTGGGCCACCACGTGGACACCGCCTGACCCGAGTTGCTGGCAATGATGTACCAGCCCGTGGTGGTCATGGTGATCTGGGCCGTGTGGTCGGTGATCACCGCCTCGTACGTGCTGCCGTAGCTGTTGCTGATGCTGTTCTCCGGAAAGGAACCGGTGGTGCTGCTCTCGCGTGGCCAATGGTCGATGATGAAATCCGTGGCCGGGAACGCATTGGCATAGGTGTGCGTGGCATCCACCCGCGTGGCATAGTAGTACCCATCGGGCTGGCCGGCCGCATTGCCGCTCAGGTAAACCAGCTGGTCCGGGAACTGCACGAAGGACGAGCTGGCCGGAGGCTGGTTGTGGTACACGAAGTACGGGTAGGCCACTTGCTCCATGGCCCCAGCGGCTTGGAGGCGACCATGGCCATTCTGCGCATCGTAACCAATGGTCCAACCGGTGAACGGATCACCCACAATGTCATCGGCATTCTTCTCCATGATCCGTTCGACATCCTCAGGTGCAAGGTTGTTCAAAGAACCATTGCTGATGGTGTGCTCACTGTGGATGAGTGCCGCCACCCCGGCTGCGTGCGGCGCGGCGGCCGATGTGCCTCGGAAACAATCGTAGCTTGCCGGAGCCGGTATGCATTGCGTGAAGTTGAAGGGGGCATCGGCAGTGGAGGTGACCAGGCGCACGGTGCCCGGCGCGATCAGGTCCATGCTCTGGCTGAAGCTACTGTTCAACACATCGCCGTTGACAGTGGACATATACGCTCCATCGGTTCCGCTGGCCCCCACGCTGAGCACAGCATGGTCACTGAGGTTGTTTCCGCCAAGTGTGGCGGGCAGGAAGCCTACCGTGGTTCCCGAGTTGCCACGGGCGGCAGCGAACACCGTTTTGTTCCGATAGGCGAACTGCACGGCATCACGCATGAGTGGGTTGTAGCAGAAGATCGTGTTCAGGTAACAGCCATAGCTGTTGTTGAGCACATGCACGCCGTACCAAGGGAACTGGCCGGGAACGTACCCTGGGTAATAGTTGCCGGGCACCGCACCAGCACCGTTCGATTGGAACTTACCAAGCCCATTCTGCCAGATTCGACATCTGGTTACCCCACAGGCCAATGCGCCATTCTCCAGTGGTCGAACGACAGGCATGTGATCACCGCATCTGCTTCGGTAGCGTGAATTGTATGGGCACTTGAAGTGTGCTGCGCACGCGCTTCCCATCCTTCAGCGCGGGCTGCCACGGAATGCGGTAGAGCAGGCGCAGGGCCTCATCGGTGCAGCCGCCGCCTACCGATTGCAGCACGTGCAGATTGGTGATGCTGCCGGTCGGCTCCACAACGAATTCGACTTTCACGGTGCCATCGAGGCTGTAGCGCATGGCTTCGTTCGGGTAGCGCATCTCCTTGCTGATGTAGGCGGGCAGCCCGGCCATGCCATTGGGGATCGTCGGTGCCACTTGCGCATCGAGCTGCTTGGGATTGAAGATGGTCAGCGCCGAATCCACTGGATGCCCGAAGCGATCGCCGGTGCGCGGCAAACGCTCCTTCGTCCATCGCTTGTGCTTGCCAGGTTCAAAAGGAACGGCGAGGTAGATCTCCGCACTGCTGCACAGTTCGCCGGCCGATGCTGGTCGCCAAGTGATCATTCGGGCCACGCGCAACGCTTCTTCGTCGCATTCTGGTGATAGGGATTTGCCAACAGTGATGGCCTTCACGGCGCCATTGGGCGCCAACGATGCCGCGATGACCACTTCACCCTTGATGCCGGCCTCAAGCGCTACAGCTGGATAATGCAGCTCTTGCTCGAAGAGCTTGTCGAGCGCGGCTTTGCCTCCGGTGGCCATGCAACTGCCCTCGGTCTGGGCGTTGGCAAGCATGGGCAGCACAGCAGTTAAAAGGCAGATGATGGTGGTTCGCATGGCAGGGGGCTAATTTCGCCGCATGGCTCCCGCAAAGTTGCAGCAAGGCGACCGCGTGGTCTTCATCGATGACGTAGGCGGTGGGGTGGTGCTTCGCGCAGGTCGTCCGGGCCATGTGCTGCTGCGAACCGATGATGGCTTCGAGCTGGAATTGGCCGAGAAGCGGCTGGTGCGCGTGGCGGATGACTCGCATAAGGCCCATTTGCGGGTGAGCGACCACCAGCTGGGCATGGTGCGCGCCAACGATGAGATGGCCGATAGGAAGAAGAAGCGCGGTGAGGTGCGCCCCGGCAAGACACCCAAGCGCCCGGAGGATAACAGCATAGCCGAAGTGGACCTACACCTGCACGAATTGGTGGAGGACGAAACGCGCTTGAGTGATGGCGAGAAGCTCGAATACCAGATCCGGTATTTCGAGCGGGCCCTGGAAAGCGCCATCCGCAATGGCAAACGCAAGCTCATCGTCATACACGGCGTTGGTGAGGGCGTGCTGCGCGAGGAGGTGCGGAAGATGCTGCAGTATTACGATGGCGTGCAGTTCCACGATGCCGATATGCGGCGTTACGGATCGGGCGCCACCGAGGTGGTGATCATGCGTCATCGCTGACGTTCTTTGATAAACCTGTGCATCGCTCCACCGCCCCGACTTGTCGGGGAGGAAAGTCCGGGCAGCGTAGGGCACCGTGCTTCCTAACGGGAAGGGGCGTCGCTGGGAACGGCGGCGCCACGGAAAGTGCCGCAGAAAGGGAAACCGCCTTCCGCAGGGAGGGTAAGGGTGGTGTAAGAGACCACCAGCGCCGGTGGCGACATCGGCGGCTTGGTAAACCCCACGGGCTGAAAGACCATGTATACCGGGGCTTCGCCGCAAGGCGGATAAGGGCGGCTCGTCCGATCCCGGAGGGTAGGTCGATGGACCCCGTTGGCGACGGCGGGGCTAGATAGATGGTGGAGGTCCCTCGCAAGCGGGATACAGGACCCGGCTTACAGATGCACAGGCCATTCACGAAGGGCCTTCGCGCAGCGGTGCTGATGCGGGGGCCCTTCACCTTTTTTCACCGGTGGCAACAGCGTGGCGCGGTTCGTGCCACGGGCCGCCGGATACATTTGGGCATTCATGCGAGCGCGCTTCAGTCTCCTTTCGCTCCTCATGGCATCGGCTT
>DAORNP010000069.1:4123-6683 GCA_035441065.1 Flavobacteriales bacterium | reverse complement strand
CCTCGCGCAGGAAACAGTGACCATCATCGGTCAGGTCTCCTCCAGTTCCAACGACCGCGCTTACTACGACCTCATGATCGTGAACAAGCGCACACGCAACGGGGCCTTCGGCAATCCCGATGGCAGCTTCACCGTGCAGGCGCTCCAGACCGATACCATCCTCATCGGCTCCGTTGGCCATCGCACGGCCATGATCTGCATGCGCGACAGCCTGCCGAAGCCCAGCTACCGTGTATCGGTTCGCTTGCTGCCATTGCATGTGCAATTGGCGGCAGTGGAAGTGCTTAGCCAACGCACACTGCAGCAGATCCAGAAGGACATCGAAAAGCTCGGCTACCGAGAGAGCGACTACCGCATCAGCAACGTGGACGCGCTGCAGAGCCCCATCACCTTCCTCTACCAGGAATTCAGCCGACGCGAGCGGAGCAAACGGCTCGTGGCACAGATGCGCAACGAGGACCGTAAGCGCGAGCTGCTGCGCGAGCTGCTGCAGCAATACGTCGAGTACGACATCATCAACCTGAGCGACGATTCATTCGACGACTTCATCGATTTCTGCGCCGTGCCCGATGAAGTGATCAAGGGCCTCACACAGTACGAGTTCCTGCTCTTCGTGAAGAAGAAGTATGAGCTCTATGGTAGCCTCGGCCCCACGCGGAGGCATTGAGGCGATGAAGAGAGGCGCCTTTCGTTCGGAGCATGGGGCTGCGGCCATCTTCGCTCTCCTTGCGAGCGGCGTGGCAGCCCAGACGGACACGCTGCTCAAGCATATCGCCTTGGACGAGGTCGTGATCAGCGCACAGGCCGATGGCTTCGATGTGAATGCCTTCGTTCAGCGGGTGCGCACCGACACCACCTTCCACAAGGCCTTCCTGAACACCCGCACGTACCCGCACACCGTGCGAAGCGAAGCTGTGGTGCGCCGCAAGGACGAGCGCGAGAGTGCTTCTGTTCATCGCCGGGCGCGACTTGTGCGCGCTGGGAAGAGCGCCACGCTGGCGATGGACAGCGTGAGCGAGCGCGGCAAGCTGCGCGACCGTAAAGGCCGGTTCCGCTATCTAACCATCGAGATGTACGACGATGTCTTCTTCCCGAAGGGCAGCTTCCCGGCGGACAACACCGTGGCTGGGCGCCGATTGGAAGTGGAGCGCGGCAGCCGGTTCGAGAAGTACAAGGGCGAGCTGAAGAAATTCATGTTCGACCCCGGAACCGAGATCGCCAGCGTCCCCTTCATCGGGAGGAAGCTCGCGCTCTTCAGCCCCGAGATGGCGCCGCTCTACGATTTCCGCATCTGGAGCGATAGCCGCGGCAATCGGCCCTGCTGGGTCTTCAGCGCTGCGGCCAAGCCCGAGCACCGTGATGGCCGGACGGTGATCAAGACCATGGATACCTGGTTCGATCAGGAAACCGGCGATGTGCTGGCACGCAGCTACCGCATCGCGCACAGCGCCATCTTCCTCGACTTCGACATCAGCATCAGCGTGCGCAACATCCGCATCGGCGACGCGCTGGTGCCCGTGCGCGTGAGCTACGATGGCGATTGGGACATCCCCTTCGAGCAGCGCGAGCTCGTGCGCTTCTGGCTGGAGTACTCGGATTGGAAGACGGAGCCCTGATCGGCACTCAGTGCTTCCCTTGCGCAGCCAGCCAGCGCTCGGCATCCAGCGCCGCCATGCAGCCGCTTCCCGCGCTCGTCACCGCTTGGCGGTACACCTTGTCAGCGCAATCGCCGGCCACGAACACGCCGGGCACCTTGGTGCTGGTCCGGTCGGCATCGTGCTTCAGGTAGCCTTGGTCGTCCATGTCGAGCTGGCCCTTGAAGATCTCGGTGGCCGGGGTGTGTCCGATGGCGATGAACAGGCCCGTGACATCGAGCTTGCGCTCCTCGCCGGTCGCGTTGTTGATGGCCAGCACGCCTTCAACCGCATGCTCGCCCAGGACATCCTTCACTTCGGTGTTGAAGAGCACCTCGATGTTGGGCGTATTCTCCACGCGATGCACCATGGCTTTGCTGGCGCGGAAGCGATCCTTGCGGACGAGCATGTACACCTTGGGGCAGAGCTTGGCGAGGTAAGTGGCCTCTTCGCACGCTGAATCGCCTGCGCCTACGAGCACCACGTTCTGGCCCCGGTAGAAGAAGCCATCGCATACCGCGCATGCCGTTACGCCGCCACCGATGTCGCGCAGGCGGATCTCATTCGGCAGGCCCAGCCACTTCGCACTGGCACCGGTGCTGATGATTACCGTGTCGGCATGGATCTCCTCCTTCTCATCCACCCACACCTTGTGCACCGGGCCGCTGAAGTCCACCTTGGTCACCCATCCATTGCGGATGCGCGTCTCGAAGCGCAGGGCCTGCTGCTTCAGGTCCTCCATCATCTCGGGACCGGTGCGACCTTTCGGGTAGCCGGGGTAGTTGTCCACCTCGGTGGTCTGCGTGAGCTGTCCGCCTGGCAGCGGGCCCTCGATCATCAACGGCTTCAGGTCGGCGCGGGCGGCGTAGATGGCGGCGGAATAACCAGCGGGTCCCGATCCGATGATCAGGCACTTGACGTGTTCG
>DAORNP010000069.1:1061-4094 GCA_035441065.1 Flavobacteriales bacterium | reverse complement strand
ACCAGTGCCAAGGTGACCGCTATCACGGTTGGCACACTACGGTGCGGAAGCGCGGTGCATAGCCCACCCATACGCCCAGCCCGCCTTCGATATTGCTTCGGATGTTCGACGGGTTGCCGAAGATGTCGCCCTGCGATGTGGCGTTGTTCGCGAAGGAGTTGAAGAAGCGGAACTCGCGCAGGCCGATGCTGGAGAATTTCACCACGACCGTATCTCCGCGCTTGAAGTAGCCGCGCTCCTCGTTGGTATCGTCTTCGGCCTGGCTGTATGGGACATTGCCCCGGTTGTAGTTGAAATCGAGGGTGAGCCCATCGATGTAGCGGTCCTCGAACACGCCGAAGAGCGGCGAGATGAAGCGTGAGTCCTTCGGCTGGCCGTCGGCACCGGCGTTGATGCGGCGGGCGAACCACCGGTAAGCATTGCCTGCGGTGTCGGGATCGCTGAGGCGTCCCCATAGGAAGCCGAGTGAATCATTGGTGCTCGGGGGCGGATTGTCCAATTTGAACCATGCGCTATCGAGGGCAACGCCATTCGGTATGGTGGTCACGCTGGTGAGTGTCCTGCCTTCGGTTTCCACGCGGAGGCGATACGTGCGGCCTTCTTCGCCCAGCAATTCGTTGTTGAGGAAGGTCCATGCGCAGATGTTCGCGGCACGGAGCAGGTTGGCATCGATGCCTGTTCCAGCAGCCACCTCATCAATCAGCGAATCGGGGACCATGCTGCTGCAGATGCGCGTGAGCGTGTAGGTGCTCGTGCCGTCATCCACGGTGACCACTGCATCGCTGATGAAGGTGCCGGCGATGCTGGCCACGCTCGTTGGAGCGAAGAAGCCCTGGGTGCGGGTGAGGAAGACCAGCGGCGGCTGGCCCGTTTCGATGCTGCCCTCCACCACCACCTTCGATTCGGGTGCGGGGAGGTCAACGGTGATCTCCTTCGAGCAGCCCGCGAACAGCAGGACCGAGGCTGCAATCGCGGCAATAGCCTGGCGCGGCATCAGAACTTGAAGTTCCATGTGATGGAGGGGAGTATGGAGAAGAGCGAGACCTGCTTCGCGACGACCTGGAAGCTGCCGTCGTTGGGGTTGCCGTTCGTGTCGAAATAGATGAAGTAGGGGTTCTGCCGGTTATAGGCGTTGTACACCCCGAAGCTCCAGCTGCTGACGAGCTTCTTGGGCACCACCTTGGTCTCGCCGGTGACCGGGTCCTTCTTCTCGCGCGTCTCGTGCCCATTGAGCGTGGCGCTGAGGTCGAGGCGGTGGAAGGGCGCCATTCGGAAGCCGTTGCGCTCGGTGTATTCGCTCACGAGCTGACCTTCGATGAAGTAGCGGTTCACGGGGATCGTCACTGCTTGACCAGTGGCGTAAACGAAGGCTGCGCCGAAGGTCCAGCGCTTGCTGCGCTCATAAGTGGCCACCACGCTCAAGTCGTGCCTGCGGTCCCAGCGGCTGAAGAATTCCTCGCCGTTGTTGATCTCGGGGAATCGGCGCATGGTGCGGCTCCAGGTGTAGCCCAACCAGACGGTGAACTTGCCCGTGCGCTTCTCACGAAGAACTCGGCGCCGTAGCTGTAGCCATTGCCGAACACGAGCTGCTGGTCATAGTTGGTGTTCCCGTTGTCCTGGGGCGAAGCGCCATCGGCGTACTCGATCAGGTTCTTGAAGTCCTTGTAATAGCCTTCCACCGAAGCCTCGATCACATCGTCGAGGAAGTTGCGGAAGTACCCGGCGGCGTATTGCGTGCCGATCTGCGGCTTCACGCGCGTGCTGCTCGGGATCCACACGTCGGTGGGCAGGGCGATGCTGCTGAAGCTGGCCAGGTGCACGTATTGCTGGCCTTGGTTGAAGGAGGCCTTCACGCTGCTGGTGCGGCCGGTGCGCCAGCGCAGGCTGATGCGCGGCTCCAGGGCCTGGTAGGTCTGGATGGGCTTGCCGGGAGCGATCTCCTCCTTCCCGGTGGATCGGCCCCGATCATCGATGGTGTAGCGCGTGTAGGGGCCTACGTGGTCGAAGCGGCTGAAGCGCAGGCCGAAATTGATGCGCAGCGCATCGGTGATGTCGAACTCATCGAGGGCATACACCGCGGTCTCGTGCGCATGGAGCTTGGGCGGTGTGTCGATGTTGAACTGTGTTTCGCCGCTGCTCACATCAACCGTGCTCGTGGTGTACACGTGGTAGATGTATTGCGCGCCGTACTTCAGCCGGTGGCGGCCGGTGGGGTAGTGGCCCAGATCGGCTTTCAGCCCGTAATCCTTGATGCCGCTGAAGAGGTTGAATCGGAATTGGTCCTGCGAGGCATCGAAGAGGAAGCTGTAATCGCTGAAGGTGGCGGTGGTGTTCAGGAACAGCTTCGGCCCGAAGACGTGGTTCCACCGCGCGCTGAAGGTGGTATTGCCCCAGGGGATGCGGAACGAAGGCGCGCCCTCGCCGCCCTGGCTCAAGGAGAACACGTCGCGTCCGAAGTAGCCGCTTACGAAGATGCGGTCCTTGTCGCTGAGGGTATAGTTGGCCTTGGCATTGAGGTCGTAGAAGTAATAGCCACTGCCAGCGAAAGGGCTGCTTTCGTTCACGAAGGGCCTGGTGAGCACATCGATGTACGTGCGCCTGCCGCTTAAGATGAAGGAACTGCGGTCCTTCACGATGGGGCCTTCAACGGTGAGCCGGCTCGCGATGAGGCCGATGCCTCCCTGCGCATGGAAGCTCTTCTCGTTGCCCTCTTTCATGTTGATGTCGAGCACCGACGAGATGCGCCCGCCGTAGTTCGCCGGCATGCCGCCCTTGATCAGCTCGATGTTCTTCACTGCATCGGCATTGAACACGCTGAAGAAGCCGAAGAGGTGGCTCGCGTTGTACACGGTGGCATTGTCGAGCAGGATCAGGTTCTGGTCCGGGCCGCCACCGCGCACATAGAAGCCGCTGTTGCCTTCGCCGTTGTTCTGCACGCCAGGCAGGAATTGGATCGTCTTCAGGATGTCCACCTCGCCCAGTAATGCGGGCAGGGTCTGCAGCTTCTGCACGTCCAGGTCCACAGTGCCCATG
>DAORNP010000069.1:0-1011 GCA_035441065.1 Flavobacteriales bacterium | reverse complement strand
CAGGATGGCCTTCGGGCGCGCCTCGATGTTGAGCTTCAGGTCGGCCGTGAGTGTCACGCTCTTGCTGAATTCGTCGTAGCCGATGTAGCTCAAGGCTACGGTGTGCGTTCCGGGGTCCACGTTCAGCACGTAGTAGCCGTAAACATTGGTGGCTGTGCCGCGCATGGTCTCCTTCACATACACGCTGGCACCGATGAGGGCCTCGCCGCTGGTGGCATCCTTCACGTAGCCGCTGATGGTGACCTGCTTCTGGGCGCTAAGGCCCAAGGGGAAGGCGAAAACAATAAGGAAAACCTTGCAGAAGTGCAGTTTCATGATGGGCGGCAAAGCTATCGGGCATTCAGCCGGCACAAACCCGCCGGTACTGGATCAGGACCGCCCGTCAAACAGCGTAGATGGACGGATGTTCAGTGGACCAGGTTGAATCGGCATGCACGGCCGTCCCAATGCATGAGTCCCACGAGCAATGCAGGGCTTTCCCGGCTGCTTGCACTTGATGCGGGATGCGCTACGGATCATGTTGAAATGAGAAGACCGCTTGATGGGCGGTCTTCCAGATTGCCAGTCGGGGTGACTGGTCCCGCACTTGATGCGGGACGAACCAGCGACCATCCCGCACCGGGTGCGGGATGCGCTACCGTGCTGCGCTACGGATCATGTTGAAATGAGAAGACCGCCTGATGGGCGGTCTTCCAGATTGCCAGTCGGGGTGACTGGTCCCGCACTTGATGCGGGACGAACCAGCGACCATCCCGCACCGGGTGCGGGATGCGCTACCGTGCTGCGCTACGGATCATGTTGAAATGAGAAGACCGCCTGATGGGCGGTCTTCCAGATTGCCAGTCGGGGTGACTGGTCCCGCACTTGATGCGGGACGAACCAGCGACCATCCCGCACCGGGTGCGGGATGCGCTACCGTGCTGCGCTACGGATCATGTTGAAATGAGAAGACCGCCTGATGGGCGGTCTTCCAGATTGCCAGTCGGGGTGACTGGTCCCGCACTTGATGCG
>DAORNP010000068.1:15968-19314 GCA_035441065.1 Flavobacteriales bacterium | reverse complement strand
ACCAAGCGCGAACCGGCGATGATGCGCGCGTGCGTCGAGGCCATGACCAAGGCCGAGCTGCCCGCCAGCACCTTGGCCGTGATGCGCAATGCACTTGCTGACCTGAACGCATGAAACTCATCTGCATAGGCCGCAACTACGGCGAGCATGCCAAGGAGCTGGGCAACACGGTTCCCGACGAGCCTGTGGTCTTCCTCAAGCCCGAGAGCACGCTGATCCCGCGCCATGGCCCCATCAGGCTCCCAGCATTCAGTAACGACGTGCACCACGAGATCGAGCTGGTCTTCGCCATCGCGCGACGCAACGGCCAGGCCATCGCCGACCGCGTGACCATCGGCCTCGACCTCACCGCCCGTGATGTGCAGCAGGAGCTGAAGGCCAAAGGGCTGCCCTGGGAGAAGGCAAAGGCCTTCGACGGCTCGGCCTATGTGGCAGAAGCGTTCACGGCAGTGGAGTCCTTCCCGGCTGGCCATCACATCGAATTCCTCTTGAAAAAGAATGGCCAGGTAGCGCAGAGCGGCCACAGTGGCCAAATGATCTTCGATGTGCCCTCGCTGATCGCGCATGTGGAGCGCTACATGCGCTTGGAGACCGGCGACCTGCTCTTCACCGGTACGCCCGCAGGAGTAGGACCGCTGAAGGGGGGGGATAAACTGGAGGGATACATGCTCGGCGAATTGCTCTTCGAGCTTCAGGTGGAAGGCCCAACTCCCTAGCGAAGGCTAGATTTGCCGCCCATGACCAAGATCGTCCAAGTCGGCAACATCGCTTGCGGGAGTGATCAGCTATTCCTCATCTCCGGTCCTTGCGTGATCGAGACCGAAGACGTGATGCTGCGGACCGCCGAGAAGCTCAAGGAAGTGAGCGAGCGCATGAAGGTGCCCGTGATCTTCAAGAGCAGCTTCACCAAGGACAACCGCAGCAGCGTCGATTTCTACCAAGGGCCGGGGCTGGATGAAGGCCTGAAAGTGCTCGCCCGCATCAAGAAGGACTTCGGCTTCCCGATCCTCACGGACATCCACTACCCGAGCCAGGCCAAGCCTGCCGCTGAGGTGTGCGATGTGCTGCAGATCCCCGCTTACCTGGTAATGCAGACCACCTTGGTGACGGAGGCCGCGAAGACCGGCGCTGTCATCAACCTCAAGCACGCCCAGTTCCTCGCACCGGAGAACATGATCAACCCGGCGAAGAAGTGCGAAAGCGTGGGCAATGGCAAGATCATCCTCACCGAGCGTGGCTACACCTTCGGCTACAACGACCTGGTGGTGGATCCACGCGCCTTCTACCACATGCGCAAGACGGGCTATCCGCTGGTCTTCGACATCACGCATAGCATCCGTAAGTACGGCATCCCGAGCGCCGACCCGCGCGGTGGCAACCGCGATGTGATGCCCACCATCGCCCGTGCCGGCGTGGCCGCTGGTGTCGATGGCGTGTTCATCGAGACGCACCCTGATCCCAGCACCGCCAAGTGCGACGCCGCCAGCCAGCTCTGCGTTTACGACCTGGAGGAATTCCTGAAGCCCTTGCTCGACATCCACGCGGTGGAAGTGAAGCACCGGGAAAAAGCCGCAGAGACGCAGAATCGCTGAGAAACCCAAGAACAAACCAACCCGCCGCATTCTCCGCGCCTCTGCGCCTCTGCGGCCCACACACCCACCATGGAACTCTACCTCGACAGCGCCGACATCAAGGAGATCGACGAAGCCTTCAAGCTCGGCTTCCTCACTGGTCTCACCACCACACCGACGTTCATGCACCGCGGTGGCGTCACGAACATCGACAAGATGATCCTCGACCTCGCCAAGAAGGTGCCCATCCTGCAGGTGGAGGCCCTGGGCGAGACCGCTGAGGAAGTGGTGAAGGAGGCGGAGCGCCAATTGAAGATGGGCCTGAAGAAGGACACCACCGTCTTCAAGATCCCCGTGAGCCTCGAAGGCCTGCGCGCGTGCAAGATGCTCCGCAACAAGGGCATCATGGTGAACGTGCATCTCGTGTACACCATCCAGCAGGCGTACATGGCCATGCAGGCCGGTGCCACCTACGTGTGCCCGCTCGTGGGCCGCTTGCAGGACCAGGGGCACGATGCCCTCGCCCTCGTGGAGCAGTGCGTGCGCGCCGTGAACTACTACGGTTACGACACCAAGATCATGTTCAGCAGCGTGCGCACCGTGGAGCACGTGCGCAATGCGGTGGACCTCGGTGTGCACACGATCACCGTGCCCTGGAAGCTGATGAAGCAGCTCACCGACAACCATTTCACCGCCATCGGCACCAAGCAATTCTATGTGGACACGCGCCTGATCACAATGAAGGTGAAGGACGTGCTCTCGCGCAGCAATCCCGTGGTGAAGGACAGCGCCACCGTGAGCGAGGCGCTCGTGGAGATGACCAAGCACGGCTTCGGCGCAGTGATGGTCATTGATGGAAAAGGGAAGAACGTGGGTGTGTTCACTGATGGCGGCCTGCGTCGCGGCATCGAGAAGGAGGGCAACAAGTTCCTTGCGAAGAAGCTGAGCGCGCTGAAGTTCAACGCGCCATTCACCATCGCACCAGAAGCGCTGCTCGATGAAGCGCAGAAGGCCTTCAAGGAGCACAAGGTGGATACGCTGAGCGTGAGCGAGAACGGCAAGCAGCTCGGCATGCTCGACATCCAGGACCTGATGAAGGCTATCGCGGGTTGAGGGTTGCACATCGACCCGATGGCCTGATCACGAACTGCGAACGATCATGGGGCACGGAGCGCAACGTTGGGCGAAAGACGAGGCTGACGTGAAAGCACGCCTCTCCGGCATCCGTGCCGTGCTCTTCGACTGGGACGGCGTGTTCAACGACGGTTGGAAGGACCTCGATGGCGGCAGCCCCTTCAGCGAGGTGGGCAGCATGGGCGTGAACCTGCTGCGCTTCGGGCTGTGGATGCAGAATGGCGAGCACCTCCCCTATTCCGCGATCATCACCGGCCAGCACAACGCGCATGCTGAGCGCTTCGCGCGGCGCGAGAAGATGCACGGCCTCTACATGGGCTTCATCGACAAGCGCGTGGCCTTCGATGCATTCCTGGCCAAACACGGACTCAAAGCCGAAGAAGTCGCCTTCTTCTTCGACGATGCCATCGACCTGGCGGTGGCCGATCGCTGCGGGCTGCGGATACTCATGCGGAGCGCGGCCGGTGAGCACTTCGCGCAGCATGCCATCACGCGCGGCTGCGTGGACATGGCCACTTCGCTCAGCGGCGGGCAGAACGGATTGCGTGAAGCAACGGACGCCCTGCTAACGCTCATGGGGCGCTTCGGCGATGCGATTGACAACCGCGCAGCGTATAGTGAGACATACCAGCGCTACCTCG
>DAORNP010000068.1:13151-15864 GCA_035441065.1 Flavobacteriales bacterium | reverse complement strand
TCGAATGAAGGCGGCCCGAACCGTCCACGTGCATCGTTGCCGAATCCGTATGGCTCGTTGGGAATGCCGATCTTGTTCGTGTCGAGCTTGCCGTTGGCGTTCACATCGTGAAAGACCTTGACGGCGTGCGGTCCCGCCGGCAGGCTCAGGAAGAATGCGCGCACCTTCGGACCAGTGGCATCCAGGCTCTTGGTGAGGCAGCCCTTCTCCTCATCGTAGGCCTCTTTGCTCGGGCACACGGCTACGAGCACCTTGCCGCCTGCGTCGGGATTGCTCAAAAAGATGTCAATCGAGAGTGAACCTTGGGCGCGGCTCAGGAGCGGTGCCGCTAGAAGTGCCAATAGTATCAGGCGCATGGGAATGGTGCTTCGTGGTTCAACGCGTGGCGCAGGCGCCGATCGAATTCAGCGGCAGGAATCTCCGTGGCGCCAAGTGAACGGGTGAAGTCATTGATGTACTGGGTATCGAAGACAAGGCAGCCCGCTTCACGGAGACGCGCTACCAGCGCAAAGAACGCTGCCTTGCCGGCATTGTTCGTGCCGAAAAGGCTCTCCCCGAAGTAGGCCGCACCCAGCGAAACGCCATAGATCCCGCCGACCAGTTCTTCGTTGAGCCAGACCTCCACCGAATGCGCGTGGCCTTGGCGGTGCAGTTGCGTGTACGCCGCGACCATGCGCTCATCAATCCAGGTCTTTTCGCGATCAGCGCAGCGCCGCATCACTTCCTCGAACGCGGTGTCAACGGCCACCGTTGCCTGCCCGATCAATCGACGTGTGGCTCGATCCGGCACGGGGATGCAATCCAGGTCGAATACCGCACGAGGATCGGGCTTATGCCATTCGAGCACGCTACCCTCGCCCACCATGGGGAAGATGCCGTTGGAATAGGCGGCGAGGAGGAGTTCGGGGGTGAGCTCGGGAGCGCTGGCGGGGGGCTTCATCGCTTCACCAGCCGTTTCACCAAGCGCTCACCAGCCATCTCCAACCGCAATGCGTAGGCTCCGCTCATGAGACCCGACCATCGCGAGACGCCATTGCCCGCATACAGCCTTGTGCTGCGCACCAGGCGCCCTCTCGCATCGAACAGCTCGGCACTCCAAACGCCATCCGCAGGCAAGCCCACCACCTGCACCGCATCGTTGAACGGATTCGGGAAGACCACGGCGCTCTCGCCTGCGCGCTCCGCAATCGTTGTTGCCGTGAGCAACGCGTGCGCCTGCATGAAGTCGGGGATGCCGTAGCCCATGCTGTCGTTGGGCGTCAGGTAGAGGTGGGCGCTGCGGCGCACGGCATCCATCACATCGTGCGCGGTGCGCTGCGGATGCAATTGCCAGAGGCAGGCCACGAGTCCTGCAAGGATGGGCGCGCTGAACGAGGTGCCATTCAATGGTGCCACGCTATCGCCCTCGAAGCGCAAACCGATGGCGCCCCAGCCCATGGCCATCACATCGGGCTTCACGCGGCCATCGGAGCTGGGGCCGTAGGAACTGAAACCGGCGTGCAACTCGTTCTCGCCCACGGCGCCCACGGCAAGTATGTCAAACGCATCGGCGGGCGCGCCGATGTAATGCCACGCGCCCCAGCCGCTGTTGCCCGCGCTCTGCACTGGGATCATGCCCTTCTGCGATGCGATGCCCGCTGCGATGCTGATGCGTGTTGTCGCGCCGTCCATGCTGGCGTAGGTGTGATTGAGCAACGAATCGTCGTAGGTGGTATAACCCAAGGACGTGTTGAGCACATAGCATCCGAGGCTATCGAGCAGTTCCGCACCGGCAATCCAGTTGTCCTCCTCCACGGGCATCTCGAAGGCGACCTCTTCGGTGCGCACCAAGGCGTAATCCGCTTGCGGCGCCGTGCCTTGCAGGTAGCCGGGCATGATCCCGGTCATGCACGAGAGCACGCTACGACCATGCCAGTGGTCGTCGTACACATCACCGTCATGGTTCACCATGTCGCGGGTGAGCACGATGCCCTCGCGTGCGCGCAGGTCGGCGAAGGCCGCAAGTGAATCGGTGCCCTCGAAGCCGGAATCGAGCACGCCGATGAGCATGCCCTGGCCTTTCGCTTCCAGCGCATGCAGCTCGTGCCCATTGAGCATGCTGATCTGCGACCATGACCAACCATAGTCCTCTGGCTGGCCTCCGCGCGCCACGATGGCGGGAGGCGCTTCCAACGTGAATTTCTCCGCTGGTTGCGGCGGCAGCGACAAACGGCGCGTGGTGCGCACTTGGCTCACGAAGGGCAGCTGCGCGATGGCGTCGAGCGCGTCCGAATCGGTGGTGCGCACGGTGATGGCGTTGAACCACCTGCTGCGGTTGATGAGCTGCACATCGCCGGTGGCCAGCACTGCACTGATGTAAGCGGGATCAACGGGCAGGTCGCTCTCATCGATGGCGATGCCTTGATTCAGCCGGCGGTCGATGGCTCGTGGCGACAGGAATTGCTCCGGCTCTCCGATGCTGTATGGGGTGTTGTCCTTATCGGTGAACTGCACCAAGTAGGTATCGGGGCCGGTTTGAGCAGCCGCGCCGGACCATAGCGCCAATGCGAGCAGGATGATCGTCGTCCGCATGCTCATTCTGTTCCGTAGTCAACAGCGACCATATCCACACGCCAGCAACCAAGGCATCCTGAGCTCTGCTGGTTCTTCACCTCCCGGTACTTGCGCACCATGCCCACGTCCTTCGCCCAGCGCTCTTCATAGTTGTTCGTGG
>DAORNP010000068.1:6571-13085 GCA_035441065.1 Flavobacteriales bacterium | reverse complement strand
GGTCCATGGACGATCCACTTCGCGGAAGGCCACTTCCAGGTCGTTCTCGACATTGTACACGTTCACATCCCAGCGCCTGCCCTCGCGCACGGGGAAACTGAGCTTCTGCCTGCGCATGTTCTCCTCTGCTACTTCAGCCGCGATGTTGTCCATGGTGCTGGTCCACACATCGCGCACCACCCAGTTGCTGTCCTCGTCCAGCACCATGCGGTGGATCCGCCAGGCGGTACGGCCCGCAGGATCGGTGTATTGCTCCACCAGCTTCTCCTTCAACCGGTAACTCAATGAGCCGATGTTGGGAACGAGGTCATCACGCCAGGTGCTGTCCACCTGGTACTCGATCCAAGCACCCACCTTCCGGGGGAAGTAGCCGTATCCGAGGTCAGGGCTCTCGGCTTCTTCCTTCTTGCAGGAAGCGAGCAGCACGATGGTGATGAGCACCGCTGGGGCGAGGAGGGTATGCTTCATGGGTTATGGCCTATCGATGAACCCGCCGCCGAGCAAATCATCGCCGATATAGAAGACGGCGCTCTGCCCGGGAGCGATGCCTGCCACGGGGGCATGGAATTCCACATGCACGCGGTCACCGTCCATGGCCAGGGTTGCGGGAGTGCCTTTGTCCTTGTAGCGGATCTTCACAACAGCCTCCATTTCGCCTGTCAACGCCCTCACCAGCTGGAAGTTCGGCTTGCGCACCCACATGCTGGTCTTGTCGAGGTCTGACTTCCGGCCCAGCACCACAGTGTTGCTCTCCGGCTGGATATCGGTGACGTACAGCGGCTCGCCCGCAGCGATGCCCAAGCCCTTGCGCTGGCCGATGGTGAAGAAGGGATAGCCATCATGCTCGCCGAGCACTTCACCGCCCACGCCAACGAGCTTGCCATGCGCCAGTTGCGCTGTTGCTTGGGGCTCCTTGCGCTTCAGGAAGCCGCGGTAGTCGTTATCGGGGATGAAGCAGATCTCATAGCTCTCGCTCTTCTGCGCGAGTTCAGGAAAGCCGCTGTCCATGGCCATCTGGCGGATGGCGCTTTTCCGGAAGTGCCCGATGGGGAAGCGCGTGCGGGCCAGGTTCTTCTGCTCCAGGCCCCAGAGCACATAGCTCTGGTCCTTGGTCTCGTCGAGGCCTTTGCTCACCACCCACCGGCCGGACTCATGCTGCCGGGCCTGTGCATAGTGACCGGTGGCGATCAGCTCGCAGTCCATCATGTCGGCGCGCTTAAGCAGCGCCTCCCACTTGATGAAGGTGTTGCACAGCACGCACGGGTTGGGCGTACGGCCCGCCATGTATTCGCGCGTGAAGTTGCCGATGATGGCATCGCCGAACTCCTCGCGGATGTCGATGATCATGTGGTGGAAGCCACGGCTCACCGCCATGCTGCGCGCATCGTTGATGCTATCGAGGTCGCAGCAGCCCGTGATACGCTTGCCGCCGCTGGCATCGGCATAGTCCCAGGTCTTCATGGTGACCCCGATGACCTCGTACCCCTCATCGTTCAGCATGAGGGCGGCCACGGAGCTGTCCACTCCACCGCTCATGGCCACTAGTATGCGTCCGTGCTTGCTCATCTAGAAATGCCGTTGGCACTTATTGCTCAACACCGGCTTTGTACTTGATGGTCTTCACCAATTTCCCCTTCTCATCATACACGCGCACCTCGCCATCGAGTTGATCATTCACGTAAGTGCCCTCGCGCTTCTTGGTCTGCCCTTCGAGCACGCGCTCCATGTCCGATGGCAGTCCCTTGGCCTCATCGGGCTTCGATGCCTTCACCACCCATTTCCCGTTGTCGTGCCACTCGATGAACTTGCCCTCGCGCTTGCCCTTCTTGAAGGTCACTTCGCTCCTGGGTCGCTCATCGTCGAAGTACTCGGTGAAGGTGCCGTTCTCCTTGCGCTCCTTCACCACTTGCCCTTTGGCATAGAGCACCTGAAGCTGGATTGTACCATCGGCATTGAAATAGTACCAGGTGCCGTCACGCACGCCGTTCACCACATCGCCCTCGATCTCCTTGTTGCCGTTCGGATGGTAGAAGGTCATACGGCCCTCGGCCTCGCCTTTCACGTAATTGGCCTCGCTCTTCAATTTGCCGTTGGCGAACCAGCTCTTGCTGGGGCCGTGCAATTCTCCCGCGCGCCTTTCCTCGCGCTCGGCCACTTGGCCCGTGGGATAATAGGTCACCTGCTCGCCGTTGAGCTTGCCATCTGCGAAGCGCTCCACCTTGCGCAAGCCGCCATCCTCGGCGTAGTAGTTCCACGTGCTGTCCTTCTGCTGTCCGATGTACTTACCGCGTGCCATCACCGCGCCATTGGGGTGGTAATGCTCTGCGCGGCTCACGCGGCCATCGCCAGCATGCATTTGCTTGCTGGTGAGCCGGCCCTTCTCATCGAAGTGCTTGAACTCGCCGGTGGGCTTGTCGTCGATGAACTGCCCGATGTAGCGTGGCTGCCCATTGGGCCAAGGCTTGCTCCAAGCGCCCTGCTTGCGGCCCTTGGCATCGGTGGTATTGGTGGCGGGCTGCGCCGAAACGGCAATGGCGAGCAGGAGCAGCGCGGGGGCTAGAAGGATTCTGAATCGCACGGCGCGAAGGTAGTTTGGCATTGCGCGGCGGCAGGCAAGGATGAGGCCGTGGGCTTCGGTCCTATCAACACGCCCATCTTTGCCGCGCTCCCGTTGTGAAGCATCTGCAAGGCGGGACGTCAGTTGAGCGAGCGCTCCATCATCACCCGGAAAGACATCGACCGCCTCGCGGTCCCCGCGATCATCAGTGGCATCGCGGAGCCGGTGATCTCGCTGGTTGACACCGCCTTCGTGGGCCGCCTCGGCACGGCCGACCTCGCGGCGGTGGGCATTGCGAGCAGCTTCTTCCTGCTGGTCGTATGGGTGCTGGCGCAAACGCGCAGCGCGGTGCTGGCCGTTGTGGCGCGCTACTTCGGCGAGGGACGCGTGGAGTCCGTCACAGGACTGGTGCCCATCGCCATCTGGATGAACTTCGGGTTGGGCTTCGTCTTCTTCGCCATCACCACCGCCTTCGCCGAGCCGATCTTCAGGATGTACAATGCTGATGGCGAGATCCTGGAGAAGGCCGTCGAGTACTACCGCATCCGCAGTTACGGTCACCCCATCGTGCTGGCCACCTTCGCCCTCACCGGCGCCTTCCGCGGCATCCAGAACCTGAGTTGGGGCATGTGGATCAGCATCGTCGGCGCTGCGGTGAACGGCCTTCTGAACCCCTTGCTCATCTTCGGCTGGGGCCCCGTGCAGGGCATGGGCATCGCCGGCAGCGCATGGGCGAGCTTGATCGCACAAATCGTGATGTTCGGCATCGCTGTTTGGATCCTGCAGGCGCGCACACCCTTCAGCATCATCCCGAAGAGCTGGAAGCACCCCGAGCTCAAGGGCCTTTGGCTGCTGAGCACGAACCTCTTCGCCCGCACCATCGCCCTCAACATCTGCTATTACCTCGGCAACCGATACGCCACAGGTTATGGTGAAGCCTACATCGGCGCGCACAGCATCGCCATGCAGATCTGGCTCTTCAGCGCTTTCTTCATCGATGGCTATGCCGCAGCAGGCAGTGTGCTCGTTGGCCGCTTGAACGGCGAGCGCAATTGGCGTGAACTGCACCGCGTGAGCTGGCAGGTGGTGCGCATGAGCGTACTGATTGGTGCGGTGCTGGCAGCGGTCTATCTGGTCGGCTATGCGAGCATCGGGAAGGTCTTCACGCAGGATGAACGCGTGCTGGAGCTGCTCAATGGCGTACTGTGGATGGTGATCCTCACGCAGCCGATCAATGCCGTGGCCTTCGCCTTCGATGGCGTGTACAAGGGCCTGGGCAACGGCAAGATCCTGCGGAACGTGCTGCTCATCTCGGCCTTCGGGGTCTTCATCCCAGTGGCTTGGGGCATGCACCTGCTCGATGCCAAGCTCTTCGCCGTTTGGACCGCCTTCCTCCTGTGGATGGCTGTTCGCGGGCTGCTGCTCGCGCTGCATTTTGAAAAGCACCACCGCCCTGCACGGGCCTAACTTCGGCCTCCCGCTCACATCGAGATGAAGCACCCGCGAACCGCGCTGATATTCTCCCTGGTACTGCTCTCGGGCATTTGCTCGGCGCAGGATTGGTGGGCCGATTGGGATGATCCGCCGCAGGGTTGGCGCGACCGCATCTGGTTCGGTGGCGGGCTGAACGTCGGCTTCGGCACCATCACCGCCATCCAGATCGATCCGGTCGTCGGCTACAAAGTGGACAAGCAAGGGCGATACTCCGTGGGAGTGGGCGGCAGCTATTGGCATTACCGCGACAACACGCCCGGATACAGCTATCGGGAGACCGGTCTCGGCTATCGTGTGTTCAATCGTTTCCGGGTGGTGCCGCCGGTGTTCCTGCACGCCGAATTCCTGCACCTGCGCGTGCCGGTGTGGAGCCCCACCGATCGCGGCTTCACCAACACCTGGGTGCCGCACCTGCTCGTAGGGGGCGGCTACATGCAGCGCATCGGAGGACGCAGCTCGATCTTCGTGCAGCTGTCCTACGAGGTGATGCAGCACCCGAACAGCGTCTATCGCTTCTGGCGCGGCCCCATCCTCGGAGGCGGCATCGGCATCGGTTTCTGAATCCATGCCTGCACGCCTGCTGGTACGCCGCTTACGCAACATCGCTCTTGTGCTGATCGCGCTGCTGGCGATCGGCGTGGCCTGGTTCGCCATCGCGGTGCACGTCTCCGCGCCGCTGGCCGATGGCGAATCGGATCAGGTGCCGCAGCGCGCGCTCGGGACGGATGGCCGATGGCATGTGGGTCGCAACTGGCTAGGCCGCGATAGCCTTGGCCTGTTCGAGGCCTACATCGAGGGCGATGACCTGGAGCGCGGACTGGCGTATGGCGCCCTGGCCAGCGAACTGATCGAGCGGCAAGAAGCGATCTTCGTGGGGCGCCTGCGCGAAATGGTGCCGGGCGCCGTGCGGCTCGATTACCTCAAGTACTTCACCGCTTGGTACAACCGCGACCTCGATGCGCATGTGCCGCGCGAGTACCTCCGCGAGATCTACGGCGTGAGCCGGTCCTTCGCCGATGGCTACGATTTCGTGGGGCCGAAGTACATGCGTGCCCTCAACTACCACGCAGCGCACGACATCGGCCATGCGCTCACCGACCTCGCCATGGTAGGCTGCACTTCCTTCGCATCGAAGGGCACGCGCAGCGCCGATGGGCAGCTGCTCGTCGGCCGCAACTTCGACTTCTGGATGGGCGACGACTTCGCCAAGGAGAAGCTCGTCCTCTTCATCCGGCCGAAGACCGGGCTTCCGCATGCCATCGTGACCTGGGGCGGGTTCATGGGCGCCGCATCGGCCATGCACCTCGAGGGCCTCACCGTCACCATCAACGCTGCGCGGAGTGAGTTGCCCTACGGGGCTCGAACGCCAATCGCCATCCTGGCGCGCCGCATCGTGCAGCATGCCGCCACCATCGAAGAGGCCATCGCCATCGCCGAGCAGCACGAGGTGTTCGTGAGCGAAAGCATGCTCATTGCCAGTGCCCGCGATGGCCGTGCGGTGATCATTGAGAAAGCACCCGATGGCATGGATGTGTTCGATCCCGGCGATGAGCTGGTCGTATGCGCCAACCACTATCAGAGCCAACGCTTCCGCGAGAGCGAGGCCAACTCTGCCAACATCCGCGAGAGCGATAGCATGGCGCGCTTCCGCCGCATGCAGCAGCTCATCGATTCGGTGGGCGCGTTGGATCCAGCAACGGCCGCTGCGATCCTGCGGGACCGGCACGGGCTCGATGGGGCACCGGTGGGCCTGGGGAACCCGATGGCGATCAACCAGCTAATTGCCCACCATGCCGTGATCATGCAGCCCGAGGAGCGCAGGCTCTGGGTAAGCGCATGGCCCTATCAAATCGGCGCCTTCGCCTGCTACGACCTGCGCGACGTGTTCGCGCGTTGCGCCGCGGATGATGGCCTCACGATCATCCGCGACACGGCGCGGACCATTGGTCCCGACCCGTTCCTTGGATCGCCAGCATTCGTGGAACAACAATGGTGGCAACAGCAACGCACGCGCATCGCCACCAGCGTGCTCAAGGGCGACCCCATGGCGTTATCGCCCGCAGAAGAAGCGCGTTTCATCGCGGCCGCGCCGGACAGCTACATCACGCGCATGGCTCTGGGTGACCTGCACCGCGCCCAAGGCAAACACGTCATCGCCGCGAAGCACTACTCGACCGCGCTCCAACTCCCCGTATCGTCGCTGAAGGAGCGCGAGCGCTTGGAGGAACGCTTGCGCGAATGCACCTTGGCCGCCGCCAAGCCATGATCACCGACCACGCCTCGTTCCAGCACGCAGCACTCGATCGCCTTCGCGTCCATGTGGCGGACCTGCGCGCGCGATCACCTTGGTACAGGGAGCTGCTCTCTTCCACTAGCGAGTTGCGCACGTGGGTCGATTTCGCCCGACTGCCTTTCACCACCAAGCAACAGCTCAGCGAGAACCCTTCACGCTTCCTCAGCGTG
>DAORNP010000068.1:0-6561 GCA_035441065.1 Flavobacteriales bacterium | reverse complement strand
CGGTCATCCATTGCTGAACATGTGTTCACCAGCGGCACCACCGGCAAGCCCTTGCTCTTCGCGCTCACTGCGGCTGATGTGGAGCGCTTGGGCCGTAACGAGCAAGCATCGCTCGCCGCAGCAGGCATCACTTCTGCCGATACCGTGCAGATCACCACCACGCTCGACAAGCGCTTCATGGCAGGCCTGGCCTATTGGCTGGGTCTGCGCGCCATCGGCGCCGGCACCGTGCGCAGTGGCCCCGGCAATGCCGAAGGCCAATGGGAGACCGCGGTGGAATGCGGCACCACCTCGCTCATCGTCGTGCCTTCCTTCCTCTTGCGCATGCTCCGCGAATGGGAACAGCGCGGCTTGCGCGTTGACCGCACCGCCATCACGCGGGCCGTGTGCATCGGCGAGCCCATCGCAACGGACTTCGGGCAAGCCAACCTGCTCGCGAAACGCATCGCTGAGCTGTGCCCATTCCAATTGCACGGCACCTATGCCAGCACCGAGATGGCCACGGCCTGCACCGAAGCGCGGCCTTTCGCGGGGCACGTGGTTCCCAGTGATCTCATGCACATCGAAGTGGTTGATGAAGAAGGCCGGCCCGTGCCCGAAGGCGATGCCGGTGAAGTGGTGGCCACGCCCCTCGCCGTGGAGGGCATGCCGCTGCTGCGCTTCCGAACCGGCGATGTGTGTTCATGGCGCATGGGCACCGATGCTGGAGGGAAACCCGCGATACTCCTGGGTCCGGTGCTGGGCCGCAAAGAGCAGCGCATGAAGGTGAAGGGCACCACGCTCTGGCCGCAGCAGATCATCGACGCGCTCAACGCCGAACCGGGGCTTGAGGGCTTCGCGATCGTACGCGAGCGCGATGAGCATGGCGGGGACCGGGTGCGCGTGCTGGCCGCCGCAAGCGATGCCGAACTGCGATCCGTTGCAGACCGACTCGCCGACCGCCTGCGCGTGCGGCCCGAGGTGGAGCGCATCACCCGCGACGCGCTCAACCGCCTCATCAACGACCCGCGGCAACGGAAACCGGCGATCGTCATCGATCGAACCACGCAGGTGTAGCACATTTGCGCCTCATTCGAAACAACCTAAAACTCCTCAATGCCCATGCGTTCCTTAGCGATCACCGTTGGCGCCATCGCGTGCGCCCTGCTGCTGAGCCCTGCACAGACGTATGCACAGGCCAGCATGAGTTCCATCCTCACCGGCAAGACCACGCTCACTTGGGTGGGCATCGATTTCAGCCATGTGCAGCTCGCCACCCGCGCCGATTTCGGCGATTTGGAGAACGCCGGCCCCGGCTACTTCGCCCGTTGGAACTACTTGCTGGAACAGGAACCTGCCAAATTCGACATGACCGGTGCCTTGAAACTGGGCTATGTGAAGCACGTCACCAGCGTGGTGCAGCCGATCAACGATGCCATCGACATCTCGAAGTGCTTCCCAGTCACCATACAAGCCTTCGATCGTGAGCGCGTGCATGACATGATCGCACGTTACGACATGAGCGGCTTCGAGGGAGCCGGCGTGGTGCTGCTCGCGCACAGCATGAGCAAGCCAGCGCTTCGTGGCGAATTCGTCGTGGTCTTCTTCGATGCACAGACCAAGGAAGTGCTGCATGCCGAGCAGATCAGCGGCAAGCCCATGGGCTTCGGCCTGCGCAACTTCTGGGCAGGCGCAGTGGCCAACGTGATCAAAGAGATCAACGGCACCTACCAAAAAGCCTGGGAGGCCAAATACGTAAAAGGCAAGTGACCACAGCGCACGAGTCGCCATACGATGCGCTCATCATCGGCGCAGGTCCTTCAGGAACCGTAGCCGCCACATGGCTCGCCAAGCAAGGCCATCGCGTGGCCGTGATCGAGCGCGCCGTGTTCCCGCGCTTCGTCATCGGCGAGAGCCTGCTGCCGCTGAGCATGAGCCATTGGGAAGAGACCGGCATGCTGCCCGCGCTGCAGGCCCAGCACTACGCCATCAAGCGTGGCGCGCGCTTCTACCGCGACGGCAAACAATTCAATCTGGCCTTCGGGGAGAACTTCACGCCCGGCTGGACCTGGACCTGGCAGGTTCCGCGCGACCACTTCGACAATGTACTGGCGCAGGAAGCACAGCGCGCGGGCGCTGAAGTCCACTTCGGACATGAAGCGCTGCGCGTGGATCTGGAGCATGCCGAAGGCGTTGAGCTCATCACCAGGCACGAAGGCCACGAGCACCGCTTCACCGGCCGCTTCCTCATCGACAGCAGCGGCTACGGCGGCACGTTGGTGAAACTGCTTGGCTTGCAGGACCCGCCCGCCATGAATGGCCGCATGGCCCTCTTCGCGCATGTGGAAGAGACCGACGAGCACCGCGCGCGCCACTTCGACCCCATGCAGATCAGCTTCGATGTGCTGGCGCGCGAGCTCTGGCTCTGGAGCATCCCCTTCTCCAATGGACGCACCTCCATCGGTTTCGTGGGCGACAAGGGCCATTTCGCCGAGGCGATGGCCCTCGGCTCCGAGGCATGAAGCGCATGCTCGAGATCCCCAATGCCTTCGGTGACCGCTACTCCAACGTGGAGTTCGTGCATGGCCCGCAGGCGATCAGCGAATACACGCACTACAACCACGCCCTTACCGGCGAGCGCTACGTGCTCACGGGCAACTGCGCGGGCTTCCTCGATCCCGTGTTCAGCAGCGGCGTGGCCTTCGCCACGGAGAGCGGGCTATGCGCCGCCAAGCTCCTCGATCGGCAGTTGCGCGGCGAGGCCATCGACTGGAAGCGCGAGTACGAGGACCACATCCGCTTCGGCGCCGAGGTGTTCCGCTCGTATGTGGACACGTGGTACAATGGCGACCTGCAAGAGGTCTTCTTCGCCGACGACGTGCAGCAATCGTACAAGGAGCGCATCGTCTCAGTGCTCGCCGGCTATGTGTGGGACCTGTCGAATCCCTTCGTCACCAAGCACACCAAGGCGGTGCGCTCGCTGGCCGAGACCATCCGGCTGAGCCAAGCCGAAAGGAAGGCGCGCACAGGCACGGGACTACATTAGGCGCGGAACAACAGAAACAGGATGAATCGAATCAGTGAAGGAGTGCGGCCAGCCGCTGCCGATGAGAACAGTGCCGCCGATGCGCGTGCGGATGCGCAACGCATCGCCTTCGGGCCCATCCTGTTCCAAGCGTGCCAAGCCATGCGGCGCATCGGCCTGCTCGATGCCATGGCCAAGGGCCAGCGCAAAGGAGCCACCGAGGAAGAGATGATCGCTGCCACGGGGATCTCGCGCTACGGCTTCCGCGTGCTCATCGACATGGCCCTCACCTCGGGCCTCGTTTGGCAGGATGGCGATCGCTTCGGACTGACGAAGACCGGCCACATGATCGCCTTCGATGAGATGACGCGCGTGAACCTCGACTTCGTGGACGATGTGTGCTACGCGGGAAGCGCCCACCTCGAGGAGGCCATCCGCGAAGGCAAGCCCGCCGGCCTGAAGGTGCTGGGCGATTGGCCCACGGTCTATCAGGGCCTTGCGCACCTGCCCGCAACCGTGCGCAAGAGCTGGTTCGAGTTCGACAACTACTACTCCGACCGCTCCTACCCTATCGCGCTCAACATCATCTTCCGTGAGAAGCCGCGCGTGATCATGGACGTGGGCGCCAACAACGGCAAATGGAGCCTGGCCTGTTTACGCCACGATCCCGATGTGCGCATGATCGCTGTGGACCTGCCCGGCCAATTGCGCGACCTGCAGCGCAACATCGAAGCGGCGGGCATGCAGGCGCGCGTGACCACGCACCCCGCCGATATGCTCGACCCCAAGAGCACCTTGCCCCAAGGCGCAGACGTCATCTGGATGAGCCAGTTCCTCGATTGCTTCGGCGAGGATGAAGTAGTGGCGATCCTGCAGAAGGCACGCGCGGCCATGGGCCCGGGCAGCGCGCTCTACATCATGGAGACCTTCATCGACAAGCAGCGCTTCGAGGCCGGCGCCTACTCGCTCGCGGCCACCTCGCTCTACTTCACGGCCATGGCCAACGGCAATAGCCGCATGTACCGCGCAGAGCACTTCGAGCCACTGGTGGAGCGCGCGGGCCTCACCATCACCGAGCGCATCAACGACATCGGGCTGGGGCATAGCATCCTGAAGTGCGCGCTGCCAAGGGCATGAAAAGAAAGACGGAAAGGGTGAGAGAGCCAGCACTCTGACTCGCTCACCCTCTCCCTTTTTTTTGCCCTACCTGCCCACCTTCACGGCGCGCTTCACCACTGGCTCGCCATCGAGCAGCAGCGTCACGTAGTACACGCCGGGGGCAAGATGCTCTGTGCTCCATTCATATTGGAACTCGCCCGCCTCGCGCTGGCCTTCGGATAGCATGCGCAGATCGCGGCCATCGGAGCTGTTCGCCAGCAATTGCATGCGGCCCGCGCGCTCCAAGGTGCAGTAGAGCGTGGTTCGGTCGGTGAAGGGATTGGGCGCGATGCGGAGCAGACGCTCTTGGGAAGGGGTGAGCTTCTCGTCGCTCACATCGTTGGTGCCACCGCTTTGCGGAGCAATCCCCTCCCCTCCGCCATGCGAATCGCAGCAGGATGCCACTTGGGCTTGGGTGGCGGCTAGCTGCTGCTGCAGGCCCTCAATGATCTGCTGCTGCTCCTGCATGGCTGCTACGATGATCGGGATGATGCCCACGTAGTTCAACGTCTTGATCGTTTCGGCGGGAACGAGCACTGCCCCCATCGAATCAGTCTTCGCGTGATAAGAGATGTCATGGACGAGGTCTGGGAGGATGGCCTCGACTTCCTGTGCGATGAAGCCGCGCTGCAACCCACCCGGAAGGTTCAGCAATGGATGCTCCGGAATGAAATCATACGTGGTTGCCCGAAGCTGACCGATGATCTCTAAACCGCCTACTTGGTCTTCCACATTGGTCTTCAAGGATACATCCGATGTCCAGTTCATGGCCGTGCATGATGCCGCACCATTGATATCCACGTCACCGATGAAATAGCCCGCCTGCGCTCCGGTTCCGTAGGCCTCGGACCATAGGCCGATGTTCGACACGCCTCCGTCGATCGCTTTCAGCTTGGCACCTCTAGTATGATCCGCAGCACCACTGTACCCATTCACATAGGCTCCGAAACCGATTCGCTCACTCGAGGGCTCGGAACCATGCACGTAGCTTGATACCCCGTAGCAATGGTTCATCTGCGATGATGCCTCTACCTCGGCGTTCACTCCGGTAGCGAATTCAACTGCACTGGCAGCATCACCTCCAATTACGAGTCCATCCACACCACGCGCATCATATAAGTATCCGCCAGCATCGGAGGGGCCTCGCACTTCACCGATCACTCCCTGCATTCGAGTCGCAGAGCCATCTATGGTCTTGGTATACACCCTTCCGGAAACGCCCACGCCGATCGCGCCCACGTCAAAGACACGGGCGTCCACGCCAGTGCCATTGCTCACCGTCCCGCTCGTTTCGGGCCGGACGTCCGCGCGGATCGAGACGCCTTGCATGAGGTCCTCAACGGTGTACTCGGACCGGATGCCTCCGAAAAGGCCGGCGCCCGACGCCTCGTTGTGAGCTACATCGAGCTTGTAACCCGGAGTCGCGATGCCGATGCCCACTGCCCAGTCCTCCTCCGGGCAATCAATCGTGCTGCTAACAGGGCGCCATGCTGTGTGCATCCTATTGTTCGCCGGATCCAGCTCCCAATCGCAATCCGTGGTGATTGGCAGGTCTGCCGGATCCACCCATTTCACCACCCCACGCTCATCGCCGCTAGCGGCATCGTCAACCACCATCACCTTGTATGCGCCAGTGGCTTCGCCGGATGATTCGGGCAGGTCGCGGATGCGCAGGCGTCCGTTCACCATGTCCAAGCGCTCGGTGGGCTCGGTGATGCTGGGATCAGCAAGGTTGGCCGCGTAGAAATCGCCGATGCCGATGTGCGGCTCATCGACCCTCAACGGGAACATGCGCATGAACTCCAGGCCCTCTTGGCTCTCGGCACCGCTGGCGGCGCTGGAGTTGTAACCGCTGGTGAAGAGGAAGCGCATGCGGTCCTTGAGGAACTCGCCGGGGTTATCGCTCCAATGAATGATCATGTCGGTGTAATCGAGCGTCCTACCCTTCTGCCCGATGTACTGATGGTCGGCATTGCCCGTGAAGGTGATGCCCGTGCGCATCCAATCGCGGTAACTGGCGTCTTGGGCGTTGTCATCGTCTGACGCCAGATGCAGCAGGGTGAAGGCACCGGGGGCGCCATTGTTCTTGAAGTTCGCCACATTCTCGCCCAGCAGCGTGAAGCCCGGTGCAGGCACATTGCTGTAAGCCCCCAGCGCGCCGTAGGTCGCAGTCTCGTTCATCCACAGGCGCCAGATGTTGTCGGTGTAGCCATAGATCGGCTGGTTCGCCTCATGCTTGATCATCAGCGGCACCATGGTGCTGTTGTCCCAGCCGACGTAGTCCAAGCCGGGATTTGCAGGAACGTTAGCCTCAATGCTCACTTGCGCTTGTCCAATCTGAAAGACGAACAAGGCCGTGGCCAGCAGTGCTGACCTTAAGACTTCTCTCTTTTCCATGG
>DAORNP010000067.1:15394-19508 GCA_035441065.1 Flavobacteriales bacterium | reverse complement strand
GTGGCCACCCATGCGCATTTGGCGGCATGCCGCGCTGGCGGCGCCTTTGTTTGATGCCGCGTCGATCGCGCGCTGGCACTCATCGAAAGTTCGCAACCGCCGCTGGAACCATGCGTTGCGTGCGGAAAGCTCCTTGTCATGAAGCATGCGATCATCGGGTTGGCCATGGCCTCGTGCATGGCAGCTATGGCACAAGGCCCTGTATTCCATTGGCCGTTGGATGAGAGCAGCGGCAGCGTGGCCTACGCCTGGACAGGCACCAACGGGACCCTGGCCGGCGGTACCACGTGGTCGCCCAGCGGTGGGCACCATCAAGGCTGCGCGCGTTTCGATGGCGTTGATGACCGTATCCTGCTCGGCCCGTGCGACATCACAACCGGCACAGGCGGCATGACCATCTCGCTCTGGGCCAAGGCCGATTTCGTGACCGGCATGGATCGCACGCTCATCGCCAAGGCCACTGGTCCGAGTGCATCGGACCACAGTTGGTCCATCGCTTTCGTGAGCGGCAGCGGTTTGCGCTTCCGATTGCGCGGCGGCGGCAATGCCTACAACATCACCACGCCGCCCAGCTCGCTCTTCGGCGGGCAGTGGTACCACATCGTAGGCACCTACAACGGCACGCAGATGCGCCTCTATCTCAACGGCAGCCTCATGGGAACGGCGGCTGCCAGTGGCCTCATCGGCTTGAGCCCGCAGGCTCCAGCATCGCTCGGGGCGCTCAGTACGGGCGCACAGCCCTTCTCCGGCTGGATTGATGATGTGCGCATCTACGACCGCGCGCTCAGCGATGCCGAGATCATCGACCTGCTCTTGGAGACCATGACCACCGACATTCCAGAACCCGCGCGTTCAGCTGTTGCAGATGGCGCCATTCATGTTCCCGAGGGGTTCCATCGCATCACCGTGCATGATGCGCTCGGTCGATCGCTCTACGAGAGCACGCTGCACGGCCCGGCCAGCATCCCACTTCCGACCACTACCGCAGGCATGCGCCTGGTCTGCCTGGAAGGCGATGGCGGCCGCCGCGTGGCGCGCGTTGTTGTGCCATGACCCTCACTCCGGCACCTCGAGCACCAAGCCATCGCACGCGAGTTCGACTCCCGCAGGCAGTTGCGCCACCACCTCCGCGTGCTTGCCGAGCAGATGGCTGATGTGCGTGAAGTAGGCGCGCTGCGGGGCGATGCGCTCGACCATGGCCAAGGCTTCCTTCAGATTGAAGTGCGAGATGTGCTCCTCGATGCGCAGTGCATTCAGCACGAGCGTATGCACGCCATGCATGCGTTCGACTTCTTCATGGGTGATGGTCTTTGCATCGGTGATGTAGGCCAGCCCGCCGATGCGGAAACCGAGCACGGGCATACGATAGTGCATCACCTCAATGGAATCGAGCGTGATGCCCGCTGCCTCGAACATGCGACCAGCGATAGGATGCAAGCGCAGTTCAGGCACCCCCGGATAACGATCCTCCGCGAAGGCATAGGCGTACATGCTCTTCAGTGCATCCAAGGTCTGCTGGCTCGCATGCAGATCCATGGGCCGCTTCATGCGGTAGTTGAGCGCACGAAGGTCATCAATGCCGCCAATGTGATCCATGTGCTCATGTGTGAGCAGCACCGCATCGATATGATCCACCTCGGCGCGGAGCAATTGCTGGCGCAGGTCCGGGCCCGCATCGATGAGCAGCTGCTTGCCTCCAACCTGCAGCAGCGCGGATGTGCGCAGCCTTTGGTCGCGTGGGTCGGTGCTTCGGCAAACCGGGCAACGGCAGCCGACCACTGGTACACCTTGGCTGGTGCCGGTGCCGAGGAAAGTGAGGCGCACGGGCGGCATGCGGGTAAAGATGACCCCCTACAACCCGAACCTGTCCCTGAAGTCGTCCACCTTCTTCTTGTTGGTGAGCACGTACTGGTACTCGGGGCCGTCCTTGTTATCGGGCAACTTGCGCTTATCGTCCTTGGCCTCGCTGATCATGGTGTTGAACTGCTGGTCGCTGCTGAAGGCGTAGAGCATGTTGCGGCTGTACTGGAAGAAGTAGTAGGTCTGGTCGTCGAGCGCGAGGTAGAGGGTCATGATGTCACCGCTGCGCTTACGCTCGATGTGGACCTTGCCCTTCACCATGCGGTACACGGGCTTCTTCAGCACGGTGGCGATTCCGATGGGGCCATCGCTCACCCAGCTCTGCTCGGGGCCGTCCCAGTGCATCTTCACATCGCCTAGCACGATTGGCCTCACCAATTCATCCGGCAGCTTCTTGATCTCGCCCTTGATGCTGAGTTCGCTAATGAGCTTGTCGCTCTTCTCCAGGCCCAGCGCCTCGCGCATGAACTTCTCGTAGTAGGTCTTGCCGATGTCGAGGGCCTGCTGGTCTGGATAGGCGATGATCTCCGCAGCCATGCGCTCCAAGGCGTTCTCGAGCATGTGGAAATCGGCAACCAGTACACCATTGCCGAAGGCCTTGCGCTCCACGGTCTCATAGCGCATGGCGCCCACCATGTGCGACTTCATGCGCCCCAGCTTCACGCCGAAATCGATCGGGCCATCGGCCATGACCACACAAGGATCGACGGCCAGGCTCACCAAGGCGCCGGGCAGGTTGCGCTGGCGGATCTTGTCCTTGTTGGAAATCACGTATTCCTTACGCCCCTTGTCGAAGTAGAGCAGACCACGAGCGGTGATGATGTCGCGGTCCTCCTTGCTCTTGGTGCGGCTCAGGAAGGTGCCGTAGGTGCTGAAGGGATCCTCATCGGTGAGGTGGATGCCCGCCCCGATGCGCTGTCCTTGATCATCGAAGAGCGTATCGCCCACGGGGATGAAGACCTCCTGCGGATCAATGGGCGACTCGAATCGCATCCAATTGCGCGCGAGGCCCTCGCAGCCGTGCTGGATGCGCGTGCTGCCGCTGAAGGTGAGTTCCTTGATGCTGGCCGTAAGGTGCACATCGCCGAAGAAGTCGAAGGCCGGGCTGATCTGGAAATCCTGCTCGGGCGTGATGCGGCCCACGGCACGGGTCTGGTACGCGGTGTCCACACCGATGCTGAACAGGTTGATGGGCAGGCGCCGGTTGTTCTCGTCCACGTAATCGATGGTGCCCGTAGCGCTGTAGTTCCGCTTGGCCTTGATGTTGGCCGTGGCGTTATAGATGCGGTGGTGCTTGGTGACGAAGTTGGCCGTGATCACCGTGTTGTTCAGCGGGTCCATCGCGGCATTCTTGCGGATCCGCACACGCATGCTATCGGGGGTGATAAGGGCGTCGGCCACTTGGATGTACTGGACATCGTCGGCGGTGATCAGGTGCTTCTTCAGATCGTAGCGGGCCTTGGGCGCCATGAAGTGCAAGCTGTCCTGATCGGGCCTGATGCTGATGAAGTTCGAGCCGGAGAGCTGCAGGTCGTCCGCCCCTTCAGCCGCCTTGCGGTCGCTCTCCAGCGCGATATCGCCCTGGTCCATGTACCACTTGAAGCGGTCCATGTAGCAGATGTACTGGTTCACGGGGAACTCCACCTTGGTCTCGCTGCCGTTGCTCACGAATTCGCCGACGCGCTCATCGAGCTTCACGGTGGCGTTCACGTTGTCGGTCTTGAAGGCGATGCTGGCCGTATCGCCCTCTGTGAGGCGGAAGTCGCTGGTATCGGCATGCAGCTGCATGGTCTCGAACTGGAAGAGCTTGCTCTTGAGCGTGGCGTTGCGGAAGTCGATGAGGCCGGCGCCGGTCATGCCCTTCGGCGTGAGGTCGGTGCTGCCGTGTAAAAGGGCCTGTTCGTCGTACATCACCATGGGCTTGCGGATCTGCTCAGCGCGCAGATTGTCCTTGGCGGGTTCAAGCCGCACGTACACCTGCGAGGCGGTGATGTGCGGCACCTTGCTCGGCTTGGTGGCAGCTATGTTCTCCAGCGTATCGGCACGGCCCAAGGTGCTGTCCGGAGTGAAGATCAGCTGCTTGCTCGAAAGGCGCGTGGTGAGGTACTCCATGTCGCCATTGCCCTGTAGGCCGCGGCTGTTGAGGGCCACAGTACTGGTGAACTTGGCCTTCTTCCCGTAGAGTGGCATGCCTGCGTCGCCGGTTGCGCGCACGAAGCCGAGCGCGTAATCGGTCTGCAAGCGCAGCGGCTCG
>DAORNP010000067.1:13604-15363 GCA_035441065.1 Flavobacteriales bacterium | reverse complement strand
CCCGTTGAAGGTGAGGCCTGCATTGGAGAAATTGTCGAGCGAATCGAGCTTGAAAGGGTCGCTGCGGTAATAGAAGCGATCGCGACCATAGGCCCCGCGCTGGATGCTGCGCTTGTCGTAGTAGACGAAGCTCTCACGGGAACTGGTTAAGATGGGGAACTGCGGGTACTTCTCCTGCTGCCTTCCGCTCTTGTTGCTGGGCGCATCGATCTCCAGGGTGCCGCTCACCTGCTCGAGCACGTTCTTCACGCGGACCAGCGTATGCTGGCCCTGCTCGTTCTTCTCGAAGCTGCTGGCCATGAAGCTCACGCTGTCCACGTTAATCAGGTCGATGGTGAAAGGGTCGTAGTGGAAATAGTACTCCTTGCCATGGAATTGCAGGCGTCCCGCTTTGATGTTGCCGCCGAAGGTGAAGTCGCGATTCTTCTTGATGGTGATGGTCTTCTCGGATGGATAGATGCGCACATCCTGGGAGTCGCTCATCAGGATCACGCTCACGCCCTTCATGGCCAGGTCGTTGTTGAGCAGGTTGATGGAGGCGTTCACATTGTCATCTACCGTACTGTTGAATTGCAGCGCATCGTAGTCCTGTTTCCCGGCATTGTTCAGGATATGCTGGCGGAGGCGGGGCTGCAATTCGACCCATTCGGTCTCGGGATCATAGTTGAGATAACCCTTGTTGTGCATGTCGATGAGCAGCGGCACCACCGTGCTCTTCTGCATCTTGCTGAAGACGGCGAACTCCTGTGCATAGAAGCGGCCGCTGTTCTGCTTGCCGAAATCGTTGAGGCGGGAGAGCGGATGGACATTGTCGATCCCGAGCATGCCCATGTAGCGCTTGTCACGGAAATAGTCGAAGCTCTCGAAGCTGGCCTTGTTCTGACTGGTGCCACTGAGGTTGCCGAGGTGCACCAAGGGGTCACCCTGCTTCCAGGTGATCACCTCGAAGTACATGTCGAGCTGGTGGTAGGTGTTGTAGAACGGCGCTTTGCCCAATCCCTGATCCTTCTTGATCAGCGAGAGCTGCCGCTTGTCGCGGAGGAAGCGCAGGCTAGCGCTCTGGTGCCAGAGGCTGTCCTTGTCCAAGCGCATGCGCAGGGCCACCTCATCGCTGGTGATGCGGTCGGGGTCGATGCTGAAGCGCTGGCCGCTGGTGACGATGAAAGGGCGCTTGTCCCGGTAGAAGGTGAGGTAAGCGGGCTCATCCTTGGTGCCATAGCCCTGCAGCTTGGCGCCTTGCATGCTGAAGCCGCCCTCGAAGTCGATGCCCTCGACGATCTCCCGGATCTTCATGCGGCGGTCATAGCTCTCGAAGCGCGGATAGGAAGCACTGGCCTCATCGACATTGGCGAGGAGCTTCTCCGACAGCTTGCCCACCAAGGTCTTTGGGAAGTACGGGTCGTTGAATTGCACGGTATCCACATCGAAGGCTGCGCTCTTCATGCGCACGCTGTAGGGGTGGTCCCATTCGGCGTAGGTCGCTGTCGGCTTCAGCCCGGCGCGCTGCCAGGTGACCTTGCCACCGGAGCCCTTCCACATTTCCTCCGTGGGCAGGTAGGTGCCGCTGGTACCCAGGATCACGCTGCTATCGCCCTTGGCGATGCACACCAGATCGGTCTTGCCAAAGGTGATCTTGGGAACACTGTCGAAAGCGAAGGTGAAGGCCTTGCTGCGCGCCCGCCAGGTCACGCTCGCGCTCTTGAGCAGCGCGCCATCCCGGAAGAGGCCCGCACAGGAGGTGATGAAGGCCTGCACGTTC
>DAORNP010000067.1:11627-13589 GCA_035441065.1 Flavobacteriales bacterium | reverse complement strand
CAATTTGTCCATGCCCTGCATCCATGCGTCGAATTCAGAAGCATCTCGGCCCGTTGCCGGGAAAGCCGCCACGCAATCGAGGTAGTCCCGGAAGCCGGGGAAGGCATCGAAGCGCTTCTTGAGCATGAAGTTGGCCACCTCGGCCACCTTGATCCGTTGCCGCTCGTTGTAGTAGGTGCCATTCCATGCTGGCGCGAACACGCCCTCCATGAACGCCTTGCCTTCCTTCTTGTCCGCTGCCACCATGAAAGCCGACATCTCCTGTAGGAAGAGGGCCTGATCCGAGGAGAAGGGCTTCTGCTGCGCGCTTGCGGCTGCGACGATGATCGCTGCCAAGAACGAAGCGGCGAGTCGCAAGCGGCGAACGGCGAGTGAGGTTACTGGCGAACTCGCCGCTTGCTGCTCGCCGCTATGTGCTGATACACCAGCTCCTGCAATCTGTTCTTTCATGGTTTCCTGCATCCCAGCAATGCCCACTCTCCTTCCTGCATGCGCTCGGCAAGCTCCAGGCCGCAATCCTTCGCGCGTTGGGCCAGCATGTGCCGGTCGTTGGGCACGAAACCACTGAGGAAAAGCGCTCCTCCGGGCTTCAGTGCGGCGCTCATGATCGGCATGGCATCCAGCAGGACATTGCGTTCGATGTTGGCCAAAATTGCATCGAAGCGGAGGCCTTCCAGCGCGGAAGCGTCGCCCTTTTCCACACGAATCACGGAACAACCGTTCATCCCGCAATTGTGCTTGGCGTTCTCCACCGCGCCGGGGTCATTGTCAATGGCCAGCACCTCTTTCGCCCCCATGCGCTCGGCGAGGATGGCCAGTACGCCGGTTCCGCACCCGAGATCGCAGACCTCCTTATCCTGCCATTCAAGCGCCAGCATCGCCTGCACCATCATGCGCGTGGTGGCATGATGCCCCGTGCCGAAGGCCATGCGCGGCGTGATGACGAGCTCGTGCGCAAAGCCTGGCCTGCTCTCATGGAAATCAGCACGGATCCGCACAGCACCATCTACCTCAACCGGCTGGAAGCTGCTTTCCCACTCCGCGTTCCAATTGCGGTCGGCGATCTCCTCGGTGTCGAACGTGATCGCTGCATGCGGGTCGCGCAACGAGAGCAGCTCGCGCAGCGCTGATTCATTGTACTTGTCGCTGCGTATCCATGCCTTCAATTCCCCGCTGGTTCCCTTGGGGTGGGTGAATCCCTCCTCGAAGCTGTCGAAGCCGATGTCGGCTAGCTCAACGGTGAGCAGGTCGCGCCAGGGATCGGGCGGTGAGATGAGGAAGGTGAGCTTGGTGTAGGGCATGCTGGATGCTTGGAGACTTATTCGACAGTAGGCAATGGTACATGAGAAGGGGCAACGATGCTTCGGCGCAGCAAAACTCAAGGCCCCGCTTTGCATCGTTGCGCCAGCGATCTGCCAAGCGCTCACTGCCTACTGCCTTCCCCCTGCGATTCTCACCAGCTCCAGGAACTGCTCTACCACCAGCGAAGCGCCGCCGATCAGGCCACCATTCACATCCGCTTGCGCGAAGAGCCCTTCGGCGTTGGCCGGATTGCAACTTCCGCCATAGACGATTGGAACGCGCTCCGCCACCGTTGCGCCATGCGTGCGCAGCAACGCTCGGATATGCGCGTGCATTTCTTGAGCCTGCTCCTTCGATGCTGTAAGCCCCGTGCCGATGGCCCATACCGGCTCGTAGGCGATGATGATGCGTTCCAACTCGGCATTGCTGAATCGGCTCAAGGCGCCCTTCATCTGCGCGGATACCACTTCGAAATGCTGTCCGCTTTCGCGTTCCACTTGCTTCTCGCCGCAGCAGAATATGGGCGTAAGGCCATTCGCCAACAGTGCGGCCACTTTCTCGCCGATCAGCGCATCACTCTCGCCGAAGTATTGACGGCGCTCGCTGTGCCCGACGATGCAGGCCTTCACGCCAATGCTCTTCAGCATGCCCACGCTCACC
>DAORNP010000067.1:11203-11597 GCA_035441065.1 Flavobacteriales bacterium | reverse complement strand
GATGGCAGTTCTGTGCGGCCACAACGATGGGGGTTCCTGCGCATTGCTCCACGGCCTTCGCCAGGAATGGGAATGGTGGCGCGATGATCACCTGCACCTCCGCCGTGAAATCGCCAGCCTGCTGCACGACCGCATCGACAAGAGCGTGGGCGCCCTTTGCATCGGTATTCATCTTCCAGTTTCCCGCTACTATGGTCCGCATGATCAATCGGTTGAGGGCGGCAAAGATGGGTTCCAGAAACAGGCTGCGGCATCAATGGCGCGCTATCTTCAGCGCATGGGCTACTTGGGCTTCGGCATGAAGAAGGAGGCTTACAGCCGTCCTCCGCGCAAGTACATGACCTACCTCAATCCATGGTTGCGCTACGTGAAGCACACGGGTGCCCCCAAAAGG
>DAORNP010000067.1:3175-11106 GCA_035441065.1 Flavobacteriales bacterium | reverse complement strand
GTGCTCATCGCTGTTGTTTGCGCCATGCTGATCACCTATGCTTCCGTATTACTGGTGACCTATCTCCTCGGCAGAGCGAAAACAAGTTTCTGAGGAGGCACTTCATCACACGGACGAAATCAGCCTCAAGGCCTATCGGCCGAGGAGAAACCACTTTGGCAGGAAATCCGACCCCGGCATTACGCCACCTTCATCGCATTCTCCACCTTCTCCTTCAGCAACGCGTGGCGCACCACCTCTATCATCTCGGTCACGTAGGTGAAGCGCATGCCCTTCGTGTAACGCGCGTCGATGTCCTCGATGTCCTTGCGGTTATCCGCGCTCAGGAGGATCTCCTTGAGGCCGGCGCGCTTGGCGGCGAGGATCTTCTCCTTGATGCCGCCAACGGGCAGCACCCGGCCGCGAAGAGTGATCTCACCGGTCATGGCCACGGCCTTGCGCACTTTCTGCTGCGTGAATGCGCTGGCGATGCTAGTGAGCATGGCAATGCCCGCAGAGGGGCCATCCTTCGGCGTGGCGCCTTCGGGAACATGCACGTGCACGTTCCAGCGCTTGAAAACATCGGAATCGAGTCCGATGATGTCGCTGTGGGCCTTGATGTACTCCAGCGCGATCACGGCGCTCTCCTTCATCACATCGCCGAGGTTGCCGGTGAGCGTGAGCTTGCCTTCGCCTTTGGTGATGCTGGTCTCGATGAAGAGGATGTCGCCGCCAGTGGGCGTCCAAGCTAGTCCGGTGACCACCCCGGCTACGTCATTGCCCTGATACTTGTCGCGGGCGTGGCTGGGGCCGTAGATCTTCGGCAGGTCCTCCTCGGTAATGGTGAGGCTGTGCTTCTGCTTCAGCGCGATCTGCTTTGCACGGTAGCGCACAAGCTTGGCGATGCGCTTCTCCAGTGTGCGCACGCCGCTCTCATCGGTGTACTGGTCAATGATCGATTCGATGAGTCCCGGAGCGAGCTTGAGCTGCTTGGGCTTGATGCCGTTCTCGGCGAACTGCTTGGGCAGCAGGTGGCGCACGGCGATCTCCACCTTCTCTTCCTGCGTGTAGCCGTTCACCTCGATGATCTCCATGCGATCACGCAGGGCGGGATGAATGGTGCTGAGGCTGTTGGCTGTGGCCACGAACATCACGCGGCTGAGGTCGTACTCGATCTCCACGAAGTTGTCGTGGAAGGCGTTATTCTGCTCGGGGTCCAGCACTTCCAGCAGAGCGCTGGCGGGGTCGCCCTGGTTGCTGCGCGTGACCTTGTCAATCTCATCGAGGACGAAGAGCGGGTTGCTGGTTCCGGCCTTCTTCATGCTCTGGATCAAGCGGCCCGGCATGGCGCCGATGTAGGTCTTGCGGTGCCCACGGATCTCAGCTTCATCGTGGAGGCCGCCGAGGCTCATGCGCACATACTTGCGACCAAGCGCTTCGGCCATGCTCTTGCCCAGGCTCGTCTTACCCACGCCCGGAGGGCCGTAGAGGCAGATGATGGGCGCTTTCATATCGCCCTTGAGCTTCAGCACGGCGAGGTGCTCGATGATGCGCTCCTTCACCTTCTCCAGGCCGAAGTGATCGCGATCGAGGATCTTCTGCGCGTTCTTCAGGTCGAACTTATCGGTGCTGTATTCGCCCCATGGGAGCTCGAGCAGCAGCTGCACATAGTTGTATTGCACGCTGAATTCGGCGCCGGCCGGGTTCATGCGCTGCAACTTGCCGATCTCCTTCTCGAAGGTGTCCCCCACTTTCTTGGTCCACTTCTTCTTCGCCGCCTTCTCGCGCATATCGAAGATCTCCTGCTCGATGGGGTTGCCGCCCAGTTCGTCCTGGATGGTCTTCATCTGCTGGTGCAGGAAGTACTCGCGCTGCTGGCGATCCACCTCGGTGCGCACCTTGTTCTGGATCTCGTTCTTCATCTGCAGCATCTGCAGTTCCTTGGTGAGGTGCGCAAGCAAGAGGCTCGCGCGCTCACGCAGGTCGGCCACTTCCAACATGCGCTGCTTCTCGGAGACATCAGCATTCATGTTGCTGCTGATGAAGTTCACGAGGAACGAGGGCGAATCGATGTTCTTCAGCGCGAACTGCGCCTCGGTGGGGATCTGCGGGCTCTGCTTAATGATCTCGGTGGCCAGGTCCTTCAACGAGCTCACGAGCGCATGGAAGCTCTTGTCATCCTTCGCGGGCCGGATCTCCTCGAACTCCTTCACGCGTGCCGTGAAGTAGGGATCAAGCTTCACCATCTCCGTCACCTCGAAGCGCTTCTTCCCTTGGATGATGGCGGTGGTGCTGCCATCGGGCATCCGCAACATGCGGATGATCGTGGCAATGGTGCCCACGCGGTTGAGATCCTCAACGCGCGGCTCTTCAATCTGGCTGTCCTTCTGGCTCACAACGCCCAAGGTCCGGTTGCCCCGGTAAACGTCCTGAATGAGGCGGATGCTGCGGTCGCGCCCAACGGTGATGGGGATGACCACGCCCGGGAACAGGACCGTATTGCGAAGCGGAAGGATGGGCAGCTCTGGCGGAGTGCTCTCCGCGTTCATCTGCTCTTCGTCCTCGGCGGTGATGAGCGGAATGAGTTCGGTCTCGTTCTCGAGGGCCTCGCTGCTGAACATATCGGGGCCGCTATGCAGGATGTCGTTCATCGACAGGAATGTGGTCAGAGTGTCAGGGTCAAAGGTACCGCCCTCATCATCCAACAGAGGGTCGCCGTTTTCAACAGGCTTTGCCGCCCTGCCCAATCCATGTGCCGCCCTTCCTTGACCTGCCAGATGGTCACGTGCGGCTGCGCCAGCCCTGGAGCATGGTCGCTGCTCTGTAAGGGTCGAGCTGCCCTTTCTCCCGCCTTGCAGCGTGAAGGAATCGGCGCAGGACCAACCAATCGCGGGCAGCAATGGTTGAAGCAGCCCCAGCAGCTTGACGATGAACCATCGAGTCCGTAAGATGATCTTGGACCACGATAGGATCACCAGCAGAGCCTGCCGAGCAACATCGACCTCAACTCGCAGCGGTTACAGATGCCCATGGATGACGAAGCGAACATGGAGTGATTGAAAGTGATGAGCATGAATCGGTTCTGTTCGCTACCGATTTGGGGGCCTGTTAAGAGGCTTTCTCCGTCGCCGGAACCAGAATCATCTGGAAAAACTCCACACCTTTGAAACCGACCAACGGTTCATATCGGACCAAATGAATCGAAGGCGCTTTCAAGAACCTTGCTGCATAGGAAATTGAACCTGCAAGTGTTGCGGATGGCAGAAGAATCCCATGCGATCCGCGAAAAGGTCATCCTCGGATGAGTCTTTCTGTCTCGGCACGATGCGTTCCTTACTAGCCGCCCTTGCACTAGCGCTAGCGGTTGCGCTAGCTGCTCAAGATGCCACCCTTGTTCCTGGCATCCGTGCCGAGCTCGCTGCGGCAACTGATGACACACTACGCGCCAGCGCCCTCGCCAGCCTCTGCTTCAATCTGATCAACTCGGATCCGGATAGCGCGCGACTCTTCGGGGAGCGGGCCTTGGAATTGGCCATGCGCATCGGGCACCCCAAGGCCATCGCCGATGCCCACAACAACCTGGGCTGGTTGGAGACCCAGCAGGGTCGCATCGCTGAAGCGCGGGGGCACCTGAACGCGGCGCTGGAGGGTTTTCGCCGCATCGGCAACCCGTCATTCACCTCGATCGCGCTCAGCAACTTGGGATGGCTCGCCGACAAGCAGGGCGACCGATCTGGCGCACTACAGCGCTTCGATGAGGCACTGGACGAAGCCACCTTGGCATCGGACAGCGCCAGCATGGCCGTGCTGCTCTACTCCATCGGAAGCACGTACAACAGAATGAAGGATTTCGTTCGGGCCCGAATTCACCTGGAACGCTCGCTGACCATCGAGGAGCGATTAGGCCGTCGCGACAAACAGGGTAACTGCTTGGTGGCCATCGGCAACGCTTGGCGCAGCGATGGGGACGCTGCGAAGGCCATGGAGCAATACGCCCGTGCAGCACAGTTGTATTCAGCCACCGGCAATCACTATGGTGCTGGCATGGTGGAAGAGAACTGTGGCGACCTCTTCGTGGAACGCAATCCAAAAAAGGCCCTGCCCTTCTATCAGCGTGCCTTGGCGCATTACGATACGCTGCACAGCGATGCCGACAAGTCCTATATCCTGCAGCGTCTTGGGCTGGCCTACCAAGGCATGAAGCGCTTCGCCGATGCGGAAGCGAGCTTCGATCAGGCCTTGGCTTTGGCAACCAGCAGCGGCAGCACGGAACTGGTGATGGACTTGCATCTCAGCCAAGCCGAACTGGCCGTGATGCAAGGGAAGAGCGATTTGGCGATTGGCCATTACGAACGGCACATGGCGCTGAAGGACAGTCTCCAGACCACGGATGCCGCTCGCGAACTGATGCGCCTGCGCGCTGAGTTCGAGACCGAGCAGGCCGAGCAGGAGAACACCTTGCTGAAAGCCGAGAACGAACTGCGCCGACTGAACGAGGAACGCCTGCAGGTGCGCTGGACAGCGGCCGCTGTGGCTTCGGTGCTGCTGGTGGCATTGCTCGTGCTGCTCCTCCGCAACTACCGCCTGCGCGGCAAGCACACCCAAGAAGTGGAGCGCTTCAACACCGAGCTCAAGGCCCAGCGCGATCAGGTGCTGCACATGAACGACCTGCTGGAGCTGAAGATCCTGCGCGCGCAGCTGAACCCGCACTTCATCAACAACTGCCAGAACAGCGCCGTGGCCATGGTGAAGGACGGCCGCCATGCCGAGGCCCTCGCCTACCTGCAAGGACTGAGCAAGCTCATGCGCATGGTGCTGGAGCACTCCGTGAACGATCGCATCAGCATAGAAGAGGAGATGGAGTTCTTGCGCCTGTACGTAAAGCTCGAATCGCTCCGTTTACCCGGATTGACCTTCGAGCTGGAGGCCGATGAGCGACTGATTGAAGAAGAGACTGAGCTACCTGCGCTGCTCGTCCAGCCCTTCGTGGAGAACGCGCTCTGGCACGGGCTGGCGGGCAAGGAAGGCTTGCGCTCACTGAGCATACGGTTCACGACAACCGAAAAGGGACTGCGCTGCGTGGTGCGCGACAATGGCATTGGGCGCAACGGCCATGGCAGCAGGCCCGATGGACAGCGCTCGCTCGGCGCCGAACTCACCAACGAGCGCTTGCAGTTGCTCACGCACCGCCTGCACCAGAAAGGCAGCTTCAGCATCAACGACATCAAGGACGGTGCTGGGAAAGCTGCGGGAACGGAGGTGGTGATCGAGCTGGAAGGGTAGCACAGGGCACATTGCCCGCTCCCAGTTGAGCATTCTTCATTTTCGTTTCCTCTGGCGCCCTCGTTCCTCCAGCTTCCGCATCGAAAGCAACGATCTGCTTGAACCTCTTCGCCTGAATCAGCCTTCCAGTGCCGATCTTTCCGCCATGATCCGCACACTGATCGTGGACGATGAGGCCGAGGCGCGGGGTTACCTGCGCAGCTTGCTGGCCGATGCGCACCCGGAGGTGGAGGTCATTGGCGAAGCATCGAACATCAGCGAGGCGAAGCGATTGATCGCGGAACTGAAACCGGACCTGGTCTTCCTTGATGTAGAGATGCCCGGCGGCACCGGATTCGACCTGTTGCGCGAGCTGAAGCGCTGGGACTTCGAGGTCATCTTCGTCACCGGCTTCCAGCGCTACGCCATCCAGGCCATCCGCTTCAGCGCGCTGGACTACCTGCCCAAGCCCGCCCAACCCGATGAGCTGGCCTTCGCCCTGGAGCGCTACGCCGAGCGCCATGCCGCTGTGCTCGATCGCGCCGCCATGCAGGAGCATTTCCTGGAGAACATCGCGCAGCAGAAAATAGAAGCCTTCCGCCTCACCATCCCCCATGGCGACCGTACCTTCTTCGTGGCACCTACCGAAGTGGAGCGCTGCATGGCCGACCGCAACTACACCTGGGTGCACTTGGTGCATGACCGACGCTACCTGCTGGCCCGCACCCTGAAGGAGTTCGAGGAGATGCTCACGCCATTCGGCTTCCTGCGGATCAACCGCAGCGCCTTGGTGCGCAAGGACACCATCCTGCGCCTGCACGATGGCCACGCCGAACTGAAGGACGGCGAGAAGCTGGAAGTGAGCCGCCGTCGCTGGTCGGAACTGAAGCGGACGTGGGCGGCGTAGCACACCGCTGGATCACCGCCACCCCCACCGGATAGGAGGCCTTGGGAACAGGGCTTCTTGCGCATGTACATTGGCTGGTGAAAAGCCCATACCATGCGTGCTCTATACACCCTTGCTGCCTCCCTCCTGCTTCTTTCCGTCCACGCCCAGTGGCCCACGGACCCCAATGCACCGCTGGTGATCTGCAACGACCCCAGCGACCAAGCCGATACGCGGCTGGTGGCCGACGGTGATGGCGGCTGGTACGTGCTGTGGCGCGACAACAGGCTCGGCGGGAATCGTTATGGGGTGTTCGGCCAACGGCTGGATGCACAAGGCAACCTGCTTTGGGAACCCAGCGGCCGCTTGATCCAGGAAGTGCCGGGGCGCAGCATCAACTTCATCGGGGCTTCACGCTTCGCGAACAACAACCTCTTCCTCGCGTACATCTCCGGCGCGGATCCCACCTCGGGCGACACCGTGCGGGCCATGGCTTACGACAACGAGGGCGCCCCCTTGTGGGCCGAACCCACCCTGCTGGCCTATCCGGGTCCCTTGCCGGGTGGCGGAACATCGGGGGGCAACTACTATCCGCGTGTGGCGGCCGTACTAGGCGGTGCTTATGTAGGCTGGGGGTGCAACCCGGCAGGCGCTGCGGACTACATCTACATCGCCCGGGTGAAGCCAGATGGTACCACCGACATGCCTGAGCAGGGCGTGGCTGTGACCACCATGAACAACCCGATCACCGCAGGGCCATGGACCTTCCGCCACGACCTGGTGGGCGGATTGATGATCGAGCGCCGCTGGGGAAATGGAGCCGGTGCACCACTGCGCGCTCAACGTGTGGACAGCATGGGTGTGCAATTGTGGCCCAGCATCCTTGAAGTGAGCGCCAACAGCAGTGGCCTGGGCTACGAGTGGAGCAGCGCCATAGCGCCGAATACCCGCATGAACTCGGTGTGGGGCTATGGCTACGACCTCCGCATGTCCATTTACGATACCACTGGTGTGTTGCTTAGCTCACCCACTCCGATCGATGTGTGCTTGCAAGCCGATGTACAGGAGAATCCTTTCGTGGTGCAGTCGGAACTGGAGACCACGGTGTTCTGGGCGGACAATCGTAGTTCGGCTGGAAATGGACGCCAGGTCTTCATGCAGCGCTTCGATGCGGATGGCACTCCGCTGCTGGCGACGGACGGGATACTGGCCATGCAGTGCGACGGCAATCTGAACGGCTTCCCACGTGCGATCACCGCAGAGAACGGTAGTCACATCGTGGCCATGTACACGAGTGCTAACCTACAGGGAGGCACCGCTGGTTTCCGTGTGGGGCGCGTGACCCCAACCGGCACCAATATGTGGAGCGATACCACGCGATTCACCACGGGCCCGCTTGGCCCCAATGGCGGCACCGAATTCAGCATGGTGTCCGATGGCGATGGTGGCGTGGCAGCCTTCTGGTTCAACTGGCAGAACAACGCCATTTACGCGGCCCGGCTGGACCGCAATGGGCGCATGGGCGACTTCACATCGGTCGCTGAGCACGCGCAGACAACGTTCAGCGTGTTCCCCAACCCCGCTGCGGAACGCATCACCCTGCAAAGCCGCAATGGTGGTCCGCTGGGCGAAGTGCGCATCCATGCTGCGGATGGGCGCGTGGTGCGTGAGATGGGACGCATGACGAGCGATCGTGCGGAGCTGGATGTGACCGGCTTGCCTAATGGCCTCTACACGGCGATCGTGTCGGATGTCCATGGAAGGAGCGCCATCCGTTTCGTGAAACAGTGAAGCGCAAGACCAG
>DAORNP010000067.1:2805-3129 GCA_035441065.1 Flavobacteriales bacterium | reverse complement strand
CAGCCCATTGTGCTGCGCAGACCGTGTTCACACCCGCCAATGCGACTCCCGCGTTCGGCAACTACAATTACAACTGGCATAGCGGACAGGGTCTTCCAGCCAGCCCGATCGACACGAACGCCACCACCGGGGTCTGGGACTTCAGTGCTCTGGAATTCGGTGGCGCCTTTGCCTACGACGTCTCCATCAGCGCGGCTACAGGCACCCCTTTCGCCGCTGAACATCCGGGCGCCGACGTGTACTGGGTATACAATTACGCGTGGGGACGAGACCACTACTACTACCGGAACGGGCCGGACTCCCTGACCCTCGTGGGTATCATGC
>DAORNP010000067.1:0-2725 GCA_035441065.1 Flavobacteriales bacterium | reverse complement strand
CCTCGTGGAAGATGTGAGCGAATGCGATGGCCCTTCCGGACTGGAATCGATATACCGCCGGAAGATCATCGCCACGGGCACGCTGATCCTGAGCGTAGGGGTCGTGAGCAATGCCGTCCTTGTTAAGGATATCTGGCGGACTTGGAACGATGCCATCGAGCCGCCGCAGCCCATTTATGTTGAACGCTTCCATTGGTTCGCAGCCGGAAACGCCTTGGAACCTGTGGCTACCTTCACTCCAGGCGATGACATGAACAACCTCCACGTGTGGATGCTGGAACCCGTGCTTTCCGTTGCGGATCCTGAAAACCATGACTTCACGCTCTACCCCAATCCGACAAATGAGCGCATCACCCTGCAAAGCCGCGATGGTGGGGCCCTGGGTATCGTCCGCATCCTTTCGGCCGAGGGTCGCACGGTACGGGAGCTCGGCATGCAAATGACCGATCGTGCACAGTTGGATGTCCAAGGCCTGTCCCCCGGACTGTACACCGTGATCGCATCCACGCGCAATGCAAGCAGCCACATGCGCTTCGTAAAACAGTGAACAACACCGCCATGATCCGCACAACCACCACCCTTGCCTGCCTCCTTGGTCTCGGAGCGATGACCCATGCACAGACCATCACCCAGGCCAATGCCGTACCTCCCTTCGGCCCATTGTCCGGTGAACGCTACTACGCCGAGGACGTGCCTTGGAACCTGCTCGATACGGTGGGCAGCGATCTGCTCTGGGACCTGTCGGGACTCAACTTCACCCCCGATGGCCCGGTGGAGTTCTTCCTTGGCGATGTGGCGACCTCCTCCTTTGCCTTCACAGTGCCCAATGCCTCCATCGTCCTGGAAGAGATCATCGGCGAGTTCACCTACCTGCGCTTCTACAACAACCTGCCCGGTTCGTTGGAACTGATCGCTACTGGCGTCAGCGATCCGGACAACACCGACATCTGGGAAGCCTGCCCTACCCTTCAAATGACCTATCCCGGCGTGCTGGGCACCACGGTCAGCCCTTCACTCGCGGACTGCGACCTTGCACTGGTGGACTACGAGCGGCGCATCCTTGCGAACGGTAGCATCGCCACTTCGTTCGGCAACATCAGTGACGTGGTGCTTATCCGCACACGTCGTTGCGAAACGTACGAGGTTGATGGCCAGTGGTTCACCGACTGCTACAACGCGTATGAGTGGTTCCAGAGCGGCAACATCCTGGTCCCTGTCATCAGTGCTGAACTCGATGCGGGCAATGCCTATGTGGTGCTGGACGTGTTCGAAGGAACCACCGGAGTGGATGAACAGGCCACAACCGATCTCATCCTTGCTCCCAATCCTGCCCGTGAGCGTATCACGATCCAGCATCGCGCTGGACAAACGGTGGAAAGGGTGACCGTTCATGGCGCGGATGGGCGCTTGGTGAACGTGGCCGGAACAACCGTTGGGGACCGCTTTCAGTTGGATGTGCAAGCGCTCACACCGGGGGTGTATACCCTGCAGTGCCTCAGCCAGGGCCGCATGGAAACCTTGCGCTTTGTGAAGGAGTGAGCAACCGTGGTCTTTAAGAGAAGCGCGGCTCGCAAGGGCCGCGCTTCTTCTTTGGTCAAGATCGAATGGACGGAAAATGGACAGTGATGGACGCCGCGTTGCGAGCGTCCATCACTGTCCATTGGTGTCCATCCGAAGAGCAGCACACCTACCACTCCACTCCCACCTCCCTGCTCGGCCCACTCTCGGCCCCGGTGGCCGCCACGCTCCTTACGAAGTAGAAGTTGAGCTGGCCGCGCGTGGCGTTGGCATCCTCCAACTTCAGGGGTTTCCCGCTAACCACGCTGGCCACTATCAACGGCTCGCTGCCGCGTGTGTAGCGGTACACATCGTAGCGGGCAACGACTTCGCTCGGTGGCGCCTGCCACTGCACTTCCACCTTGCTGCCCACCGCGCGTGCCACCACACCGTTGGGTGCCGATGGTGATGCCACGCGGGCTTGTGCGCTCACTGCAGGCGAAGGCGCGCTGGAAGCGCCCAATGCGTTCAAGGTGATCACTCGGTAACTGGTGAGTTTGCCGAAAGCATCCAGCGTGTCGATCAGGAAGTTGGTGTTGCGCAGCAACGTATCTACACGATTTCCGGTCCGGGTGCGGATCAGCTTATAGGCATGGAACATGGGGTCGTTGGATAGATCCTCCCAGCTCACGATGGCCTGCTCCACATCAACACGGGCAGCAAGGTCGCGCGGTGAAAGCGGCACGGGAACGTTGGTGGCGGGCATCACGCTCACCGTATCGCTGAAGGCGCTCTCCAAATGGCTGGTGCTCACGGTGCGCAGGGCGTAGTGGTAGCTGCGATCGCCACGGAGTGTGCGGGTGGTGTCGAGGTAGCTGTAAGCACCTTCGCCGTTGGCCGGGATGCGTGCGCTGGCGAGTTGGAAGGCGCCTTGTTCCTCGGCGCGGTACAAGTGGAAGCCCAACACATCGCGATCGGGATGCAGCCAGGTGAGCACCACGCCCTCGTCGGTGGCCACAGCGCTCAACTCCTGAGCGGGTTGCGGCGGACGCTTGTCGTAGGCCACGGCCGCGAAACTCACCCCGCGCATGGGGACGTGGGTGGCCTTGTATTCCAACACGAAGCGGTAGAAATATGATGTGGCCGGGCGGATATCCTCATCCAGGTAGCTCGTGCGGTCGCCGCTGAGTTCGGCCACGGTCTCGAAGTCCGTTTCGCTGTTGGTGCT
>DAORNP010000066.1:19052-19538 GCA_035441065.1 Flavobacteriales bacterium | reverse complement strand
CGAAATTCCTTGTCGGGTAAGTTCCGACCTGCACGAATGGTGTAACGATCTGGGCACTGTCTCGGCCACGAGCTCGGTGAAATTGTAGTAGCGGTGAAGATGCCGCTTACCCGCAACGGGACGAAAAGACCCCGTGCACCTTTACTATAGCTTCACATTGACATCGGCTGCCCGATGTGTAGGATAGGTGGGAGACTTTGAAGCTGCGTCGCTAGGCGTGGTGGAGTCAACGTTGAAATACCACCCTTCGTTCATCTGATGTCTAATCCCTGCGAAACAGGGAAACAGTGTGTGGTGGGTAGTTTGACTGGGGTGGTCGCCTCCAAAAGAGTATCGGAGGCTTCCAAAGGTTCCCTCAGCACGCTTGGTAACCGTGCGTTGAGTGCATTGGCAAAAGGGAGCTTAACTGTGAGACAGACAAGTCGAGCAGGTGCGAAAGCAGGCCAAAGTGATCCGGTGGTTCCATATGGAAGGGCCATCGCTCAT
>DAORNP010000066.1:17477-18950 GCA_035441065.1 Flavobacteriales bacterium | reverse complement strand
AGGGTTCGGCTGTTCGCCGATTAAAGTGGCACGTGAACTGGGTTCAGAACGTCGTGAGACAGTTCGGTCTCTATCTGTTGCGGGCGTTAGAAGTTTGAGGGGAGCTACCATTAGTACGAGAGGACCGTGGTGGACGAACCGCTAGTGTACCAGTTGTCCCGCCAGGGGCACCGCTGGGTAGCTATGTTCGGACGGGATAAGCGCTGAAAGCATCTAAGCACGAAGCCCACCTCAAGATGAGACTTCTTTTAAGGGCCGTAGAAGATTACTACGTTGATAGGCCACAGGTGTAAAGTCAGCAATGGCAAAGCCGAGTGGTACTAATTGCCCGTAAGCTTCCGATCCGTCAGATTGCTCGTGGAACGATTCTCGGCTGTTTTGGTCTTGTCCGACAACCTGTCAAATCGCTTTGACGATTTCAGGTGACTATTGCGGTGAGGTCCACCTCTTCCCATTCCGAACAGAGAAGTTAAGCTCACCAGCGCAGATGGTACTGGGCCAAAAGCCCGGGAGAGTATGTCGTCGCCGATCTGAACCCCGCCCAGCAATGGGCGGGGTTCTTTTTTTTTGCACCACCATGCGCAAGGCAGCATTCAGCATCATTCTATTCCTGAACTGGTCGCCAGTTGCTCAGTGCCAAGCGCTAAGTGGAGTTATTGAAGTGGCGCTTGACAATCACCGCCATATCGTGCTCCACCGCATCCTTGGCCAGGAGCGGCTTCCGTTTGACTCTGTACGAATTGACAAGAAAGGACGCTTCCGCTTCACGCCAATCGAATTCCCGCTTGGCTACTACCGGCTCGGCTTAGCTGATGATCAGGTTGATATCATCCTGAATCCCGCTGAATCCAAGGTGGTCTTGAACTTCACAGAGCAACCGCTTCAAGCTGGGATCACGGTGCGTGAATCGCACGAGAATATGCGGCTGTGGGAGTACAAGCGCGCGAGCCGCGATGCACAGGACAAGATCAAGGTCATTGCTGCCCAACGCAATGCGGTGGATCCTCGTGACATCGAATCACTTCTTCGGCTTGCGCACGAGGAAGAACAGGTCAACATCAAGCTCCAAGCGACTCTTGAGCGCCTTGTCACCCAGGACAGTGCATCGTACTTCGCGAAAGTGGTGCGAACGGATCAGCGGTTGATGCGCGCCCTCGAACAAGGCCCTCAAGCCATCCGCGATGCGATGGATTGGGGCGATGCTTCGCTGACGCGATGCTCTGTTTATGCCAAGGCGATCATGGCCATTCTGCAATCGGCCACCCCAGCTGCTGCGAACACGCTCGCCGCAGCTTCCGATTCCATCCTGGAGTGGTCATCATCGGATACCGCATCCTGGGCATTCGCGCGCTGGCAACTGGTGGAGCTCTTCGCGACCTATGGACCCGAGGAGGTCGTACAGCACATCGTTGACCAATATGTGACCGGCCCCAAGGTCCTGTCGCCGCCTGACTCGCGACTATTGGCATTGGT
>DAORNP010000066.1:14191-17437 GCA_035441065.1 Flavobacteriales bacterium | reverse complement strand
CCGAAGTGAGCCTACCCTCCCCCATCAACGGCACTGTTGACGAACTATCGGACCTGGTGCAGCCCTATCCATGCACGGTCCTGTTCTTCTATTCCAGCACATGCGATCATTGTCACCATGAAATGCCCAAGCTCAATGCCCTACATGCTCGATTCCACCGCAAGGGGCTGAACATCATCGGCATTGCTATCGACGATGATGAAGAGGAGTTCAGGGCGAACATCAACGAACGTGAACTCCTCTTCTCCTGCTACTCGGAGCTACGGGGCTGGGGATCACCATCAGCAAAGGCATTCGCTGTGCGCGCCACGCCTTGGTTGGTCGTGCTCAATCGCGAAGGACGCATCGTTGCCAAGCCGCACGGAGCCGATGAACTGGAGGGTCTATTGCCCAGCTTGCTACCCTAAAGGGAGAATCCACGAACGATAGCTGGCCGGCCAATCCAATCGGACGGGCCGGGTTCTGAATAGTCCGAAAACAGTGGATCCCGACCCGCTCATGGCTGCGTGGTCTGCACCGGACTCGACTAGTTGTTCTAGGAGCCGACCAATTTCCGGGTGAGTTCGGCAAACCGCAGGCTCGAGCGTATTCGGCGCCTCGATCCGCCATTCCTTCAGCGGTGTTCGCTGCAGCACGTCAACCATAGCAGAAGGCTGCCCAGTTGGGGTTGCCATCGCGAATACGTCCTTGGTGGAAACATGAATGCCGGGATTCACCAAGTAGAGCCAATATCCATGAAGATCCAAATCAACCGGATGCAGAACCTCACCCCTCCCCTGCGCCATCTGAGCACCATCATGCAAGAAGAAAGGGCAGTCGCTTCCGAGTGAGGCGGCCATCGTCAAGAGTTCAGTCCTTGTTAGTGAGAGCCCGAACAACCTGTCCAACAGCATCAGCGCATGGGCACCATCGCTGCTGCCCCCGCCAAGGCCACCACCCGCAGGAATGCGCTTGTGCAAGTGCATTCGTACGCCGGGCAGCGGTCGATGCGCAGCGACCAGGGCATGCGCCTTGACCACCAGGTCCTGCATAGGATCACCGTCAATGGGTAGCCCGGTCCTCGTGAATTCAAGGCAGCCAGAAGCCACATGCTCATCGGCGACAGCCTCCAGCGCATCGCATAGCGGAATCGGGAGAAGCACGCTCTCGATATCATGGAAGCCGTCGGGGCGCTTACGCACCACGTTGAGTCCGAGGTTGATCTTCGCTTTGGGGAATACGACCATGCCACACCTGATACTGGCGCCGAATGTACCCCAGGCGTGCAAGCGTCATCCGGGCATCCTTCTACCTTCGTCCGCCCAAAGGCGCAGCGCATGGAGACTTTCCTGGAGTTCGAGAAGCCCATTCAGCACATCATCGAGCAGATTGACAAGCTCAAGGAGGTGTCTGCAGAGAGCAAGGTGGATGTGACCGCCACGCTGAAAGACCTGGAGAAGAAGCTGCGCGACACGCAAGACGAGATTTATGCGCGCCTCACACCCTGGGAGCGTGTCCAGGTAAGCCGACATCCTGACCGGCCGTATACCCTGAAGTACATCGACCACCTTACCGATGGCAGCTTCGTTGAGCTGCATGGCGATCGCACCGTGAAGGACGACAAGGCCATGGTAGGCGGCTTCGGCTTGATGAACGGCCGATCGGTGATGTTCATCGGCCAGCAAAAGGGCATCAACACCAAGATGCGCCAGTACCGCAACTTCGGAATGGCCAATCCGGAAGGCTATCGCAAGGCCCTGCGCCTAATGAAGCTCGCCGAGAAATTCAACAAGCCGGTAGTCACTTTCATAGACACCCCAGGCGCTTTCCCAGGTCTCGAGGCCGAGGAGCGCGGACAGGGCGAGGCCATTGCGCGGAACCTCTTCGAAATGGTGCAGCTGCGCGTGCCCGTGATCTGCGTGATCATCGGCGAAGGCGCAAGTGGCGGAGCCTTGGGCATTGGCGTTGGCGATAAGGTGCTGATGCTGGAGAACACCTGGTACAGTGTGATCTCCCCCGAATCCTGCAGTTCGATCCTCTGGCGCAGCTGGGATTTCAAGGAGCAAGCCGCCAAAGCCCTTAAGCTCACCGCCGAGGACATGCTTGCGAACAAGCTCATCGATGGCATCGTGAAGGAGCCGCGCGGCGGTGCCCATGCCGATGTGGATGAAGCCTGTCGCCTGGTGAAGGCCGAAGTGCAGAAGCACCTGGACAGGCTGTCGAAGATCTCCCCTGAAAAGCTCGTGGAGCGCCGCATTGCCAAGTTCTGTGACATGGGTGTGGTGCTGAAGGCCAAAGCAGAAAAGAAGACCAGCAAGGCTGCAAAGGCCTAAGCCTATCGATTGGTTTGCAGCAGCACGCTCACAACCTGATGCGGAGCAGATTGAACGTTGACGATGGTTCCCATTGTTGGGTCGAAGGCTGTGATGCTGTTTCCACTCGCAGCCAGAACGGCACCGGAAACGGGATCATAGGTCAGACCGCGGACATCCATTCCGGAAATCAAGGTCGTGGTTGCGGTTGAAGGGTAATCGAAGCGCCTGATTCCCGAGCTGAACCCGAGCGCATAGAGGTTCTGCGACACGCGCGCAACGCATTGCAACTGCTCGCCAGGGAAATCTCGCATGGTAAAAGCCCCGCCCAGCGATGCGTTCACCTCTTGGATAACCCCCCCAGTGGCCGTGTTCCCGAAGAGTATCAGCCGTTGGGCATCTATCTCGAATAGGGTCAATGCCCGAGCATCGGCATTGAACTGGGCGAGCACAGCCCCCGAAGAAGCGCCGAACCGAATCAGCTGGCTCTGTTGGGCCACCGGATGGTAGGCCGAGCACAAGACGGCATCGCCGATGGCTGCTACCGCATCGCCAGCAAATCCCGACGGAAGCGTGGCTGAGAAGGCTGAAGCTCCATCGGCAGTGTATCCGCGCAGTGCGCCATCGGCGCCGCAAACGTAGATCCTGCCGTCTCGCTGATCCTTGGAGACACCCGTGAAGTACCTGGGCCAAAGGCCGGGATTCAGCATGAGTGCCTGCGTTGCGCCAGTTGTGATGCGCCTTCGCTCGAAAGGCTGAGTCGAGGTCCCCGCAGTGAAGAGGTGATCCAGTCCGATTGCAGCTTGTGCCAATTCGGGCACCACCACGAACGGTGAGATCGCCCCAAGACTATCCACCCGCGAAATGGCATAAGGACCTGATACATCGGAGGGCGGCACCAAGAACATGGATCGGATGCGCAGCGGGGCAGCCTGTACGGCGATGGTCAAGAAAT
>DAORNP010000066.1:13742-14181 GCA_035441065.1 Flavobacteriales bacterium | reverse complement strand
CGGGACGGGATAATGACCCAGCGGGCGCAGGGTGCCATCGCTGGCAATGGCGGTTAACACGTACTGACCGGAAACGATGCGCTCACTGTTCACGGGCAGGTCCACACTGAATTCCTTCGACCGCGCATTGACTGAGGCTTGCGCCGCCGGAGCGATGGGCACGCCATCCACATCGGCTATCAGCACGGTCACGCTCTTCACCTCACGATCATCGCTCACGGCCACGCCCACCGTGATCGTATCGGGTATGCCCACGCTATAACCCGCCCCAGGACTGGTGATGCGCACCGAGGGCGGCGTAGAGTCCGCGTCCTTGCGGCAACTCACGGCCAGCGCACCAGCAAAAGCCGCAACCAGCAGGCAATGTTGATAGCGCATGGCCGCAAGATACCCGATGGGTGGGCGAAGCTGAACAGGGCCACAACTTCTCAACAGCCCG
>DAORNP010000066.1:8679-13732 GCA_035441065.1 Flavobacteriales bacterium | reverse complement strand
TGTTGATTCAATGGCGGATCGCTGTTGATACTTCAGCCCAAGCGTCCGGCATGCACGGCTACTTTTGACGCCCTTTCGCCCAGAGCTGGCAGCACAGGTCTTCAGGACTGAGCACACCACCTGAGCGTCAACATACAGGACCATGTCTGACCTCTCCCCTTCGCGCACGCAAGGACGTTTGCGTGGAGGCCCCCGCCGCGATTCCGCTTCGACCCTGCTGGCCTCTGCCTTGGAAGCCGGCAAGCTGCCGCCGCAAGCACCCGAATTGGAACAAGCCGTTCTCGGCGCGCTCATGCTCGAGCGGAACGCCGTGAATGAGGCCATCGACATCCTGCAGGCCGACAGCTTCTATGTGGAGGCGCACAAGCGCATCTTCAACAGCATCCTCGAACTGTTCCGGAATGACAAGCCCATCGACATCCTCACGGTCACCGAGGAACTGAAGAAGCGCGGTGAGCTCGATGTGGTTGGCGGCGCTTTCTACATCAGCCAGCTCACCAGCAAGGTGGCCAGCAGCGCCAACGTGGAATACCACGCGCGCATCATCAGTCAAAAGCACATCCTGCGCGAACTCATCCGCATCAGCGCCGAGACCACGCGCGACGCCTACGACGATAGTGCCGACGTGTTCGACCTGCTCGACAAGGCCGAACAGGACCTCTACGCCATCACCAGCGGCAACCTCAAGCGCAACTACGAGCCGATGAGCGACCTGATCCAGGACGCCATCGCACAGATCGAGAACGCCAAGAGCAAGACCAGCGGCGTGAGCGGCGTGCCTACCGGATTCACGAACCTGGACAAGCTCACCGCAGGCTGGCAGCGCAGCGATATGGTGATCGTAGCGGCCAGGCCGGCCATGGGCAAAACCGCCTTCGTCCTCAGCATGGCGCGCAACATCGCCGTGGAGCACAAGAAGGCCGTGGCCGTGTTCAGCCTGGAAATGAGCAGCACGCAGCTGGTCACGCGATTGATCGCCAGCGAGGCGGGCATCAGCAGTGAGAAGCTCCGGAAGGGCGAGCTGAATGATCAGGAGTTCGCCATCCTCCACCAGCACATCGCGCGCCTCACCAATGCGCCCATCTTCATCGACGACACGCCAGCGCTCAACATCTTCGAGCTGCGCGCCAAGGCCAGGCGCCTCAAGAGCCAGCACAATGTCGACCTCATCATCATCGACTACCTGCAGCTGATGACCGGCGGCGGCGACAACCGCGGGGGCAATCGCGAACAAGAGATCAGCAGCATCAGCCGAAGCATCAAGAGCATCGCCAAGGAGCTCGACATTCCCATCATCGCACTCTCGCAGTTGAGCCGTGCCGTGGAGACGTCCCAGCTCAACCGTTCGCTGGAAAGCCGCACCGACAAGCGCCCGGTCATGGCCGACCTGCGCGAATCGGGCGCCATCGAGCAGGATGCCGATATCGTTTGCTTCCTGTACCGTCCGGAGTACTACAAGATTTACGAGGACGAGCACGGCAGCACCTTGGGCATCGGCGAGGTGATCGTGGCCAAGCACCGAAATGGCGCCTTGGATACCGTACGCCTGCGCTTCATACCGGAACTGGCCAAATTCGCCGATTTGGATACCATGCCGGGTAACTTCGCCGTCGATGGCATAGGATCGGACGACGGGGCGCTCCGCACCGTGACCCGGCCCAGCCGCATGAACGATGACTTCGGCACCGACGATCAAGACGCTCCTTTCTAGCAGGCTCCTCGCACTGGTTGCGACCGTGGCGATCGCCTTGCCCGCGCTGGCCACCAAGCTGCTCATCCCCATGGATGATTCGCAGCGCGACCACCTGAAGGCATACGGAGTGGCGTTTTGGACGCTCCAACGCGATGTTCCAGTGGAATGGTTGCTCAATTATCGTGGCGGCAGCTTCATGATCGACCACTACCAGGTGATTGAGCAGGAACTGAAGGTGCGCGGCGTCTCCTTCCAAGTGATCGCTGACGCACAGGCCGCAGCCATCCTGAACGAGATATCCGACCCCGAAGTGAACATGGAGGCGGTGAAGCTCGAGAAGGCACCCAAGATCGCCGTGTACGCGCCGGAGGGCTTTCAACCCTGGGACGACGCCGTGGCCTTGGTGATGAAGTATGCGGAGATCCCTTACGAGCGCATCTACGATCCGCAGGTTATCGCCGGTGTGCTCCCGCAATACGATTGGCTGCACCTGCACCACGAGGACTTCACCGGGCAATACGGCAAATTCTACCGCAGCTACAGCAATGCGCCCTGGTACCGCGCGCAAGTGCAAGAGAGCGAAGCCATGGCCTCACAACTCGGATTCGCCAAGGTGAGCCAGATGAAGCTCGCCGTAGCCCTGAAGATCCGCGACTACGTAGCTGGTGGCGGCTATCTCTTCACCATGTGCTCCGGCACCGACAGCTACGACATCGCGCTCGCCGCCGAAGGCGTTGATATATGCGCTACGGAATTCGATCACGATCCGATCGATCCCGCCTGCCAGCAGAAGATCGACTTCAACAAAGGCTTCGCTTTCCGCGACTACCGCTTGATCACGGACCCCATGATCTACGAGTTCAGCGAGATCGACGCCACCGACATCCATGGTCGCATCGGTCAGCCCCGCGACTTCTTCACGCTCTTCGACTTCAGTGCGAAATGGGACATCGTGCCCACCATGCTCTGCCAGAGCCACGAGCAGGTGGTCCGCGGATTCATGGGGCAGACCACGGCGTTCCGCAGGAACCTGGTGAAGCCCGGCGTCACGGTCATGGGCGAGAACAAGGCACAGGGCACCGTGAAGTACATCCACGGCGAGTATGGTCTTGGGCAATGGACCTACTACGGTGGCCACGACCCGGAGGATTACCAGCACATGGTGGGCGACCCGCCAACCGATCTGAGCCTGCATCCGAACTCCAGCGGGTACCGGCTCATCCTGAACAACATCCTCTTCCCTGCCGCGCGCAAGCGCAAGCAGAAGACCTGAGCGGCGGGCAACTGCCCGCTACCTTCACCGCCTTGCCATTCGCAGTGCTTCCATGGAATTAGACCCGCTCACCGCCATTTCCCCTATCGATGGCCGCTACCGCGACCGCACGCGCCAACTCGCTCAATGGTTCAGCGAGCAGGCCTTGATGAGCTACCGCCTGCGCGTTGAATTGGAGTACTTCGCCTTCCTGTGCGAAATGCCCTTGCCTGAACTCGCTGGCACCCCGATGGACAAGCTGAAGGCGCTCCAAGACCGCGTGGTCAACCTGAGCACCAGTGATGCCCAGCGCATCAAGGACATCGAGAAGGTGACCAACCACGACGTGAAAGCGGTGGAATACTTCCTGAAGGAGCGGTTGGCCGAAGCCGGTCTCGGCGCGCAGAAGGAGTTCGTGCATTTCGCGCTCACCAGCCAGGATGTGAACAACACGGCCTTGCCCATGCTGGTAATGGATTTCCTGCGGCAAGGTTATCTGCCCGCCATCACCGCCTTGCGCGATGGGCTTCATGCCTTGGCGCTCGAATGGGCCCATATACCCATGCTCGCCCGCACCCACGGCCAGCCCGCATCGCCCACGCGACTTGGCAAGGAGCTCCAGGTCTTCGTGGAACGCATCGACCACCAGCTGCGCCTGTTGAACGACGTGCCTTTCAGCGGGAAGTTCGGTGGCGCCACCGGCAACTTCAATGCGCATCACGCGGCGTACCCGGAGATTGATTGGGTGGCAAAGGCCGATGAATTCCTCGAGAAGCGCCTGAGCCTTCGGCGCCAGCAATTCACCACCCAGATCGAGCACTACGATCATCTCGCCGCACTATTCGATGCCATGCGACGGGTGAACACCATCCTCATCGACCTGTGCCGCGACATCTGGCAATACGTGAGCCTCGACTATTTCAGACAGCGCACGAAGGCAGGCGAGATCGGCAGCAGCGCCATGCCGCACAAGGTGAACCCCATCGATTTCGAGAACGCTGAAGGCAACCTGGGCATGGCCAACGCGCTGCTCGGCCACCTCAGCGAGAAACTGCCCATCAGCCGCTTGCAGCGCGACCTCACGGACAGCACCGTTACGCGCAACATAGGTGTGCCCATGGCGCATACCATGCTCTCCATCGACAGCATCCGTAAGGGACTTGGCAAATTGCTGCTCAGTGAAGCCGCTATCATGCGCGACCTCGATGCGCAATGGCCCGTGGTGGCCGAAGGCATGCAGACCATCCTGCGCCGCGCGGGCTACCCCCAGCCCTACGAGCGCCTCAAGGACCTCACGCGCGGCAAAGACCGCATCACCGCCGAGGACATGCGCGCCTTCATCGAAGCACTTGATGTTGCGGAGGATGTGAAGGCGCAACTGCGTGCGCTAACGCCGCGCAACTACACCGGCATCGACCTTTTGGCGCGCGTGATGCCCTGAGCGCAATGCGCCCGTTCCCGCTCCGTTGAATCACCATGACGCCTGAGCGCCGCCGTTGCATCACGCGTTGGCTCCGACGCGCTAGCGTGGCAGGCGTGATCGCGCTCCTCGTGCTCGTCACCTGCGACCAGGTGATCAAGGTGCGCTCAAAGCACTACCTGCACGATTCAATTGCTGCCACGCCGGTGAATGAAGTGGGCCTGGTGCTGGGCACATCGGACCGCGCGCGCGGCGGAGGCACGAACCTCTTCTTCAAGCACCGCATCGAAGCCGCTGCGGCGCTCTACCGCACCGGAAAGGTGAAGCACTTACTGGTGAGCGGCGATAACGGCACGCTGAGCTACAACGAGCCGCGACAGATGCGCCGGGCCCTGATGGCCGCTGGTGTTGACAGTGCGGCAATCACACTCGACTTCGCCGGCTTCCGCACGCTCGACTCCGTGGTACGCGCGAAGAAGGTGTTCGGGCAGCAGGCCTTCACGGTGATCAGCCAGCGCTTCCACAACGAGCGCGCGGTCTATCTGGCCCGTCATCATGGAATCGATGCCATCGGCTTCAATGCGGCCGACCCGCCACCACGCTGGAGCATACGCACGTGGTTGCGCGAAAGACTGGCACGCGTAAAGCTCTTCATCGACCTGCTCGTGGGCAAAGAGCCCCGCTTCCT
>DAORNP010000066.1:2580-8622 GCA_035441065.1 Flavobacteriales bacterium | reverse complement strand
ATTCTAATCGCTCAATCGTCGGAGAGCAAGGTGAAGCGCGCATCCATTGGATCGAGCTGATCGAGCCATCCGTCAAGCACATTGTTCCCCAGGGCGGCGATCCATGGTAGCGCGCTCAATCTGCGTTCCTGAAGACCGCCGCCCGGGAGAATCTCGTTGAGCACACGGTCAAGCTGTTCCAGACGAGTGGATTCCCTCCTCCGCAAAGCGCGATCAATGCGTGCTTGCAAGCCATCGAGCGCTCGTTGAATGCGCACACGTGTCGCCTCGGCACTGGCGCTCAGGGTCGTATCCGCGGAAGCAGCCTTTCGACAAGCCCCATCCATGGCTCTTTGCACTTGAGCCATCTCTTCGCTAAGGAGGGCATCGTCGCCCTGACCTTCACGCGCAAGCCTCGTGCGCAGCTCATGGGCCGGAGCGAACAGGTCCTCCAACGACAATCCCAATCCGCTGCGCATCCGATCGGCCTTTGCCGTCAGAAACGCCGCACTCGTGCGTAACAGCACCACAGGCATCGGCAACTGCACGGCTTGGAAGAGCCATTTCAGCTGCATCCAATAGGCCAGTTCTCCACCCCCACCAATGTACGCAATGTTGGGAAGGATGGTCTCTTGGTACAAGGGCCGCAGCAGCACATTCGGTGAGTAGTCCTGCGGCCGCAGCTCAACATCCAGCAACAGCTCATCTGCCGTGAACCGAGGGCCTCCATCGAGCACTTGATAACCTCCATCCACTTCTTCGATGCGCGAGCGATGGCCTGGGCGCAGGTGGAACAAGTTGATGGCCCGCGCATGTGCTTGCGTCGCATACCGCTCGGACAGCCGCTCATCGGCATAGTCCACGGAGCGCTTCGCGATCCGATTGAGCAGTTCCTCGCGCGTGATGGGCGCGAACAATTGCTTCAGCGCGCGATCATCGCCATCAATGAGCACAAGGCCGTACCGTCCGAAGAGCGCATGCGCGAAGCGGCGCGTGGCATCGACCAGCGTGCGGTCAGGGCGATAGCATTCGCGCAATAGATCACGAACGCGGTCGGCATCGATTCCGCTCCCCAACGCGGCGCATGCTTCGTCAACAACGGGTGCGATGCCATCCAACGACATGCGACCTACAGCGCCACCATGAGCACCGGGCCAATGCAACTTCCGATCGCCGAACCAGGTGTGATCGATCTCCGCGCGATCATGGTCCTCACTGGCCAACCAGAATACCGGAATCACCGGAACCTTGAGGCGTTCCTCGGCTTCACGCGCGAGGCGGATGGTATTGAGCAACTTGAATGGGACGTAAAGCGGCCCAAGGAAAAGACAGAGCTGGTGCCCAGTGGTAATGGTGAGGGCATCGGTTCGCGCGAGCTTCTCGATGCTCGCGGCAACAGCTTCACCCAACTCCATGCCTTCATACTGCCGCTTGATGGCCGACACCAGCACCGTCCGGCTGGCAGCGCTATAACGCTTGGCCTCCGCTGCGGCCTTCAGTCCGTCCCATGTAGGCGGATAATCGCGGAAGGAACCGAGGAAAGGGTCGCCTGATGCATGATCAAGCACGAGCGGGCTGAACCGCTGCGTAGCAGCATAAGCGATGCGATGAATAGCCATGGATGCGCTGCCCCCATTAGCAGGCCGCGCGAAAGTAGCGGCGTGCGGTCAGCACTTGCCGGGTCCTGTGGCCTCAGCGAACACATGCAGCACTTCCATGCCCTTCTCCAAGCCAGCGCTGGACAGGGTTCGCCGCACCATGGTGATCGCATCGGCACGCTCACCGGATGCAACCCCGGCATACTTCAGCACCAACACCCCGCTGCTTGCGCACGAATACTCCAAGGTTACCGAAGTCTCCTTCCCCACCTCCTTTGCCAAGCGCGCAAGGCCTGCATCATCCAGCCCTTTGACGACGAGCACCACTTGCACATCGTAAGCAGCAATCGCTGCCATCGAGCGCTGTGGAATCATGCCCGCCACCAACATGACCCACATTCCTAGCACTAGCATCTTACTCATGGTTGTCTTGTTTTCCGCAAGCTGGCCCAATCGACTTCAGCATGCCATGACGAATGACAGGAGTGCAAACTTCAACCTGCTCAAACGCTGCCGTGCATGCTGCACAGCCTCCCGGACTGCAGGTGTTCGCTGTAGTAACAACGGCCCGCTACCTTGCGGCTGATGCGACGCATCCTCACAAGTTCCCTCCTGATGGCATTCGCCGGTGGTGCGTGGTCACAGCAGCCGCTCTTCGACCGCATCACGGCAGCCGATGGACTTGCTGGCAATGAGGTCTTCTGCCTGTTCGAGGACCATGACGGATTCGTCTGGGCAGGCACAGCAACCGGCCTTTCGCGTCTGGAGGCCACGCGGATCCGCAACTTCTACCACGACCCAGGTGACAGTACCTCGTTGGCCAACGACCAGGTGAACAGCATCGCACAGGATGGTGCAGGCGACCTCTGGATGGCCACCATGAATGGGCTATCGCGCTTCCATCGCACGACCGGAAACTTCACGACATACCGCATTCCCGCGACGGGCGCTGCTGCTGTGCAAGCGAATCGGCTCCGGCAAGTGAATGTGCATGGCGACACCTTGGTGTGGGTGCTCACCGATGATGGCCTGTACCGTTTCGATGCCCGCAAGAGCTCATTCGAGCATGCGCAGGGTCGTCCGGCTGGCGAAGGTCCTATGGGCTGGTGCCGCTCGCGCAACGCGCTGCATTGGGATGACGCGCACAGGTTGCTATGGGTGGCCACCGTGGAAGGCATCGCCGCGTGGGATGCCCGAACCGATCGCTGGAGCGATGCGCGTGCCCCCTCGCTAAATGGACCATGGCGTGAAGTCGCTGAAGTGACCGCGCCCATGGTGCATAACGATACGCTTTGGTTCCACACGAACGATGGCTTTCATCTGATTGCATTCAGCCTCAAGGATGGATCGCTGACGCGTCAGGCTCCGGTCGCACCCGATGGTGAGCGCTTCAACCTGCAATGGCAGGCCGTCGATGCGGATGGGCGCCATTGGCTCTCCACCTGGACACGCCGGGTGTTCCATCGAACAGGGCAAGGCACGTGGAACGAGGTGGTCGCATCCTCCACTGAGCCGGGTGCCATGCCATCATCGAGCAGCGCGTACTTCATGAGCGCCAGCAACGGCGATCGTTGGCTGGCAACAGCGCGCGGAATCGCTGTGCTGCGCGCTGATCAACGCGCCACCACGTTGCATCCGGTGCGTACGGATAGCGATGTGAGCGCGCTGATGCCGCTGGGGCCAGACACCCTGGTCATAGGCACATCGCATGGCCTGCGCATCATCACGCTCAGCGACCAGCGTGCGAACTCGAGAAGCGTGATGCGCGGCCCGGCAAGGCCATCGGAATCGCGACCAAACAACTACATCAAGAACCTGCATCTTGCTCCCGATGGACGCATAGCAGTTTGCACGAGCGAAGGCTACGCCTGGTTCGATCCGAGCCAGCTACGCATGCGGGACGGTGCCTCATTGAGCGGTGCGATCCGCGAGAAGGAACCGGTCACCACCTTCATGGCCGAAGCCGAAGGCGCACGCTGGATCGGCACATGGCGCCAGGGCTTGTGGCGCTGCCCATTGGATGAAAGCACGCCATGCGAGCGCGTGGACACCTCGACCGGTCCGCATGGCAAGCTCCCGGGGCTCGGCCTCCTCTGCTGGCTCACCGATTCCCAAGGCCGGCACTGGGTGGGACTGAATGACGGCGGTGGCATAGCGCAGTACGAGGACGGCCAATGGCGCGGCGTTCAGGATGCGCAAGGCCGCAACATCGGCGGCGTGGTGCGCGTGATGGCCGAAGGACCTGACGGTCGCTTGTGGCTTGGCACCAATGAACAAGGCCTCGTGGTTTACGACCCCAGTAAGGGCACCACGCAGTACGTTACACGGCGCGATGGCGTGCCGGGCGCGCGGATCGTGGACCTCCGGTTCGTTCGTGACGGAACACTTTGGGTGATCGCTGACCAGGGTATCGCCCGCATGGCACCGGGGACGCGGGCCTTCGTGCCCTTCGCGCTTCCGGCAGGCTTGCAGGAGCGAGGTGCGGTGAATGCGATGGCCCAACTCCCGGACGGCCGCTTGGCATTCAGCGTGCGCGACCGCATCGTGCTGCACGACCCGCATGTGCCCACCCAGCCCGACGCAGCGCCGAAAGCCGTCTTCACCAGCCATCGGGTGCGCGATGCGCAGGCCTTCGGTCCTCCGCCATCCTTGCGGCTCGAATCGGCAAGCAAGGCACTCACGCTGGAGCTCGGCGCGACCGGTGCGCGATGGGGCGCACCATTGTTATTCCGATACCGCGTGCGTTCCATCGATACCGTGTGGAAGAGCATCGGCGCGGCACAACGCATCGACCTATTCGACCTTCCGACGGGCGCTCACGCCATCGAAGTGGCTGCCAGCCATGATGGGTTATCCTGGAGCACCTCGCCAGCCCAGGCTCAAGTGGAGGTGCTCCCGCCATTCCATGCCACTTGGTGGTTCCGCGCAGGAGCCCTCATCACGCTCATACTCTTGGCGTCGATTGCCTTCCGCATCTATCTCACCGGTCGCTTGCGCAAGCAACGCGAGGCCTTCGAGCGCGAGCAGGCGGTGCTGCGCGAGCGCGAGCGCATCGCCAGCGACATGCACGACGACCTCGGCGCCGGCCTCAGCGGCTTGAAGCTGCGCAGCGAGATGGCCCTGCGCGTGGAGAAAGATCCTGCGAAACGCGAACAGCTCGCATCACTCGCGGCTTCGACCGGTGAGATCATCGGCAGCATGCGCCAGATGATCTGGGCCATGGACGAAGGGCAGAGCTCCGTGCATGACCTGCTCGCCTATGCCACCAGTTACGCGCGCAGCTATTGCGAACAGAACAACCTGACCATTACCGTACGCATGGCCGATGGCATCCCAGATGCGCGGGTCACTGCCCAGCAGCGCCGCAACATCTTCCTTGTGCTGAAGGAAGCCCTGCACAACAGCGTGAAGCATGCCCAGGCCAGCCGCATCGAAATCCACATTGAATGGGAGAATGGCCTGCGCATGCGGATCACGGACGATGGCATCGGCCTGCCCAAGGCTGCTGATGCCGGCACAGGCAATGGCATGCGCAACATGCGGAAGCGCGTCGAGGATCTGCATGGCCGGTTCGAGGTCCATGGCGAAGTAGGCACCGTGCTATCCTTGCAAGTGCCCATCCAGCAGTTCACGCTATAACCTTCGTTCTATTGGTCGCTGAAGCCCCACCTTGCAGCTTTGCGGCATGACGAAGAAGAAAGCGATCCGTGTGAGCATCGTGGAGGACGACAGCACCATCCGTGAGACACTGCGCTCCCTCTTCCTCTTCGAGGAGGGCATGGAGCCCTTCACCGTTCACAGCACTGCCGAGGATGCCTTATTGCGGTTGAATGAGAACTGCCCCGACGTGGTGCTCATGGACATCAACCTGCCCGGCCAGAGCGGCATCGACTGCGTGCGGCAGATGAGCCAGCGCTGCACCAGCACCCAATACCTCATGTACACCGTGCATGACGATGACCAGCGGGTATTCGAGGCGCTGAAGGCTGGCGCCAACGGCTACATCCTCAAGAGCAGCACGCCCGATGAGATACTCGCCGCTGTGCGCGAGCTGCAAGCGGGGGGCGCGCCCATGAGCGCGCATGTGGCCAGACGGGTGGTGCAGCAATTCAGGCCCGCCGCCTCATCGGCCTCCAGCGAGGATGCCCTGAGCGACCGGGAGCGCGGCGTGCTGGAGCTGCTCGCGCAAGGGCTCCTGTACAAGGAGATCGGCGAGCGCATGGGCATCACGACGGGAACCGTGAAGCAGCACATCCATCGCATCTATGGCAAGCTGCATGTGCAGAACCGCACGGAAGCGGTGAATCGCTTCTTCGGCAGATGATGGCGATCGCGCGATCCCTGCACGTTGCCATGCTCCTCTTCAGCCTTGGACAGGCTGCGGGGCAGCCCACCATACTGGGCATGCGCGCGCTTCCGCCCTTCGCTGATGCTGAACTGCATCGGCGCATGGAGCACATCCTGC
>DAORNP010000066.1:0-2570 GCA_035441065.1 Flavobacteriales bacterium | reverse complement strand
ACCAGATGGATGCCTTCCATGGTGACAGTGCCATCATGCTCATCAACGGCGCGCTGCTCACGCTGGATGCCGCGAAGCACAAGGAAGAAGCGCACTACCTGCTGGCCTATCGTGCCGAAGTACTCTACTATGAGGGCCTCTTCAACGAGGCCATGCGCGACCTCGATGATGCAGAGCGCCTTGCGAATCAACTCGGCGACAGCACGTTGATCGCCAATGCCTACAATCTGAAAGGATTGTTGCACGAGAACATCCAGGACAGCAAGGAGGCGCTCCCCTACCTGCGGCTTGCGCTCCAGTGGTTCCCCCGGAACCCGGCGGCCCGCTATCCGGTGACCGAGCTGCATCACATCCACGGCAACATGGGCAGCTACTTGAGCAATCTGGGCCAATTGGACAGCGCCCGCCTTCATGTCACGCGTTCGCTGCAACTGGCCCAGGCGGTAGGCGCCGAACGCGCCATCGCCGTTGCCCATTGGGCATTGGGGAATATCGCGCTGAAAGCCGATGAGCCCGATTCCGCTGTGCATCGCTTCGCCAGCTCCTGGGCCATTGCCGATGCCGCGCACGATCATGATATCGGCGTGGATGCGCTGGTGGGGGGCGCACTGGCCCTTGCCGCAGGCAAACGCATCAACCAGGCGCGCGAAGCACTCGAGCGGGCGCGCGCCTATCTCGATGCCCATCGACCCGAAATAGGCCTGGTCACCCAGCGGAATTTCGCGCGCATGGCCTCGCGCACGAGCCGTATCCTGGGCGATCTGCCGGGCGCGCTGGCACGGATGGGCGAATGGCACCGCATCGACAGCACCATCACCGCCAACAACATCCGGTCGGCATTGACCACGCAAGCCGAGCTGCTGCGCGCCGACAACGACCTGGAGGTGGAGCGCATCGAACGCGAGCGGATCACCGCCCAGCTTGAATCGGAGAAACGCACACGGCTCTTCCTGATCATTTCGGGGCTCTTCGCCTTCGCAGCGCTCACCGGCATCTACCTGTTGATCGGCGCGCGCCAACGCCATAGGCGGCACCTGGCCGAGCTGCATGCCCAACGAGCCGAGCAAGAGCGCACCATCGCCGAATTGCGCGTGCGCGAGCAAGTGAGCCGCGACCTGCACGACGACCTGGGTGTGGGCCTCAGCGCGCTGAAGCTGCGCAGTGAAATGGCCTTGCAGCAGGGCCTCGCCAACGGGACCGAACCGCTGCTTCGCGAACAGGCCAGCACCGCCGAAGAGCTCATCGCCAGCATGCGCCATATCATCTGGGCATTGCAGGACGACCAGGGCAGCCTCGACGACCTCGTGGCGTACATCGGTTCCTACGCCCGCAATTACCTCGACGCCTACGACATCCGGATCGAACTGCGCGCCGATGCCTTCTTCCCGGAAATGAGGCTCACCACGCAGCAGCGGCGCAACCTCTTCCTGATCGTGAAGGAGGCCCTGCATAATGTGGTGAAGCATGCGAAGGCGCAAAACGTGCGCTTGGCGTTGCGCTGGGAAAACGGCTTCACGGTGCTCATCTCCGATGACGGCCGGGGCTTCGCGGAACATGACCGAAGGCCGCATAGCCATGGGCTGATGAATATGCGGAAGCGCGCTGAAGAGATCGGCGCCGCGCTCAGCATCAGCAGTGAGGGCCATGGCACGCAGGTGAAGCTGCACGCCCCTTTGGCCGAACGAAAGTTAGCTTGATGCGGAACCGGCGGGCACGCACCTTCGCCCCATCGCTGGCTCCAATAAGGACCGGCAAGCAAGCATGAGCGAGCTGCTGACCCTTCGAATCGTAGAGGACGACGCGCGCATCCGCGAGATGCTAGTCTCCGTTTTCGTGGCCACTCCGGGCATGAAGCTGCTTGGCGCGCATGATTCGGTGGAGGATGCTGAGGCTGTCCAGAACGACGCCTCCCCTACCGTGATGCTGATGGACGTGAATCTGCCGGGAGCCGATGGCATCGAAGGCGTTCGGCGCCTGAGCGCGCGCTGGCCCAACACCCAGTTCTTGATGTACACGGTGAACGACACCGACGACAAGGTCTTCGAAGCGCTGAAGGCCGGTGCCAACGGTTATCTGCTCAAGAACTCAGCGCCTGACCAGATCGTGCGCGGCGTGCGCGAGGTGGCGCAAGGCGGATCGCCCATGAGCATGAGCGTGGCACGGCGCGTGGTGCGGCATTTCAGGCCCTCACCCGCAGCCAGCCACCCTTTGAGCCAGGATCTGAGTGAACGGGAATTCGCGGTGCTGGAACAGCTTGCACAAGGTCTTCTGTACAAGGAGATCGCCGAGCGCCTCACCATTACCGAAGGCGCAGTGAAGCAGCACATCCACCGGATCTATGGCAAATTGCACGTGAACAACCGCACCGAGGCGGTGAATCGGTACTTCACCAGGTAGGATTGGTGACATCCGGTTTCGCCTGCTTGCCGACCACAGCCCACACCAAGCGAACCAGGTTCGCGGAATCGCCCTGAAACCAGTAGCCGGCCCATACTTGTCAACCCTTGTTCTATTGTTGCGCCCAGCGCTGGCCGTGAGCTTTGCGGTTGCACAAGCGCCTGCCATGTCCC
>DAORNP010000065.1:11695-19797 GCA_035441065.1 Flavobacteriales bacterium | reverse complement strand
GGGCGCGAAGTCCCGCAGGTAGATGAGCAGGAAGCCGTAGAGCATGAAGGCTCCCATGGTGAGGAAGCCGATGGCGATGTTGCGTTGTCCGTTCATGGTGTGCATGGCTGGAACACCACAAAGTTAGTGAACACTAACATACCTGAACGGTGACGATTGTCATCCCAGCGTCCAAGCAACACGGGGACGGCCTTCATCCATCAGCGCGTCTCGCGATGGAGGCAGGAACGCTGTCCGGGAAAGGGTCGTAGATGGACAGGACCGCAGGTGCGCCGCCGCACGGGTCCTCTTGATCAGGGCACCAGGGTGCGTATATCCGCCCTCATCACCCAGGGCGGTTAATCGGTGCGATCCGCAATCACGCGTGTCAAGCGGCTCAACGCGAGGACTTGAAGGCGGTCTCCAACGGTAGCGGGATCGGGTCATGTTCACCGGGCGGCATCACGAACTCCTGCCGGCGCCAGCGCTCCTTGGCTTCATCGATCAGGGCCTGGCTGGTGGCCACGAAGTTCCAGTAGATGAGGCGCTCCTCGGGGAAGGGCTCGCCGCCGAAGAGGTACACCGTGGTGCCCGGCGCTAGGGTGAAGGTGCAGAGCTTGGCATCCTTCGCGACCAGAAGCTGCCTGGGACCGAAGTGCTCGCCGCCATCACTCACTTCGCCTTGCAGGATGTACAGACCTGCTTCACCGTACAGCTCGTTCCCGATCCGCACCGTGCAACCCGTGTTGGCATGGATCTCCAGCAGGTAAAGCGGACTGTGTACGGGCACCGTTGATCTACGGCCCAGCACCTCACCAGCGATGACCTTGAAGCGCGCGCCATCCTTTTCCCATGCGGGCAGTGCGCTGGCTTCCACGTGGTGAAAGGCGGGATCCATCTGCTCCAGGTGCTTGGGTAGGGCCACCCAGATCTGCAGGCCGTGTATGGACTTGTCCACCGCGCGCAGGCGTTCCGGTGTGCGCTCGCTGTGCACGATGCCATTGCCGGCCGTCATCCAGTTCACCGCGCCGGGCATGATCTCCAGCTCGGTGCCGAGGCTGTCACGGTGCATCACCGCGCCCTCGAACAAGTAGGTGAGCGTACTGAGGCCGATGTGCGGGTGCGGCCCGATGTCCATGTTGACGTGATCGTCCATGCGCACCGGCCCCATGTGATCGATGTAGATGAAGGGGCCCACCATGCGCTTGCCGCGAAAGGGCAGCAGGCGCCCCACCAAGAAGTTGCCGATGTTGCGTTCGCGTTCCTCGATGATGAGACCGATGTTGGACATGGCAGCGATAAGTGTCCTGCAAGGTACCGCAGGCGTGGATCCACGTGCCCTTATATCACCAGCTTCCACAACTCCAATTGGAACTCGGCGCGCGGTCGGCTGGGAAGCCCTTATGACCATAGCGCCAACCAGTACCTTGCATGCGGCATGAACCTTACAATCGAGAACATCCTGCTGGTCGGCTCCCTCCTGCTCTTCGTGAGCATCATCGTGGGGAAGACCTCCTACAAATTCGGGGTACCCACCCTGCTGCTCTTCCTGACCATCGGCATGCTGGCCGGTTCCGATGGCATCGGCGGCATCCAGTTCGCGGACCCCAAAGCGGCCCAGTTCATCGGGGTGGTGGCGCTGAACTTCATCCTCTTCTCGGGCGGGTTGGATACGCAGTGGAATGCGGTGAAGCCCATTCTTAAGCAGGGCATCGTGCTGTCCACCGTGGGCGTGTTGCTCACGGCGCTGTCCCTTGGCCTGTTCGTGTGGTACGTGACGGACTTCACCATCTACGAGAGCCTGCTGCTGGGTTCCATCGTGTCGTCCACGGACGCGGCGGCGGTGTTCTCCATCCTGCGGTCCAAGAGCCTTGCGCTGAAGAGCAACCTGCGGCCCACCCTGGAGCTGGAGAGCGGCAGCAACGACCCCATGGCCTATGTGCTCACCATCGCCTTCCTCTCGCTGGTGGTGAACCAGGACCAGGGCCTGGCGTCGGTCATCCCCTTGTTCATCCAACAGATGCTTGTGGGTGGCCTGGCAGGCCTTGGATTCGGCATGCTGAGCAAGCGGATCATCAACCGCATCCAACTCGACTTCGAGGGGCTTTACCCGATCCTCGTGATCGCGCTGATGTTCGTCACCTTCTCCGCCACGGACTTCGTGGGGGGCAACGGCTTCCTGGCCATCTACATCTGCGCGGTGTACCTGGGCAACCAGGACCTGATGCACAAGAAAGCCATCCTGAAGTTCTATGACGGTATGGCGTGGCTGATGCAGATCGTGCTCTTCCTCACCCTGGGCCTGCTGGTGTTCCCCACGCAGGTGTTCCCGGTGATGGGCATCGGGCTGTTGATCTCCCTGTTCCTGATCATCGTGGCGCGACCGGTGAGCGTGTTCCTGAGCCTGGTGTTCTTCCGGATGCAGCTGCGCAAGCGCTTCTACATCTCGTGGGTGGGCCTGCGGGGCGCCGTGCCCATCGTGTTCGCCACCTACCCGCTGCTGGCGGGCATCGACAAGGCGCCGATGATATTCAACATCGTGTTCTTCGTGTCGGTGACCTCCGTGCTGATCCAAGGCACCACTCTGGGCGTGGTGGCCAAATGGCTGCGCATGGCGCTTCCCGAGCGGATCAAGCCGATCTCCGAGAGCGAGAAGCTCATCATCGACCTGCCCAAGTCGAACCTGCAGGAGATCGAGATCAGGCCCCATTTCTCGGCCGTGAACAAGCGGGTGGTGGATCTCAAGTTCCCACGCTCGGCCTTCATCGTGATGATCAAGCGCAACGATGTGTACATCAGGCCGGGGGGATCGACCGTGATCCTGCCCAACGATGTACTGATGGTGCTGGCGGACCGGGAGCAGGATTTCGCGCAGGTGCATGAACGGCTTCACAGCACCGGTGGGCAGCCATTGCCCAACCCCAGCGTGGTCGGGTGAACGGGAGCGGCGGTCGAGGCGACCGCTGCACACCCATCTCGCTATAGCACCCTTGGCCTTCTTTACGCCACCAACTTACGCATCTCCTCACGGAACTCCGTGGGCGTCTGTCCCGTGTTCTTCTTGAACACGCGGGTGAAGTAGGCCTTCTCGTTGAAGCCGAGGTCGAAGCCGATCTCGCTCACGGGCTTATCGGTGGCGATCAGCAGGTTCTTCGCCTCGATCAGCTTGCGCGTCTCGATGATGCGCGAAACGCTCTGCTGCAGGATGTGCTGCGTGATGAGATTGAGGTTGCGCGGGCTCATGAAGAGCTGCGAAGCGTAGAACTCCACATCGTGCGGCTGGCGGAAGTTCTCCTCCAGTATCTGTAGGAAGTGGCGGAAGGTCTCGCTCTGCGTGGCGGGCGGCGTCTCCGCGTCCGGATGCTGGCGGCGGTGTTCGCTGCGGATGAGCGTGAACAGCGCACTGAGCAACTGACGCACCACGGCCAGGTCGGGCTCGGCCTCCTGCATCTCGCCTTCGATCAGGTCGCACACGGTGAGCAGCCGCTTGAAGCAACGCACGTCGTGCAGCGCGATGTCCGCATTGGCGTGGAAGAAGGCGTAGAGCTGGAAAGTGGTCTCGGGGATGAACTCGCTGCGGAAGCGCAGCACACGCATGTCGCAACGGCCGTCCTTCAGCGCGGGGCGCAAGCGGTGCACTTTGCCCTTGGTGACGAAGCTTACAAAGGGCGCGGCGATGGTGGCGGTGCGGAAGTCGATGAAGTGTTCCAGCTGTCCTTCCACACCGATGATGAGCTCCTCAAAGTCGTGCTGGTGCGGGTCGTCCGGCGCTTCTGCAATGCGTGCTGCTTCGGCGGAATCCACGCGGAACAGGCGGAAGAGGGCGTCCATGGCAGCAAGGTAACACTTGGAGCTGCCACTCACTTGCTGCGGATGTACCGGGATAGGATGCCCCTTGACCACTTCCAGCAGGGTGTCGTCATCAGCATCACTGAGCCTCCTTCTTCACGATGCGGATCAACGGCACAATGCCTCGATCGCATGGCGCCAAGCCTCAGCCTAAATGCTACTTCCCGTTACGCATCGGGATGCGGATGTCGTTGCAGTGCGTGTTGTCCACGCGCTCCAAGGTGATATCCTGTGCCCCCTGTGGCATTTGCCAGCGTATGGTGGCGCCCTCGCGATAGCCGATGAGGGCGGCCCCCATCACGGACATCACTGACAGCCTGTTCACCTTCAGGTCGGCATCGGCGGGCATGACCAGTTGCAGACCCTCTCGACGCCCGAAGGGGGTACGGATGTCCACAATGCTGTGCAGGCGCACCACGTCGGCAGGGATCTCGTTCTCAGGCCGCACTTCGGCCTGCTCCAATTCAGCGTAGAGTTGGTCGAGGCTTTCGCGCACGCGCACATCTGGTGGGTTGTACCCGACGATCCAGGCATTGAGAAGTTCACGCTCTTGGGCGGAGATGATCAAGCGGGGATTTTCCATGGTCATATGCGTTTGAGTTCATCGATCACGGCCTGAAGGCTGTTCTTGGCATCACCGAAGAGGACGCGGCAGTTCTGCCGTTCGAAGAGGAGGTTGCGCTCCCCGGAGTATCCTTTGGCCATGCCGCGCTTCAGCACCACCACCTGCTTGGCCTTGTAGGCACGGATGATGGGCATGCCGTGTATGCTGCTTGCTGGGTCGCTTTCGGCAGCGGGATTCACCACGTCGTTGGCACCGATCACCAGCACCACGTCGTAGCGGTCCATGTGGTCGTTCACCTCTTCCATGGCGTGTATGCTGGCGTAGGGCACATTGGCCTCGGCCAGCAGCACGTTCATGTGTCCGGGCATACGGCCGGCCACGGGGTGTATGATGTAGTGCACTCCGGCACCCAGTCGTTGCAGCAGGCCCTGCATCTCGTACACGGCCTGCTGGGCCTGGCTCACGGCCATTCCGTAACCGGGTACGATGGCGATGTGCTTTCCGAAGGCCAGCAATGAAGCGGTCTCCACGGCGCTGATCGGGCGCACCTGTTCTTCGGCCTCGGCACCGGCGCCCCGCGCACCCTTGATGCTGCCGGCCAGCACGCTGCGCAGGGTGCGGTTCATGGCCTTGCTCATCTGCATGGTGAGCAGCAGGCCGGTGGCGCCCACGAGAATGCCGCCGATGAGCATCACGGGATCCTTGAAGAGCAAGCCCGCCAGCAGGGTGGCCACACCGGTGAGGGCGTTGAGCAGGGCAATGAGCACGGGCATGTCGGCACCACCGATGGGTAGGGTGAGGAACAGGCCATAGAGCAAGGCCAGTAAGGCCATGGTGCTGAGCAGCGTACCGAACGGTGCAATTGGTTGCGGCAAGAGCAAGTGGGCCAGGAAAAGGGCAACCTGGACAACTAGCAGCACGCGCGCCACGGTGCGGTGCAGCTGCCCGGCCTTGGGCAGCTTGCGGCCATCGAGCTTCAGGTAGGCCACAATGCTTCCGGTAAAGGCCAAACCACCGAACAACACGCCCAGCATGAGGACTGAACTGGCTCCTTTGGCGCTGTCATCCACGCCCTGGCCGTGCACCATGTTGAGGCCAAGCAACACCGCACTTAGCCCACCCAACGCATTGAACAACGATACCAGTTGGGGCATGGCTGTCATGGCCACGCGGTAGCTCCACACCCCCCCCAGCACGGTTCCGGCGGCCAACAGCAGGCCCAGCAACACCAGGTGTACGGTGCCGGTGCCTGGCACCATGGACGACCACACGACGGCGCCCAGAGCCAGCACCACGCTAAAGGCAGCCACGGTGTTGCCCAGTCGGGCACGGGCAGGATCGCCCATGAACTTCAGGCCCTGTACCAGACCAATGGTGGAAAGGAGATAAAGGATGCCCATGACGATCAGGATCGCGGGTCGCGTTGCCGCGTCTTGCGGAACATGCCCAACATGCGGTGCGTGACGAAGAATCCGCCGGCCAGATTGATGGTGCCCAATAGAACAGCGGCCGAGGCCAATGCGATCGTAAGCACATCGCCCGTGGCAGCGCCCAACAGCTGGGTGATGCCACCAAAGAGGATGATGCCGCTGATGGCATTGGATCCGGACATGAGCGGCGTGTGCAGTACGGCGGGCACGTTCTTGATCACCTCGAAGCCCACGAGCAGGCTGAGGGCCAGAACGAACAGGCCGTCGATGGAGGTGAGTTGGTAGTGCAGGTCGAACATGGCGTCAGGCGGCCTTGGAGGCCAGGGCGAGGAAGCGTTCGTTCACCACCGTACCATCGGCCACCACGCGGGTGGCCTTCAGGATCTCGTCGTCGGGCCGTTCGGCACGATGGGCAAGCAGGTGGAGCAGGAAGGCGGTGTAGTTGTTCGAGATAAGGAAGGAGGTGGAATGGGCACACCCGCATTCGATGGAGGTGGGCGCGAGGATGGTGACCTCACCGTGCATCACCGTACGGTCCGCCTCGGAGAGTTCGCAGTTACCGCCGGTAGCGGCCGCAAGGTCCACGATCACAGCACCCGCTTTCATGATCCCGACCATTTCGCGCGTGATGAGAACAGGAGCCCTTCGGCCGGGTATCCGGGCGGTCGTTATGATGATATCGGCTTCGGCAGCTTCCTGCTGGATGCGGGCACGCGCCCGTTCCAACTGGTCGGCGCTCTGCTCCACGGCATAGCCACCAGCCTTGCGGTCTTCCTGTGCACCTTCAACTTCAATGAACTCGGCACCCAGGCTTTCCACTTCGTCCTTTGCGGCGGAGCGCACGTCGTAGGCCTTCACCACGGCGCCCAAGCGGCGTGCGGTGGCAATGGCCTGCAGGCCGGCAACACCAGCTCCCATGATCAGGAAGCGAGCGGGTCGCAACGTGCCGCCAGCACTGGTGATCATGGGCACGGTTGCCAGGGAGCGTTCGGCAGCGAGCAACACGGCCTGGTAGCCCGATATCGAAGCGACCGAGGACAGCACGTCCATGGCCTGCGCCAGGGTGGTGCGTGGCATCAGGTCAAGGCTATGGAGTGTGATGCCCGGCCGGGTGTAGTAGGCTACGGTGGCCGGTTCGTTCAGCACGTTGAAGAAACCCACGAAGGTGCGTTCGCCCTTGAGCGGCTCACCCATGTAGTGGCTGTCGTGGCCCAGCACGATATCCGCGCCTTGCATTACGGCCTCCGGGCTTTCCACCACCAAGGCACCCGCATCGCGGTAGGCCTGGTCGCTGAACCCGGCCGCCGCGCCGGCGCCCTGCTGCACAAGCACCTCGGCCTGCGCACGCAGGCGCCCTACGCCGGCCGGTGTCAACGACACCAGCCGGCGATGGGTACGCTCCTTCAACACTCCAATGATCATGGCTTATGGGAAGATGCCGCGTTCCTTGTAGGTCTTCTCCAGGCGACGCAATGCCACGATGTAGGCGGCATCACGCCAGTTCACCTTGAACTCTGCGGATGTGGCCACCACCTTGTCGAATGCGGTGTCGATCTTGTCCTGGATCATCTCCAACACCTCCTCGATCTTCCAGATCTCACTGCGCTTGTTCTGCAGCCACTCGTAGTAGCTGCCTATCACGCCACCGGAGTTGCAGAGGATATCGGGGATGATGTCCACACCGTTCTGGCGCAGGATGGCTTCTCCTTCGGTATCCGTTGGGCCATTGGCACCTTCGGCCACCACATGGGCCTTGATGCTGCCTGCATTGGCGGCGGTGATCTGGTTGCCCAGCGCGGCGGGCACAACGATGTCGCAGGGCAGTCCGAAGAACTCCGAAGGCGGCATGGTGCCGGCCTTGGTGTAGCCTGCGATGCTTCGGTTGTTGGCCTCCACGTGCGCATTGAGATCCTCGGGATCGATGCCGTTCACGTTGTGGATGGTGGCACTGGCATCCTGCACAGCGATGAGGACAGCACCTTCGGCTGCCAGGAAGTGAGCCGTCCAGTAGCCCACGTTGCCGAAGCCCTGCACGATGTAGCGCATGCCCTTCAGTGGCTTGTTCGTGCGCCGGGACCATGACTTCAGTGTGGCCACCACACCGAAGCCGGTGGCGCGGTCGCGTCCTTCAAGACCGCCGGCCCCCAAGGGCTTGCCTGTCACGACGTGCAGGTTGGCGAAGCGCGTGGCGGGCGACTTGGTGCTGGAGTAGGTGTCCGCGATCCACGCCATGATCTGCGGGTTGGTGTTCACGTCCGGCGCTGGGATGTCCAGATCGG
>DAORNP010000065.1:0-11675 GCA_035441065.1 Flavobacteriales bacterium | reverse complement strand
GATATTGTCGCCCAACGCGTAGGTGAATCGACGCGTGATGCGTTCGAGTTCGCCTTGTGAGTAAAGCTTCGGATTGATCTCCACACCGCCCTTGCCGCCACCGTAAGGCAGGCCGGCCAGTGCGGTCTTCCAAGTCATCCAGATGGCCAATGCGCGGGCGGAGTCGATGTCCACCGTCTGGTGGTAACGCAGGCCGCCCTTGTATGGCCCGAGTGCATTGTTGTGCTGCACACGGTATCCGGTGAAGACCTCGATGCTGCCGTTATCCAGCTTCACGGGGAAGTGGACCACGATCTCACTGTTGGTCTTCGATAGGATCTTTCTTACGCCAGGGTCCAGGCCCATGGTGTCGGCGGCACGTTCGAACTGGTCCATCACGACCTTGTACATGCCTTGCCTTTGCTCGGTCTTCTTTTCCACGGTGGGGGTTTCCATTGGTTGTTGTTGAGGCGGTGCTATTCGAAATGATCGCAGTGGAGCACGATGCGCTCGGGGCTGCGTAGTGTGCAGTAGGTGCGGTGGTCGCAGGTGGCGCAGAGCCCGCTTGGTACCGTTGCTGCCTTGGCGGAAGCGCCGTTCAGCGTGCTGACAGCTTTTGGGGAAATGGTCTCATGCAGTTCGCAGTGCTGAATGGGCTGTGGGGCCTGCCGTTGGAAGAGACAGTCGCCGCTGTACATGCAATTGGTGCAGAGTGATGTGGATAGGTTGGTCTTGGTAGGTCCCATGGCTTTCGCTTGCGCTGGGCCGTTGCCAATGGCTATGCCATGGGCGGAGGTGCACGTTGCATGATGGGTGGGGTATGGCTGTAAAGAGTTATCCCTCAGGCAATAGCGTATGCACTGTGTCTTCTGTCATCAACGCGTCGTGGTCCTGGATCGGTGCAGATTCCCGGGGCGGATCACCCCGCATGGGCGTTTCACCCCAGTGCTTTGAGCTTCTCACGCAACGTCTTTCGGTCCATGCCCAGAATCTCCGCCGCCTTGGTCTTGTTCTGGCCGGTGGCCTCCAACACCCGAAGAATATGCTGGCGCTCCATGGTGGCGAGGCTGAGCAGTTCCGCAGGGCCACTGCTACGCGGCGCTTCCATCTTCATATAGCGTGGCAGATCGTCCATTTCCACGGCCACGTCCTTCAGGATCACCAGGCGGTGAACAAGGTTCTCCAATTCGCGCACGTTGCCGGGCCAGGGGTAGGCGCTTAGGAGGTCCATGATGCGTTGTGGAATGCGCAACGGACGGCGCCCTTGTTCCTTGCTGAAGCGCACGTTGAAGTGCTCCACCAGCAAGGGGATATCCTCCCGGCGTTCGCGCAACGGTGGGATGTGGATGTTGATCAGGTTGAGCCGGTAGTACAGGTCCTCGCGGAAGGTGCCCTGCCGGATCATGGCGGACAGGTCGTTGTTGGCGGCGGAGATCAGGCGTACCTCCACCCGCTGAGACTTGGTGCCACCCAGCATGGTGATCTCCTTGTCCTGTATGGCGCGCAGCATCTTGGCCTGCACGGCGGGCGATGCGTTGCCGATCTCGTCCAGGAAAAGAGTGCCCCCATCGGCGGCCTGGAAGAAGCCCACCCTGCTGGTGGTGGCCCCTGTAAAGGCGCCCTTGACATGGCCGAAGAGTTCGCTCTCCAGGAGCTGGTCGGGAATGGCCCCGCAGTTCACGGCGATGAACGGTGCCGCAGCATGCACACTGTTGTAGTGAATGGCGCGGGCCACCATCTCTTTGCCGGTTCCGCTCTCGCCGGTGATCAGCACGGTGGCGCGGTTGTTCCCGCAGCGTTCTATGATGCGGTACACCTCCTGCATGGCGGCGGAGCGGCCGATGATGCCGTGGAAGCTATCCCGATCTTCCACCGCGGGCGCGGCATGCTCTTCCTTACCGACCAGTTCGTTCAACGCACGTTCCACGGCATCGCGCAACTCTTCCTGTGTGAAAGGCTTCACCAGGTATTCCACCGCACCCAGTTTCATCACCTGCACGGCATCCTCCAGCTTGGGGTATCCGGTGATCACCAGCACGGGGATGTGCGGGAAGTGCTCGCCCATGTAGCGCACCAGCTGAATGCCACCAACGCCGGGCATGTTCAGGTCGGTGATCACCAGGTCCACAGGACCGTTCTCGATCACCTCGATGGCATCCACCACGTTGTTGGCGGTGAAGGGCGTGAGGCCCATGACGTTCATGCTGCGCCGAAGCAATTCCAGCATGTCGCGGGCATCATCCACCAGCAGTACGGAAGGGGAGGCGATCGCGCTCATGCCAAGGGAAGTGTGATGGTGAAACTGGTGCCCTGACCTAAGGTGCTCTCCACGGTGATGTCGCCACCATGTGCCTTGATGATGCCATGCACCACGGAGAGGCCCAAGCCGGTGCCTTCGCCCGTTGGCTTGGTGGTGAAGAAAGGTTGGAAGATCTTCCGCAACTGTGTGGCCTCGATGCCGTGGCCGCTGTCGCGTACGCGGATGTGCACAAGGCGCTCGTGCGCTTCGGTGGTGATGTCCAGTTGCCCACCGGCGCCCATGGCGTGCAGTGCGTTCATCACCAGATTCGTCAACACCTGCTCGAACTGCACGCGATCGAGCCGCACATGCGGTAGCCCGGGTGCCAGGTACATGTGCAGCTCCACACGGGATCCCTCCACCTGGCGCTTCAACAGGTTCATGGTGCCTTCCACCACGGTGTTCACGTCCTGGACACGGAACTGGCTGGGCATCTCACAACTGAAGTACATGAGCCGCTTCACCACCTCGCGGCCGATGAGGGCGGAATCGATGATGCGCTGCAGATCCTCCCGGCGGGCGGGATCGGCTTCGTTCGCCTTCAGCAGTTCAGCATAGCCGAGCACATTGCCCAACGGTGTGTTCAACTCATGGGCGATACCCGCAGTGAGCTCGCCCAACACGTTGAGGCGGTCCTGCTGGACCATGCGTGCCTCGAAAAGCCGCTGGCGCTCGCGCTTCTCCTGGCGCTCCACAATGGTGGCCACTTCGTTGGCGAGCTTCTCCAGGAGCTGCTCCTCCTCCGACAGGAAGATTGGTGCTGCGTTGTCCGCTTGGGTCGTACGATAACCAACGGACAACAGGCCACGCGCTTCCCCATCAATGGTGATGGCCTGTTGCTGCCGAGGGCCATGTTCCCCATTTGTGCCGTAGTGTTGGCCATCCAGTTCCAACGCTACCCAAAGGTCATCGGGGCGTTGCCAACCTTGCGGTATGGTGCGCACAACGGCCACCAGCATGGGTTCCAGCCCCAGATCTTGCGTTTGGGCGATGCGCGCCACCGCGTAAAGGCATCCCAGCTCCTTGATCCGCTCGCGGAGCTTCTCGTCCGGGTCTTCCACCCTAGGTGGTGCAACCGTAGGCTTGCCCATGCAGCGAAGGTAGAGGCCACTACGCTGCGTCCCGGTCCGCCGTCAGCTGTCCGTACGGCCTATCGATCCGCTCCAGCTGCTCCTTGCTGGCCACTTCCCTCCTTCGCACCGGCTGCACACAGTGCGCCTTCCCCTTGGTGACAAAGCTGAGCAAGGGCGCGGCGATGGTGGCGGTGCGGAAGTCGATGAAACGCTCCAACTGCCCTTCCACGCCGATGATGAGCTCCTCGAAGTCGTGCTGGTACGGCTCATCAGGCGCCTGGGCGATGCACTGCGCCTCGGCGGCATCCACGCGGAACAGTATGAAGAGCTGATTCATGATAGGGCGGTTCCCGCTTGTTCCGGCATGCACCTTTGCGCGCCCAACAGCGCTCCGCATGCCCCGCATCATCTATCACCTCGGCAACTGCACCACCTGCCAGGCCATCCTCAAGACCATCCCGAACCTGAAGAGCTTCACGCTGCGCGAGATCAAGGGCGAGCCCATCACAGCGAAGGAACTGGATGAAATGAAGAAGCTCGCGGGCAGCTACGAGGGGCTCTTCAGCCGCGTAGCTTTGAAGTACCGCGCCCTGGGCTTGAACCAGATGACGCTCACAGAGAAGGACTACCGCAAGTACATCCTGCAGGAATACACCTTCCTGAAGCGGCCCGTGATGATCATCGGTGACCGCATCCTCATCGGCAACGCGCCCAAAGTGCGGGCCGCAATGGTCGAGGCAGCGAGGGGTTGAATGCCTTGCTCAAGCCTGCCATGAATGCAAAGCCCGCGATGGACTTCCACCGCGGGCTTTGCACCATCGGAGAGCGCTTAGCGCTGCACCTGCAGTTTCGCTTGACGGAGCATGGCTCCATCCTGAACGGTGAGCACATATGCGCCCACGGTCAAGCCATGGACCTCGATGAGTCCATTCTCCAGGCTGCCCTGCTGCAGCGTGCGGCCAAGTGCGTCCACGATCGCATAGGCGGCGCGTGCATCCTGCGCAGCGACACGCAGCACATCATTCGCCGGATTGGGGCCGATGGCGATAGGCTGAACCGTTTGCTCCATGATGCCGGTGACCACTTCCACATCGGCCACGAAGCGCGGAAGGATGCGCCACTCGCTGAAGGCGTACTGCACCACACCGGTGATGTTATAGAACTGGCCCACCGTGAAGGGGTGCGCGTAGATCACATCATCAACCAGCACGGGGCCGCTTCCATCGTTCACCGTGAATTGGCCGAAGCCGCCCTGTGCGGTGCAATTGGCCGCATTCACCTTCACGAGCACGCTCTCGTAAGGCTCGGTATTGCCATCGAGGGTGCTGATCACGGTGGGCGCCACCGCATTGCCGCTGGTAACGGTGACTATGTTCAATACTGAACTGAGCTGCGTTTGACCATTGAATTCGACTACGGTGCCGGTTACGGTGACTTGGTCGCCGATGGCGAGTGCGCCGGGTGTTGCGAATACGAACAGGCCGGTCCACGGACCAATGCCATCCTGAAGGTAGAAGCCGTTGGCGAGCAGTGCGCTCACCAGGCCCTGGGTGATCACGGTGGTGCCCACCATGGGTGATGCTCCGTCGGGAGCAGTGGTCTCCTGGATTTCGACGATAGTGGCTGGCGTGGGCGGCACCACTTCCAGCGCCGTGATGGTGACATCATCAACCACCAGATGCTCGGGGGCCACGGTGCTCTGCACGCTGAGGATGAACTCGGCATTGCCCGCATCCACTGCTGCGGTCATGTTCAGCGTCACTTCCTGCCAGGTATTGCCGGTGATTGTGACGAACGCCGTGGGATTGTACGATGCGTAACCGCTGCCGGTGGGGCGTCCATCGTAAAGGCCCACACGGATCTGACCTTCACCCCGAACCCAGAAGTTGATCTCGTACTCCTGGTTGGCGGTCACGCTCAGCACCTGTGTGGTGAAGCGCTGGTGGCCGGTGCTCGCCTTGATCAGGCGCACTGCGTTCGCGCCGCCATGCACATTCGTGGTCACTTGCTCAACGCCGCTCTGGGGCAGGTTGCTCTTGCTGCCGTACCAATCGGTGGGAAGGTTGGCGGCCCAGTCCTCGAAGCCGCTGGTGAAGATGACTTGGCCGAGGGCGCTCGTGGAGAGCAATGCGGTGAAGGCGAGAAGGGTAAAATGTCTCATGGGTCAGGGGTGTTGGAGTGCGTTGGTTAGGCGATCACTGGATCGCTACATCGTCGATGCGGAAGTTGGTGGTCTGGCCGCCGGAGCCGCTACCGGTGTAACGGAATCCTACTACGAAGCTGCCACTGAAGCCCACTGGGAGGGCGGCGCTCAGGTCCACCGGGCCGCTGTTCACCCACACTTGATCGGCCGTGCTCGGGGTGGCGTAGTCGCACGTGACCGGGGTCCAGGTGGCCGAGGCCAGGTTGAGGCCGGTATAGTTGGTGCTCACGAACAATGCGAAGGGGTCGTGGCCCGCTACGCCGAAGCCGCGCTGACTGCGGAAGCTGAGCAGCATGCCGGGCTGGTAATTCACCGGGGCGGTGATCAACCAGGAAACATCGCTCGCGTTGCCGCTGCCGAACGAGGTGGCCTGCACGGCCATATTGCCGCTCACACTGGTACCGCGCCAGAACCGGCTTCCGACCTGGGCCTGGTTGTACCAGCAGTCGGCCACGAAATCGACATTGGTGACGGCGGTGGAGAAGTCCTGGATGAGGCTCGAGGTCCCCGCGCACGGCACCGGGCAGGGGGCGCAGCGGTCGCCGTTCATCTGCACCTCGCTCACCTTGCGGATGAAGAGTTGCATGTCGTTGTTGAACTGGCCAACCACCGCAACCATGCTCCCGGCGCCGCTGGGCAGCTGCTGCCCGGCGAAATTGGAGTACCCGCTGTTCCGGACCAGGATCGTGCCCGAGCAATCGGTGAGCGTGCGGTTCACGGTAGCCTGACTGGCTGCATCTGCATATGTGAGCCCGTTGCATGCTTCGCTCACGACGAACTCAACGCCCTCAAGTCGAACGAGCTTGGCCTGCAGCGGATGGCTCCATGCTGGGCTATAGGTGGTGTTGATGTCGGCGATGGTGACCACCTGCGGCTGCTTCTGCACGCCCGCTGCCTGCTTCACCACGTTGTTGTCCACGTCCACATTGTCGAGCTGGAGCAGGCCGTTGTAAGCGCCGAGGATGGTGCCGGGCAGATAGATCCGGATGCTATCGCCTTGGTACAAGCCGCCGCTGTTGATCAGGCGCAGCACGATCGCGCCGGTATGGTCCTGCACGTAAACATTCTTGTAGAGGTTGCCGCTCTCTTCATCAGCTGTTACCACAGCGTATACGCTGCTGTCGCCTGTGAACGTGCGAGGAGAAGCGCCCGTGTAGAGAGCGCGAAGCTCAGCCACGGTCATCACCTGCCCTACTGGCAAGGTGCGCACGGGTGGCGAGTCGAGTTCCTTCTCGCAGCCTGCGAGGATCAGGAGTGCGGCGGAGGAGAGGGCGATGGCGAGGTTGCGGATCATCGGGATAAGAGGAAGTGTGCGTTGAGGTCAGAAGCTGAAGGTGAGCATGGCGAAGTAGTTCCGACCGAAGAGGTAGCTGTACTTCGGCGGGAAGCGGTCGGGGTCCATGCGGTCGTAGCGGAGCTGCTCGAATCCACCCACGCGGAAGTCGCGGTTGTTGAGAACGTTGCTCACGCTCACGTTCACCGCCAAGCGGTACTTGCGCTTGAACATCCAGCTCTTTCCGGCGAAGAGGTCCACTGTGAGGTTGTCGTCTAGGCGCGTCTGCTCCAGCAGGCCGTTCCATTGCGGGTCACTGTCAACCAGGTTCTCCAATGCTTGCTGTGTGCGGCGATCGGGATTGGGGTCGAGGTAGATGTGGCGGAAGTGATTGGCACTGGCGCCGGCGAACCAGAACTTCGGCGAGTTGTAGCGCAGCCCGAGCGAGGATGCGCTCTGCGGCATGCCTCCTACACGGTAGCCCTTCCAATATACGGTGCGGTCCTTCGCGAAGACTTCTTCGCTGTTGTTCCGCGTCACGGTGGCGGTGGGCCGCGAGTCGTAGCGGTAGTCGCCACCGGCATGCACAGCAGTGAGCTGCCAGGTGCTGGTGAGGTTGGCCTCCACGCCCAGTTCGATGCCTTGATGCACCTGGTCCACACCGGTCATGCTGTAGTTCACGATAGTGAGGAACTCATCGTGGTAATAGCTGCGGTTCCATACCTGATCGGCGATGCGCGAATAGTAGAGCGTGGCCCTGCCCTTGATCCTCGGCGCCTTCAGCACGTAGCTCACGTCCACGCCGCTGGCTCGCTCTTGGGTGAGGCCGCTTACCACAGCGTCACGCACACGGGGCGCCAAGTAGGCCACGTTGCTTGCGGGCGGGCGCACAATCTGGGCGAGGTTCGCTGTGATGAAGTGCCGCCCTGTGAGCTTGTAGATCGCCCCGGCCTTGAGTCCGTAGCCCATGAACGACTGCTTCGCCGAAGTGCCGAAGGAGTTGTCAGGGAAGCGGCCGTTGCGCAATTTCCCTTCGCGCCAGAAGCTGGTGCTCGAGAGGTCCAGGCCGATGTAGGCCTCGAGCCGCGTCCACTTGCGCTCCCACTGGCCGAAGAGGTTCGCGTAGCGTGTGTGGATGTTGTAGTCGTGGCCGAACACGTCGCCCTCGCGGATCAGCTTGTTGGTCGTGCTCAGGTCGTTCTGCGAGATGAGCGTGTCGTTGAAATCGCGGTCAGCGAACTGGTCGATGTCGAGCCAGAAATCGCCGCCGAGGAGATCATCCATCACCCTGAAATAGTGCGTCTTCTGCTGGTGGAAGCTCGCACCGATCGTCACGTGCGTGCGGTCGTTCAGGGCCTTGTCCCAAACGCTGTTCAGGCCGAAGCGCGTCGGGTCTTGCCGCACCTCCTCCACCACGTATTTGCTGCGGTTGCCCGTGAAGGTGTTGCCCACGATGCCATTCGCATTCTGGACCTCATAGATGTTCTTGCGGTTCGCAAACCAGAATTGGTCCCAGTTGAGCTGGCGGGTATTCACATCGTTCTGCCAGGCGCGTGTCTGCGGGCCGAATTGCTCGCTGTCCTGGAACCTGAAATAGCTCGGCAGGTAGCGGTAGTAGTCCGGGCGGGGATCCTTGGCATCGAACCAGTTCAATCCGGTGAGGCCATCACGGCCGAAGGTGTAATAGGCCGATGTGGTGAGCCTTGCGGCCGGGCTCACTTGCATGCGGTGCGTGAGCAGGATCATGGGCTTGTGGTCGCGGCTCATCTTGGAATTGCGCTTCTGGCCGGCTTGATAGCCCCAGTTCGGGTTGTACCAGGGATTATCAGTCAGGTCGTATGCCTCTTGCACAGCCAAAGCCTGCCTCCCTTGCGAGATGGCAGCGCCGAAAGCGCTCAGGCTGATAGAGTGATTTGCATTGATGATCTTCTCTGCACCGAGGTAGTAGGAATAGGCATCGAACGGAGTGCCTTCGACATAACCCTCTTCCGCCCAACGCCGCGAGCCGCTCACCGCGAACGACCAGCCCTTGGGATTAACGCCGGTTGCGTAAGTGAACATGGCGCGGTTGCGATAGGCCCGGTTCGCGCTGGCATATGAAGCGCGCACGCCCTTGCGCAACGCACTTGGCCGGATATCCATATCCGTGGTTCCACCCAGGCCCCCGAACACCAAGCGGCTCGGGCCGATGCCCGTGCGGACCTGCATCCAGCGCGTCACATCATTCAACCCGGCCCAGTTGCTCCAAACTGCCCATCCCGTCTCCAAGTCATTCACGCGCACGCCATTGATCGTCACAATGGTGTTCTCCCCATCGTAGCCGCGAATACGGAATCGCGCCTGGCCGAAATTGAAGCCCGCAACCGCTGTGAAGGGGTCGCGAGACGATTGGAGGATACCGCTGATGTCCTGGTTGCCCAGTTCGCCGTCGAGGTCGTCGGTTGTTAGGGTGAACACGGGCAGCTGCGGCCGGTTAGCGGCCGAGGTGTCCGGCGCAGCCGGGCTCAAGAGCGTATCGATCTGCGCTCGGAGACCGAGGGCTGAAGCGATGGTCAGGAAAAGCAGCGGCAAACGCCAGAAGCAATGCGAGAAAAGGTTCCGGTTCATGTGGGCGTTAGGGCGCCGTTGAGGGGTGAATTCGCGTCAGGCTAGGGGCAAGGCCTTTTCGCGGGGCGCCAAAAGTAGCCGAGCATCAGCAGCTTGATATGTATCGAGGGGGTTAATTCTGCGGCATGAACCGATGAGCTTGCTTTCCCGTATCAGCACCTTGTTTTCACAGCGCATAATCGCCTGAACAGTAATGGGTTTGAGTAGATTCGCCCTCCCTTGCCCAGATGGGTCCCGTGCTTTCGGGGCCCGACGCATCTGAACCATGCACCCCTCAGGCCCTTTACGCTTCCTCTTAGCGCTAGCCTTCGTGGGCTGGGGTCTGGCACCTGTTCGCGCCGATCACTTCTCCGGGGCGAACATCACCTATGTGTGCAACGGCGGCAATTCGTACACCATCACGCTCGACCTCTTCCTCGATTGCGCAGGTGCGCCGATCACGCCGCACGCGCTCAACTTCTCGAACAATTGCGGGGTCAATTTCACCCTGAACAACATCCCGCTGGTGGCCACCAACGAGGTGTCGCAGCTCTGCGGCTCGCAGTTGCTCAACAGCACCTGCAATGGCGGCACCCAACCGGGCGTCATGCACTACCAATTCCAAGTCACGCTGAACCTTTCTCCGTGCAATAGCTGGAACATCAGTTGGGCGATCTGCTGCCGTTCCGCCACGCAGAATGTGCAGACCACACCGGGCATGTACGTGAATGCCACGCTCAATAACCTGGGCGGCCTTTGCGACCAGTCGCCGCAATTCGGCGACATGACCATTCCTTACGTGTGCGTGGGCACTCCGGTCTCGTACAACCCGCAGGTCACCGACGCCGATGGCAACACGCTGGTGTACTCTTTCATCAGCGCGCGCTTCGGAGCGCCGGCACCCACCAACGTCACCTATCAGGCGGGCTTCACGGCTGGCGCCCCCATTCCAGGAATAACCCTGAACCCGGGCACGGGCCAGATCAATTTCACCCCAGCGATCACTGGCCAATACGTCATCGCGCTCCAAGTGGCATCCTACAATGCCATGGGCCAGCTCATCGGCACCGTGATGCGCGACTTTCTCTTCATCGTGATTCCCTGTGTCGATCCACCGGCCAACAATATCGGCCCCACATCAATCACATCGGGCTTCATCACGAGCGCAACATCTGTGGAGATGTGCGATGGTGTCCCTTCATGCGTCGATCTCACCTTCATCGATATCGATCCGCTTGCGGTCATCACCCTCTCCTCGCAGATCACCGCGCAATTGCCGGGCTCCACGTTCATCGTGAATGGCACCAACCCAGCTGTGGCCACGCTCTGCTGGACCCCGGTGCTAGCCCTATCGCCGGTCACTGCGATCGTTGACGTGAACGACAACGCCTGCCCGCTTCAGAACCTCTCGAACTACGCGCTCACGATCAACGTGGTGGCTGCTCCTCCGGTGCCACCCAATGCGGGAACTTCAACTACAATTTCCGTTTGCGCGGGCACGCCACCTGTGAATCTCTTCGCGCAGTTGGGTGGTTCACCACAAGCAGGCGGGGTTTGGGTTGGGCCGAGCGGTGCGCACAACGGCACCTTCAACCCTGCCTCGAATCCGTATGGGGGTTACACCTACACAGTGGGCAACGGATGCCAGAACGCATCGGCCACTGTAACGGTGAACCAGGCTGCTGCTGCCAGCGCAGGCACGAACGGGAGCATAACGGTATGCGGAAACGGTGCGGCCATCTCGCTCTTCGCCCAGCTCGGAGGCACTCCAACGGCTGGTGGCACATGGAGCGGCCCTTCACCGGTGGTCGGTGGCAACTACAACCCGCCCACCATGAACCCGGGCGTTTACACCTACACGGTCACAAATCCGCCACCATGCGCTAACTCAACCGCTACCGTGACCGTCGTGGAGAATAATCCTCCAAATGCCGGCACCAATGGCACGTTGACCTTGTGCAGCACCGGTGCGGCCACCAGTTTGTTCGCGCAGCTCGGAGGAGCACCGCAAGCCGGTGGCGCATGGTCCGGGCCTAGTGCGGTGGTCGGCGGCAACTTCAATCCTGCCACCATGCTGGCTGGCGTTTACACCTATACGGTGAATGGCGTGGTGCCATGTGCAAGCGCCTCGGCCACGGTCACGGTCACGGTGAATCCTGCCGCGAACGCGGGAACCAATGGTGCACTCGCGCTTTGCAGCAATAGCACTGCTGCGAGCCTCTTCGCGCAGCTCGGCGGAACGCCGCAAGCCGGTGGAGCGTG
>DAORNP010000064.1:16108-19836 GCA_035441065.1 Flavobacteriales bacterium | reverse complement strand
GCGATGCACATGGCGGCGCGGATGCCGTATTCACAGGCCTTGGAGAACATGGGTGGAGCGTGCGGTGGGCGAAAGTACAAGCACCCAAGCGTCACCGAGGGTGAGCGGCGTCAGTTCCACGACCATGCCCCGATCGCTCCGGTCCGCAGGGATGCGTGGGTCCACAATTCCCATTCGGGGGTGATGCTCGTCATGCGAGGCCCCGGAGTCAACGGACAGTTTTGTCCACTTCGATCCGTTCAACTGGAACCGGCACATCCGTCCATGAAGCACCGCACCATCATCGAGCCGTTCCGCATCAAGAGCGTCGAGCCCATCGGCATCAGCACCGAGGCCGAGCGCGCGGAGCACTTGAAAGCCGCACACTACAACCCGTTCCTGCTGCGCTCGCGCGATGTCATCATCGACCTGATGACCGATAGCGGCACCAGCGCCATGAGCGCGCACCAATGGGCCGGTGTGATGGAGGGCGACGAGGCGTACGCGGGCTCGCGCTCGTGGGAACGCATGGAGGAGGCCGTTCAGGAGCTCACGGGCATGGACCATGTGCTGCCGACGCACCAAGGCCGGGCGGCAGAGCGCATCATCTATGGTCATCTCGGCGGGCCGGGCAAGGTCTTCATCAGCAACACGCACTTCGACACCACGCGCGCCAACATCGAGTTCACCGGAGCCACCGCCATCGACATCCCCATCGCCGAGGGCCGCGACCCCGCGCGCGAGCACCCCTTCAAGGGCAACATGGACGTGGCCGAGCTGGATCGCTTGCTCAAGGAGCACAAGGGCCATGTGGGCGCGGTAATCCTCACGGTGACCAACAACAGCGGCGGCGGCCAGCCCGTGAGCATGGCCAATGCCGAAGGCGTGTCGGCCATCTGTAGGCATCACGACGTGCCCTTCCTGCTCGATTGCTGCCGCATCGCGGAGAACAGCTGGTTCATCAAGCACCGCGAGGAAAGCATGGCCGGGCTCTCGTACCACCACATCGCGCAACGCATGTTCAGCCTGGCCGATGGCGCCGTGATGAGCGCAAAGAAGGATGCGCTCGTGAACATGGGCGGCTTCCTCGCGCTTCGTGATGGGGCGATGGCGGAGGCCTGCACCAACCTGCTCATCATCACTGAAGGGTTCACGACCTACGGCGGCCTCAGCGGCCGCGACATGGAGGCCATCGCCATCGGCCTCGAAGAGGTCTTCGACCCGCATTACCTCGACTATCGCATCCGCAGCACCACCTTCCTCGGGGAGAAGCTGCACGGGCTGGGCGTGCCGCTCATGCGGCCCATTGGTGGCCACGCCGTGTATGTGGATGCCAAGGCGCTCTATCCGCACATCCCACCGCATCAGTATCCCGGCCAGGCGTTGGTGGTGGAACTGTTCCGATTGGCAGGCATCCGCGCTGTCGAGATCGGCTCGGTGATGTTCGGCACCTATGCGGCCGACGGCAGCCTGAAGCCCTCAGCGATGGAACTGGTGCGGCTCGCCATTCCGCGCCGCGTGTACACGCAGAGCCACATGGAGTACGTGTCCGAGACTTTCGAGGAGGTCATGCGCGCACGCGATCAGGTGCGGGGTTACCGCATCGTGAAGGAACCGCGCTTCCTCAGGCACTTCACGGCGCGCTTCGCGCCCCTCGATTAGATCTTGAGCAGCTTCTCCAGCTCTTTCATCCTGCGCATCCGGATCTCCTTGCCCACGAGCTCGATGAGCCCGTCCTGCTCGAATTGCGACAGCGTGCGGATCACCGATTCATAGGTGGTGTCGGCCATGCTCGCGATGTCGCGGCGCGGCAACGTGTAAGCGAGCTTGCGTGCGTCGGTGGCATCCATGCCGAAGGTGTCGCGGCAGAGCAGGATCACCTTTGCGACACGCTGCGCCACGTCCATGTTCATGAGGTCGCGCAGGTGCTGGTCGAGGATGCGGAGCTCGGCGGCGAAGAACAGCAGGAAGTGATAGCAGAAGAGCGGGTTCGCCTTCAGGGTGCTGAGGAAGAGCGACATGGGGATGGAGTTCACCCGCGAAGGCACCAGGGCGATGGCGCTGGCGGTGTAGATGGGCTCATGGCCGATGCCGCGATGCCCGAGCACCTCGCCATCCCCGGCCAGCCGGATGATCCGCTCCCGCCCCTTTACGTACGAGGCGACCACCTTCACGCGACCGTGATGGATCATGAACATGCGGTCGGCCTTCTCGCCGGTGGAGAAGATGGCCTCCCCTTTTGCGAAGTGGAGCTGCTGGTTCTCCGCGCGCAATTGCGCGCGCCATTCCGGCGCGCAGTGGCGGGCGATCAGCGCGTCGAGATGCGGTAGGGCCTTATCACCAGCGGCATTCATGGGCGAGCCGAATCTAGAGCGATCGGATGAGGCACGCATGCACGCACGTTCAGAACGGGCTGGACAGCGCTGGATCGCTCACGAACTGCTCGTCCGTGAGCGTGTGCAGGAAGGCCACCAGATCAGCCTTCTGCTGTGGGGTGAGACCCAGTGTAAGTCCCGTGCCCGGCTTGGTCATGATGGGGTCGAGACTCGCGGAGTGCTGCACGCCACCCGCGTAGAACTCCACCACTTCCTCCAGGGTCTGGAAGCGGCCGTCGTGCATGTAGGGTGCGGTCAGGGCCACATTGCGGAGGGTGGGCGTCTTGAAGGCGCCCATGTGCATGGGGTTGCCTGTCACGGCATAGCGTCCCGTGTTGAAACCGCTGAAGGTGGCCGAGAGCCCGATGTTGTGAAAGCCATTGTCGGTCATCAAGGGCTGCGCATGGCAGTGGAAGCAATCACCGATCTCGGTGAAGAAGACCATGGCACCATGCTGCTCGGAGAGCGTGAGCATCTCTTCACCGCGGATGTACCGGTCGAACTTGCTGTTGGCACTGGTGAGCCGTCGGAACCACTGGGCCAATGCGATCGCCACATGCTCACGCTCGATCTCGCAGGTGCCGAAGGCCTTGCGGAAGAGATCCGGGTATTGCGGATGCTGGCGAAGCACGTCCACATCCACTTGGAAGAACTCGCCCACCTCGAAGCGCATCACGTCCTCCAGCGTGCCGGCCACTTTCCCGTTCCAGAGGAAGTTGGTGCTCCAGGCCAGGTTCACGTGCGGCAGCACGTTGGTGCCGGCGGTGGGCACGGTGAACGATCGCGATTGATCATGGCAGGTGGCGCATGCGAAGCTTTGGAAGGGGCCGTTGCGGGAGAGCAGGGTGTCGTAATAGAGCCGCCGCCCCAGCTCGATGCCTTCCGCGCTTTGCGGGTTGCCCGATGGGACGGTCACCTGCGGGAAGTGCGAGGGCGCCCCGAAAGCGATGGGTTCAGCGGCCTGCCCGCATGGAGCCTGGTCGTCCATGGCATCACGCCGGCATCCCGTCCAGAGCACGAGGCTCAGGCAGAACGCAGCGTAGAGCAACCGGTTCATGATGGATCGTGCTCAATCGTGAAGGCGTCGGCGCAGTTGTCGCGCAGCAGGCCCATCAGCGCGGCACTTCCCATGGAGTAGCTGCCGCTGGGCAGGTCGTATGTGTTCGGTGAGCGGAACACCTCATTCAGGTTGAAGCGCAGCGTGAAGGTGCCTCCCTGACCATCGAGCACGAAGGACTGCGGCAGGTCGCAAACGACCAGGTTCTCGTTGCGCCCTAAATGCATGGCATAGCCGGTGGGTGTGGTGCCATTGAGGAAATGCCCCTCGAACTTCATGAAATGGTAGCCGCCGCCCATCATATCGGGCCAGGCCAT
>DAORNP010000064.1:12003-16098 GCA_035441065.1 Flavobacteriales bacterium | reverse complement strand
GCCTACGTTCTCCGGCGTATTCGGAAGCGCCCCGGTTTGGTTCATGGCTGGCGGAAGACCCAGCAGAAGGGTCGCGCCACGGTACTCGCCGGCTGGGAGCTGCCCTAGGTCGATGGGTCCATGTGAAGCAGCGTTGATGTGGAAGGGGCCGGGAATCAGATGGTCCGGTGTTCCGCAACAGGTGGCGCCGAGCAAGGTGATCTGGCTGATGTAGTATTCGAGGCGCGTGATGCTGTACATGTGGCCGGCCTCGTTCACGTAACGGATGGTGTCCAGCTCCATGGGTTCACCATCGATGTGGTGAGCCAGTATCAGCTTCTCCGTGATTACCGGCACTGGCTGTGCGGGTGGCGGTGCATCATCCTCCTTTCGGCATGCGGTCGCGACGATCGCTAGTGATACGGCCAGCTGTATGGCAGGACGATGCAAGGTGCTCATGGGAATCGGATGTGGGCCCGAAACAAGTTCGTGGCGAGAATCAAAAGTATGATACAAATCATATAAATCGGATTTGAGTGTCCGCACATTAGCCGACGCGGAAGGCTCCTTCCGCCAAGGAACCAGCAATCTCCAACCCCATGAAGCTGCAACACTATGCTCCGCTTTCGGTCATTCTGCTCTTGCTGCGCGTGCCCTTGGCGCACGGTCAATGCACCACCACCAATGCCACTTCATGCCAATGTCCGCCGGGGCAAGGGACGAACTGCGAGCTGCTTCCGGACATGACCACCTCGTGGTACGCGGCGCTCAATTACCTGAGCGGGCCCAATGAGGAGGCCGGACGTATCTACGTCACCAGCTCCACGCCGAACATCGGCTACGGGCCCTTGGAGGTGCGGGGAGTGGACCTGAACGGGAATCGCCGCTTCGTGTGCGGCATCGACACCTTCGTGGTGAACGACCCTTCGGCCTCGCAGCAATTCGCCTGCCCCAATGGCGGAACGGCCAAGCAGCTCACCACGCAGCGCATCTTCCACAAGAACGGCACGGTCATGACCAGTACCGAGCGGGTGATGCCGCAGGGCATGACCTACCATCCCACGCACGGGCACACCCACTATGACCAATGGGGCATCTTCAGCTTGCGCATGCAGGAGGCTGGCGTGAGCGACCCGCGCCAATGGCCCATCGTGGGGCAGGGGTACAAGCTCGGCTTCTGCCTGATGGATTACCACAGCTGCAACGCCAGCGCGGCCAACCACCACTGCAAGGACGACAACACGGTGTACAACGCGGGCACCACGCTGTATGGCCCCAATTTCCCCAACCTCGGTCTTGGGGGATCATACGGTTGCAGCATGATCCGCCAGGGCATCTCCTCCGGCTACACGGATGTGTACAGCGAGTACCTCGATGGCATGTGGGTCGATATCCCATCCGGCACGTGCAACGGCGCCTATTGGATCGTGCTGGAGGCCGATCCCTTGGATGTTGTGGTCGAGGCCAACGAGAACAACAACTGGACGGCGGTTCCATACAACCTTACCCAGCAGCCTTCATCCGCGCCCGTGGCGAAGATCTTCTGCGACGAGCAGGCCTACGTGTGCGCAGGTGAGCAAGTGCAATTGCGCGCGACGCCGGGAACGGCTTACCAATGGTCGAACGGCGCAACCACCAGCAGCATCATGGCAGGCCCCGGCACCTACACCGTCTCGGTGACCAGCTATTGCGGGACCGCGTCATCCGCGCCATTCACCGTGACCGCTCTGCCGCAACCGACCTCGCCCAGCGTGGAGGATGTCATCATCTGCGAGGGAGAGCAGGCCACGCTTTCCGCCACAGGCAACAATCCCCTCTGGTTCGATCAATCCGGCAATCCGTTGGGCGGCGGGGCCACCTATACCACGCCGCCGCTTTACGCTAGCACGGTTTACCAGGTCGCCGATCAGATGACGGCCCAGGGAACAACGCTCTATGGCGGCAAACCCAACAATTCAGGAGCCGGTGGATACCATGCCGGCGGCGAATCACTCCGGTTCAATGCGCTGGCTTCCTTCCGGCTAGCTTCTGTGAAGGTGTACGCGGGAAGCGCTGGCTATCGCACCATCGAGCTCATCGATGTTATCGGGGTGCTGCGCGCGACGCACTCGGTCATGGTGCCGGCCGGTGAGTCGCGCATCGACCTCAACTGGGATATCACGCCAGGGAACAACTACCTCATCAACATCAGCGGCACGGCCGATTTGTGGCGCGGCACGGCTGGCTCGGCCTACCCGTATGCGATCGGATCCGTGGCGAGCATCACCGGCGCATCCAGCGGCACCGTGAACTACCCCTACTTCTACGACTGGGAGGTGGAGGTGGGCGGCGGAAGCTGCATGAGCGCGATGACGACCGTGAACGTCACGGTGGAGACCTGCTCCGGGGTTGAGGAGCCGCTGGCCCTGCGCGGCTTCGAGGCCTACCCGAACCCGAACGATGGACGATTCAATGTCACGGTGCACCTACTTCAATCCTCGAGCCTGGAGCTGGAGCTATACGATGTGATGGGCCGTCGGGTCCATGCGGAGCGCTTGCAGGCGCCCGCCGGCCGGCTGGTGCGTGAGCTGGACATGATGCACCTGCCGCAAGCCGTGTACATGCTCTCGCTGCGCATCGCCGGTCGTGTCTTCACGCGGCGTGTAGTGGTGGAGTGAGCCAGGACTGATCGCTATGGAAGCAGCACGCACGCCAGCCTATGCCAAGTGGCGCATCGCCACACTGGTGGGCGTGCACGTGCTCTTCATCGCGCACTTCGTCCATTGGAAGCTGAAGGGCCGCACGCTCGCTCCGCTCGAGTTCAACGAGGTGCTCTACACCATCCATCAAGGCATCGTCACGGCGGGCTTCGTCCTGATGGCGCTGGTGATGGTGGGCACGCTGATCTTCGGCCGCTTTTTCTGCTCGTGGGGGTGTCACATCCTCGCTTTACAGGATGCAGCCGGTTGGATCCTCGACAAGCTGCGCATCAAGCGCCAGCCCATCCGCTCGCGCACGCTCATCTGGGTGCCCGTGGCGGTGATGTTCTACCTCTTCATCTGGCCGCAGCTGCTGCAGCTATGGCATGGCGTGGAGACACAGGCAGCGCATGTGGTCGAGGCCGGCGGTTCGCGCTGGTCATCCTTCACGACGGACGACCTCTGGCGCAATCTTCCGCCGCCGGGTGTGGCCGTGCTCACCTTCTTCATATGCGGCTTCGTGATCGTGTACCTGCTCGGCAGCCGGGGCTTCTGCTTCCAGGCATGCCCTTACGGCGCGCTCTTCGGCATCGCTGATCAATTGGCGCCCGGCCGGATCGTGCTCACCAAGGATTGCTCCCAGTGCGGCCTGTGCACCAAGGCGTGCTCCTCGGACATCCTGGTGCACCGCGAGCTCGCGCAGCATGGCATGGTCACGAATCCGCGCTGCCTCAAGGATCTGGATTGCGTTGCCGCATGCCCGGAGAAGGCCGTGCGCTTCGGTTTCCGCATGCCGCCGCTCTTCCGCAAGGGGCACCCGATGGGCGCGTATGGCGGCCGCTTCAGCACCAGCATCGGCGAGGATGCGTTCCTGGCCATCGGCTTCCTGATCGCCATGCCGGTGTATCGTGGCTTGTATGACCTGGTGCCTTTCCTGCTAGCCGTGGCGCTCGCGTTGGGCACGGCATGGCTCTTGGTGCTCGGCTGGCGTTTGCTGCGCAAGAGCGCGGTGCAGTTCCGCGGGATCACCTTGAAGATGGATCGCGAGTTGCGTCCGGCGGGCAGGGCATTCGCCGTCGCCATCGTCCTCTTCGCCGTGCTCTTCGCGCACAGCGCCTTGGTGCAGACGCACACCTTGCTCGGTAAGAGGGGATTCGCTCTTGCTGCCATGAATCGAGGTGGCTTGGCCAACGTGAAGTCCACCATCGCGCACTACGAAGCCGCCATGCGGATCGGCCTTGTTTCACCCGTCGACAGGCGCTTCGAGCTCGCCTCGTTGCACAACCAGGCAGGCGATGCGACGCGCAGCATGGAGTTGCTGCGAGAAGTCGTTGAAGATGATCCCACCCATGCCGAAGCGCGCTACCGGCTCGGCGAGTTGGCCCAGGCCCGAGGGGATCGGGACTTGGCCATGCGCTGCTGGAAGGAGAACCTATCC
>DAORNP010000064.1:11615-11992 GCA_035441065.1 Flavobacteriales bacterium | reverse complement strand
AAGGAGCGCTCGGGCACGCGCAGCCGTGAGATGCTGGTGCGCTCGGCACTGTCGCTTGGCGCGGCGCATGAAGCCGTGGCCGATGCGAAAGGCGCGAAGGCGGCCTATGCGCACGGGTTGGCCCGCGTGCCCGAGGATCCTGAGCTGCTCATCGCTTCTGGCGCGCTTGCCCATCGCACCGGGCGCGTGGAGGATGCGATCATCTTCTTCGAGGATGCCCTTCGCCATGGCGGGCCTGAAGCGCAGATGCGCAACAACCTGGCGGCGCTGCACATGCAGCAAGGCCGTCCGGATCGGGCGCTGCCCCATGTGGAACGGCTCGTGGCCATGAGCCCCGGCGATGCGCGGTTGCGCTATACGCTCGGCGTACTGTACGC
>DAORNP010000064.1:1363-11598 GCA_035441065.1 Flavobacteriales bacterium | reverse complement strand
ACCACGATGGCTATGGAGCAATGGAGCGCCGCAGCCCGGCTTGATCCCGCCGATGAGCGCACGCAACAGGCTCTGGCTGCACTGCAATCACCCACCACCAATTATCCGCAGTGATGCGAAGCTATCTCATCATCGCCGCCTTAGTAGCGTTGGCCGCCACCACTGCGGGCGATCCTTGGAAAGCGCCTGCCGAGGCTGATCATCTCAAGGACCCCATGGCCTCGAATCCGAAGGCCGCTGTGATAGGTGGCAAATTGTTCCAATCGCTCTGCTGGACCTGCCATGGCCTTGAAGGTCGGGGCGATGGGCCCAATGCGGCCGTGCTCAAGGTGAAGCCGGCGGACCTGGGTTCGGCGCCGGTGCAGGACCAGACCAACGGGGCGCTCTATTGGAAGATCACCCATGGCCGCGGCGAGATGGCATCCTACGAGCAGGTGCTGGGCCGCGAGGACCGATGGGCATTGGCGCATTACATCCGGACACTGAAGCACCCATGAAGCCCACCTGTTGGTTATGGACAGCGATGCTCGTTGCAGGCGCGGGACAGCTATGCGCACAGGAGGAAAGCGCCCGCACACCGGTGATCGGAACCTTCGCGGGCACGCAGGTGGTGAACGCGCAGAGCATCGAGGTGGTGCCGCGCAAGCGCTCCTTCGGCTTCATGATCCAGCACCGCTTCGGAGCCTTCGGGCCCGATGAGCAGGCATGGAAGCAATTCGCGGGGCTCGACCTGCCCGCGAACATCCGCTTCGCCTTCCAGTATTCCCCGATCAACGATGCGCAGCTGGAAGTGGGGCGCTCCAAGAACGGGAAGACATGGGACCTCGTCGGTAAGGTGCGCCTGCTCAAGCAGACCGAAGAGGATGAGATGCCCATCTCGGTGACGCTGGTCGCCGACGCTGCGCTGATGAGCGATGACTTCCTCGCGCTCAGCGACCGCTACTTCTTCGCCGATGGCACCACGCCGTTCGTATATCGTTTCGGTCACCGGATGAGCTACAGTGCGCAGGCGGTCATCGCGCGGAAGTTCTCGCGGAGCTTCTCATTGCAGGTGGCTCCTGTATCCATCTACCGCAACCTCGTGCCCATCGGCGAATCGAATCACATGATGGCGCTGTCCGTCGCCGCACGGTTGAAGGTGACCACCAAGGGCTCCATCCTCGCGGAGGCATCTCCCGTGCTCACGGGCCGATCGCCCGGCCAGGATCGCCCCCCGGTTGCGTTGGCGTATGAGGTGGCCACTGTAGGGCATGTGTTCCAGATCGTGCTTGCCAGCAGCCAGGAGATCATCGATCAGCGGATTTACCCATCGGCGGTGTCGCGCTACGATGAAGGGTACATGCACCTCGGCTTCAACATCGCCCGGACGCTTTTCGTGAAGCCCAAACGCGCCAAGAGCTGATTGAATGAAAAAGCGACTCCCGTACCTGTTGCTGGCTTTGCTTGCCGCTTCCTGCCTGAAGGACGAGGGGCCGCTTTACGTGCCGAAGCCATCGGTGCCAGGCGAACCGATCGATACCGCCTACTTCGCGACGGAGGTGCTGCCCATCTTCCTGGCGCGCTGCTGGACCTGCCATCCCCCGATGGGCGGCATGGACCTTTCAGCCGAAGAGGCCTACAACAGCCTGGTCGGCGTGACGAGCACCAATCACGCACCTGCCTTGCGCGTGGCGCCCGGTGACCCGGAGGCAAGCGTGCTGTGGAACAAGGTCACCTTCACGGAGGTCTATGGCTTGGGAATGCCACCCGATGGCACCGTGCTCGCACCGGATGAACTGGCCACGATTCGCGACTGGATCGAGCAGGGCGCGCTGAACAACTAGACCAGCTGCTCAGTTGCGCGCAGCGAGCTCCGCCTCAAGCGCCTTGGCGCGCGGGAACAGGATGTTGTTTTCCAAGTGGATGTGCATGTGCAGATCCTGCTCGAACTCCTTCAGCAAGGCCATGGCGGCGGCGTAGGTGGCGCAGCCATCGGCCGGGTTCGCATAGTTGCCGCTGAGCTCGGCGATCCGGCGGAAGCGTTCGCCCTCTGCATCGTGCTCATGCTCCATCATGGCGATTGGGTTGTCGACCGTTCCGAAATGCGGATTGGGTGGAGCGATGCCATGCGTCCGCGCCTTCTCGAGCTGGTTGATGAAGGGGAAGAGCACCAGCTCCTCCTTCTTCATGTGCGTGGCCATGGCTCCTGCGCATTCCTGGAACTCGCGCTGGATGGCGAACAGCTCCGGATGGCGATCGCCATGCACCCGGCACAGCTTGTCGAGGAATTGGAGCAGTGTGAGCGAGCGGCTCTCCACGTAGCGGTGGTGGACGCGCTCGATGTGCTCGATGAGCCGGGAGAGCGGCCAGGTCTTATAGTCCTGCTCCACGTTCGCATCGCGCTCGACGGCCGCGAGCAGTTCAGCCTTCAGCACGGTGCTGTCCAAGCCTTTCTGCCGGCACGCCTCGTCGATGGTACGGCCGCCCTTGCAGCAGAAGTCAAGACCATGCGCGCTGAACACGGCTGCGGTGCGGAAGTCCTCGGCCACGATGGAGCCGATGGTACGGGTAGGTGCGATTTCCATGGATTCGGTTCTTGATGCGCCAAATAAACGGACAACAACATCCGATTATACTGATCCGCGTCATCTGAGCGGCTCCCGAGCGCGAGGTTGCTCACCTATTCCTTCACCACGGCGAGTTGGCTGCGCTGGTTCGCCCCCACGAGCCGAACGATGTACAGGCCCGCTGGCGAGTTGCTCAGGTCGATGGTGGATTGATAGGATCCGTTGCCGCTCTGCCTCTGAACCACTCGACCTAAGGCATCAGACACTTCAATGCTGATGAGCGCGTATTCCGACCGCACCAGGACCTGACCGCTGGTCGGATTTGGGAAGATGCTCGCGCCATGGCCCGCTGGTTCACTTACCGCCAGCGTCGGGTCCTGCACGATGTACTGCAGCATCATCATGTTGTCCTCGTGCAATAGGTTGTGGCAGTGGTACATGAAGGGCCAACCGTCGGTGGGCTCGCCGAAGCGCATTACCAGTTTCACGGTCTCGAAGCGGTCCACGAGCACCACGTCCTTGGGGCCGCGCTCCCAAACGGGCGGTGGGACACCGTTCCGTGCGAGCACCTCGAACGAGACTCCATGGATGTGCATCGGATGCGCCATGTTCGAGCTGTTCACGATGTTCCACACCTCCACGCTGCCCAGTTCCATGGTGTCATTGATAACCGCCAGGTCGAACATGAGCCCGTTGATCGTGAACATGCCCATGCCCACCATGCCCATTCCTCCGATGGTCTTGGTTCGTGTGCGGATGCTCTCGGCTTCTGTAGGCATCGGTACACTCAGGAGGGCGGCGGGCACTTCGGTGATGGGCTGCGCAGTGGGCGCAGTCACCCGGATGCGCAGCACCGGGAAGTTGACGCCGTTGAGCAGGCTGCTCTCCCAAAGGATGTTGCCTGAACCGGGCAAGGTGTTCGGCAATTCGGCACCGTAGCTCATCAGCAGCAGGCTGTCACCTTCCATGCCGGTGAGGTCGAGCAGCACCTCGGCGCGCTCACCATTGCTCAGCCAAAGGCGGTTCGTTGCCGCAGGAGCCGGAAGCAATCCGCCATCGCCCGCGATCACGTGCATCGGTTGGCCATTGTCGAGGCCCAAAGCATAGATGCGCGCGTTGGATCCGTTGAGCAGACGCAGGCGAACCACTTGCGCCGGGCACTCGAGATACGGGTGCGGCGTGCCGTTCACCAGCACTGAATCGCCGAAGGGATAGAACGCGAAGTCGCCGTTCGCCAGGAACTTGCGATCCTGGATCACCACGGGGAAATCGTCCACGCCATAGGTGCGCGGGAGATCCAGCTGCGCCTCCTCCCCATCGCGAACGATGATGAAGCCCGCCACACCGAAGTTGGCCTGCTCCGCGGTGAGCTCGTGCGGATGAGGATGGTACCAGTAGGTGGCCGCCGGGTTCTTCACCGGGAACTCAGCCATCCACGATTCGCCGGGGTTGATGATGCGCTGAGGGCCTCCGTCCATCACTCCCGGCACATGCATGCCGTGCCAGTGCATGCTGGTGATCTGACCGAGCTGGTTGTGCACCCAGATCCGCGCGGTGTCATTGCGGTCGAGGATCAACGTGGGCCCGAGATACTCCGCACTGGCACCGTACGTATTGGTGCTGATGCCCGGGTAGAACTGGTGCACGTGCTCATCCACCTCCAGGTGGAAGGTGTCGAGGTCGAGCGCCGACGGAACAGCTAGCGGGTTCTGCGCGATGCAGGCTGATGCAAACAATGCCAGCGGAAGGAGGGCGTATCGATTGGCCATGGGCGATGGATGATGGCGCCAACGTACCGTTGATGCGCAACGACAGGCTTGACCGTTGTCAGCCAGCCAGTCCGGCTCGCCGGTGAATCTCGCCGATCGCGCACCTTGCGCCCATGCCGAGTTGGCTGAGCGAAGCACCAGACGCCGTCATGCTGCGCGTCCATGTGCAGCCTGGGGCCAAACGCACCGAAGTGGCCGGCACGCATGGCGATGCGCTGAAGATCCGTTTGGCCGCCCCGCCTGTTGATGGGCAAGCGAATGATGCGCTCCTCTCCTTCTTGGCTGAGCAATTCGGCGTGCCCAAGCGGCAGGTTGAATTGGTGAGCGGGCAAACGAGCCGAAGCAAACGCGTGGTGGTGCATGGACCGAAGCGGAGGCCAGATGGAGGGTGGTGACATGGCCTGACCAAAGTCAGTTCCCTCAATGACCGCGCTCAAGGACTGACATTCCGGTGACGGGCACTTTCGCTGCGCCAAAGCCCGGAATCTGATGAGCGTCATCTTCCTATTGATCGCGGTGAGCACCGTGGTGGCGCTCTTCTTCCTCGCTGCCTTCGTGCGCGCGGTGAAGAGCGGCCAGTTCGATGACGACCGCTCGCCTGCCGTTCGCATGCTCAATGAAGATTCTCCGCGCCAAAACCAAACCCCATGACCGAGCGCTTCCAGTACGACAACCGCATCGTCAAGAACTTCCTGTTCGCCACCATCTTGTGGGGCGTCGTGGGCATGCTCGTGGGCCTCATCATTGCCGTGCAGATGGTGGCCCAGAACACCCCTCCCGATGCCTGGTACTTCTGGATCGTGCGGCCCTTCACCTGGCTCGGTGAATTGGAATGGACCAAGTTCGGCCGAATGCGCCCGTTGCATACCAATGCGGTGATCTTCGCCTTCGTGGGCAACGCCATTTTCGCTGGCGTTTACTACAGCTTGCAGCGCCTGCTGAAAACGCGCATGTTCAGCGATGCGCTGGGCAAGATTCACTTCTGGGGCTGGCAGCTCATCATCGTGCTCGCTGCGGTGACCCTGCCCTTGGGCATGACCTCCGGTAAGGAATACGCGGAGCTCGAGTGGCCCATCGACATCCTGATCACGCTGGTTTGGGTGGTGTTCGGCATCAACCTGTTCGGCACCATCATCAAGCGCCGTGAGCGCCACCTCTATGTGGCCATCTGGTTCTACATCGCCACATGGGTCACGGTGGCCATGCTGCACATCGTCAACAGCATCGAGCTGCCCATCTCGCTCACCAAGAGCTATAGCTGGTATGCCGGGGTGCAGGATGCCCTGGTGCAGTGGTGGTACGGCCATAACGCGGTGGCCTTCTTCCTCACCACGCCCTTCCTGGGCCTCATGTATTACTTCATGCCGAAGGCGGCCAATCGCCCGGTGTACAGCTACAAGCTCTCGATCATCCACTTCTGGGCGCTCATCTTCCTGTACATCTGGGCGGGCCCGCACCACCTCCTCTACAGCGCGCTGCCCGATTGGGCGCAGAGCCTGGGCACCGTGTTCAGCATCATGCTCATCGCGCCCAGCTGGGGCGGCATGCTCAATGGCCTGCTCACGCTGCGTGGCGCGTGGGACCGCGTGCGCGAGGATCCCGTGCTGAAATTCATGGTGGTGGCGGTCACGTGCTACGGCATGGCCACGCTCGAAGGGCCGTTGCTGAGCTTGAAGAGCTGGAACGCCATGGCGCACTTCACGGATTGGATTATCGCGCACGTGCACATCGGCGGGATCGGCTGGAACGGCATGCTCACCTTCGGTGTGGTGTATTGGATGGTACCGCGCCTCTATGGCACCAAGCTATACAGCACGAAGCTGGCCAACACGCACTTCTGGCTGGGCACGCTCGGCATCGTGTTCTACGCCATCCCCCTCTACCTGGCGGGTTTCTGGCAGAGCGGCATGTGGAAGCAGTTCACGCCCGATGGCTACCTGGTGTACAAGAACTTCCTCGATACGGTGATGGAGATCAAGCCTGCCTACTGGTTGCGCGCCCTCGGTGGCCTGCTCTACCTCAGCGGCGCCTTCATCATGGTGTACAATGTGATGAAGACCGTGAAAGCCGGGAAGCTCATCGCGGATGAGGAGGCCGAGGCTCCTGCCCTGGAGAAGGCGGCGGCTGAAGAAGAAGGCGGCCACTGGCATCGCTGGATCGAGCGCCGCCCCATCCAGATGCTCGTAGGGAGCTTGGTGGTCGTGGCCATCGGCGGGCTGTTCGAGCTGGTGCCCACCTTCCTGGTGAAGAGCAACATACCCACCATCACCAGCGTGAAGCCATACACGCCATTGGAGCTGCAAGGACGCGACATTTATGTGCGCGAGGGCTGCTACACCTGCCACAGCCAGATGATCAGGCCCTTCCGCAGCGAGACCGAGCGCTATGGCGAGTACGCGAAGGCAGGCGAGTTCGTCTACGATCACCCCTTCCAATGGGGCAGCAAGCGCACCGGCCCCGACCTGTTGCGCCAAGGCGGCAAGTACGGCCATAGCTGGCACTACTACCACATGTACGACCCCACCAGCATGAGCCCCGGCTCACTCATGCCGCCGTACACGCACCTCTACGAGCACGACCTCGATACCACCACCACGAAGAAGAAGATCGAAGCCATGATCACCATGGGCGTGCCCTACGACCCTGGCTTCCCCGATCGTGCGAATGCGCACCTCGTGCAGCAGCGTGACGAGATCGTGGCCGGACTGAAGAAGGACAATATCGATGCACCGGCCGACAAGGAGATCATCGCATTGATCGCCTACCTGCAGCGCTTGGGCACCGACATCCAGGCGAAGGAGATAACCGGACGCTAATCGCCAAGGCCATGCTCAAGTTCATCAAAGGTCACCTCACCTCGATCGATCACGTGGATCTCTTCCCCGTGATGGCCTTCCTCATCTTCTTCACCCTCTTCATCGGCGTGCTACTCTGGGTGCGCGTGATGCGCCGCGAGCAAGTGGACCACATGAGCGCGCTGCCCCTCGCCGATGATTGCACCAATGCCACCTCCGACCATGCGCACTGAACGAACCAACATCCAAAGGGCGCTCACCATCGCTGCACTGATCACGCTCACCTTGGGCGCCGCAGCGCAGGATGCCCCCACCGCTGCCGCCGCTGAGCCGTTCATCCCCGTGAGCGGCACCGTGAACTACGTGATGATGGGCCTTGCCGTGGTGCAAGTGGTGCTGATCCTCGCCATGAGCTCGATCCTGCGCACCATGATGGGCAGCACCGGGTGGATGCGCAAGCTCACCGAACGCATGGCCAAGGGCGCGGCGCTCCTGCCATTGCTGCTCGCGGCGGGCAGCGCGCAGGCCCAGGCCTATGTGGAGCAACGCAGCACCATGAATCACCAAGAGCTCTTCTACCTGCTCCTCGTGGTCAACATCTTCCTTTTCATCGTGCTCATGGTGCAGATCAATCTTCTGCGCGGAACCATGCGCGCCATCACAGGCGTCTTCGAGGAGCAGCGCGCAGCAGGTGCCGCGGTGGCCAAGCGTCCTTCCCCCATCGCCAAACTCATGGACGTGCTCACCCGCCGTCCCAGCAAAGAAACAGAGGAGCGAGACCTGCTCATGCACCACGAGTACGATGGCATACGGGAACTGGACAACGTGCTTCCACCGTGGTGGGTTTGGCTGTTCTATGGCACCATCGCTTGGAGCGTGATCTACCTGGTGAACATGCACGTGACGAAATCCTGGAACGACTCGCACGAAGAATACGTCGCGGAGATGGAGCAGGCGAAGGCTGACGTAGCAGCATTCGTGGCCAAAGCGGGCGCTGCCGTGGATGAGAACACGGTGACCATAACCACAGATGCCGGCGCGCTTGCAGCAGCGAAGGAGACCTTCTCCACCTATTGCGCTGCATGCCATGGAGCAGATGGTGCAGGTGCCGAGACCAGCGTGGGTCCCAACCTCACCGATGCGTATTGGATACATGGAGGCGGTATCAAGGAGGTCTTCAAGACCATCAAGTACGGCGTGCCGGAGAAGGGCATGATCAGCTGGAAAAGCCAGTTGAAGCCGAACGAGATTCAAGCCATATCGAGCTACATCCTGAGCCTTCAAGGAACAGGCGGCCCCACCCAGAAAGCGCCGCAGGGCGATTTATGGAAGGGCGATGCCGCACCTGCGGACACGACGGCAACCACCTCGGTTACCGTGAGGGTGGCCGTGATCAACTGAACTGGTCGCTCGGACCTTGGCAACGGGCGGTCAGTGTGAACGCCCGTTGCCCATTCCGCCTTCAGCCCGGATCTGTACTGCGTGATTCATATCACAGCATGCAACTGACGGAAGTCAGCTTGTCCAGGATGGAGCACCTGAGCTTTGCCGACGAAGAACCGTAGCTGGCTGACATTCGTCAACGGCCGCAAGAGACAAGGGGGACCCGCATGGCCCAGCAACCGGCGCACATAGCCCGCGATGCTCGCGCAGAGGCCGAGCGCGATGAGAGTTTCCGCGACTCCATCAGCACGGTGGACAAGCACGGCAAGCGCATCTGGATTTATCCGAAGAAACCGAGCGGCAAATGGACCATGCGGCGCCAGTGGTTCGCTTACGCGCTATTGGGCCTGTTGCTGGTCGGCCCCTTCCTGCGCATCGGCGGCGAACCGCTGCTGATGATCAATGTGCTGGAGCGGCGCTTCGTGTTCTTCGGGCAGACCTTCTGGCCACAGGACTTCCTGATCTTCGTGATCGGCTTCCTTGCGTTCATCGTCTTCGTGGCGCTCTTCACAGTGGCCTTCGGTCGCCTCTTCTGCGGATGGGCCTGCCCGCAGACGGTGTTCATGGAGCACGTCTTCCGCCGCGTCGAATACCTCATCGAAGGCGATTGGAAGCATCAGCAATTGCTCAACAAGGAACCTTGGTCGGCCCGGAAGCTCGGCAAGAAGTCGCTGAAGCATACCGTGTTCTTCGCCATCAGCTTCATCATCGGCAACACCTTCCTGGCCTATCTCATCGGAAGCGATGAGCTGATCCGAATCATCACCGAACCGCCTGCAGAGCACTTCGGAGGGCTGGTGGCGATGCTTGCCTTCAGCGGTGCATTCTACGGGAACTTCGCCTTCTTCCGTGAACAAGCCTGCACCACCGTGTGCCCATATGGCCGGCTGCAAGGGGTGCTCATGGATCGCAAGAGCGTGGTGATCGCATACGACCACGTGCGCGGCGAGAAGCGCGGCTCCTGGCGCAAGGCCGAGGACCGCTCAGCCGTGGGCAAAGGCGACTGCATCGACTGCAAGGCCTGCGTGCATGTTTGCCCCACCGGCATCGACATCCGCAATGGCACGCAGCTCGAATGCGTGAACTGCACTGCTTGCATCGACGCCTGCGACCACATCATGGACAGCGTAGGCCTGCCGAAGGGCTTGGTGCGGTATGCCAGCGAGGATGAGATAAGCGCGAAGAAGCCCTTCACCTTCAACCTACGGATGAAGGCCTATACGGCCGTGCTTTTCGTGCTTGTAGGCGCACTCACCGCACTCATCGCCACGCGCAGCGAGACGCGCACCACCTTCCTGCGCACGCCAGGCATGCTCTTCCAAGAGCGCCCGGATGGCCGCGTGAGCAACCTGTACGCCCTGAAGGTGGCCAATAAGACGCCTCGCGAGCTGCCCTTGCGCTTCGAGGTGCTCAATGTGGAAGGCGGTGAAGTGATGGTCGTTGGAAAGCCCATCGTGCTGCAACCCGGCGAGCTCGGCAGTACTGAGGCGTTCCTCATCCTTCCCAAAGAAGCCGTGACCACGATGAAGAACCGGGTGGTTGTTGGTGTCTTCAGCGGTGAAAAGCTGCTAGAGAAAGTCAAGACGAACTTCCTGGGACCGATCAATGGACAAGCGCCAAGATGATGATGAGCCTGCACTCTGCAACGGCACCGTCGCTGCGCTCTATCGCTGGACTCCACC
>DAORNP010000064.1:0-1349 GCA_035441065.1 Flavobacteriales bacterium | reverse complement strand
TCCACCCTACGATTGCAACGTCGCTGCACCGCATAGCCGAGCTGATCATGGCACAGAAACGTAGATGCACTGCATTGACCGAGATCACCTGCCAGTGGAGGTAATGAAGAATGAAGAATGCAGAACGCTAAACCCAAGAACATGAACTGGGGAAAAGGACTCGCCATCAGCCTCATCGCCTTCGCCGCGATGATGGCTGCTTTCGGGATAGCCAGCGCACGCCGGACCGAGACGCTCGTGACCGAGAACTACTACGCCGAAGAGCTCCGCTACCAGGAGCGCATCGACGCTAAGAACCGGACCAAGGCCTTGAGCGCACCTGTGAGCATCTTGATCGCGGATGATCGGGTGCGGCTTCAGTTCCCTGCGGAGATGATGGGCAAAGCCATTACCGGCAGGCTGAAGTTGCTTCGGCCCAACGACGCCCGAGCCGATCGTGATGTGGACATTGCGGCCGAAGGCGATGGTGCGTTCGTCACCGAGGCGCTCGATCTGTGGCCAGGGCGTTATGATGCCTCCTTGGAGTGGCAGGTTGACGGGATCACCTATCACACCGCAGAGAAGCTGGTGGCGCCATGAACGCATTGCTGGGCACGGCTCTGATCCTGGGCGTGGCCGGGAGCGCGCACTGCTTGGGGATGTGTGGCCCCATCGCGTTGGCCGTGCCTTCGCCGCGCAACGATTGGCGATCAAGGCTAACGAGCACCGTGCTCCTGAATACGGGTCGCATCACCACCTACACCCTCATCGGAGCGGCCTTCGGCGCATTCGGCCATGGCTTGCGGCTCGCGGGCCTTCAGCAGGCCGCATCCATCGTCGCGGGCACCGTGCTGCTGATGAGCATCGTGGTGCCCGGGCTCTTGGAGCGCTGGTTGCCCGCCTCCCGCGGTGCCCTGTTCATCGGTCGCTTGAGGTCGGGGCTCGCGCGCAATCTGAAACGCACCGCACCTGAAGCGCTCCTGCTTACAGGAATCCTGAACGGTTTGCTTCCGTGCGGGCTAGTCTATGCAGCGGCCATCGGTTCTGCAGTGATGGGCAATGCTCTGGATGGCGCGCTGTACATGGCACTCTTCGGATTGGGCACTTGGCCCATGCTCATCACCCTGCGCATGGGCAGCGGACTGCTGGGATCCAGCGCGAGGGCGGCATTGCGCAGAGCCTCGCCGGTGATGGTGGGCATCGTCGCGGTGCTGCTGGTGCTGCGCGGCCTCGGCCTGGGCATCCCCTATATGAGTCCAAGTGAGCCGCTGGTGGGGGCTGAGGCATCGACCTGCCAACCCTAGTCGGTGATGTACATCACGATGGGGAACCCTTCACAGTCGGACCTTTGACGCGCAACCATTAACCAC
>DAORNP010000063.1:18901-20291 GCA_035441065.1 Flavobacteriales bacterium | reverse complement strand
GTTAAGCCTGCCGCTAGCGTTCATCCTGAGCCAGGATCAAACTCTCCATTGTAAATGTGTGTTTGATCTGGTTCGTTGACGAGGTCTCTCATGTTGTTCCTTACAGAACACAAGGACACCTGCTGTTCTCAGAATAGACAATCTGTCAAAGAACTTGTATGGTTCTGGGCATCAGCCCTTTACCAGTCTTGTTCATGTGTCGCTCGTGCGACTTCCTCAGCGACGTTCCGCGTGAGGGGCTGCAAATGTAGTGGGCTTCATCACACCTGCAAGACTTGTGGAAAATTTTCCTTCAACCCTTGCTTCACTACCCAGCCTTAAAAGAACGTCCTGCCGAAAGCGGCCGCAAAAGTAGGGTTCTTTTCATCATGTGCAATCTGTAGGTGAAAAAAATCTTGAGAATGCATCAAGGCGTGCTCGCCGAAACGGGCAACACCTTGCCATTGAAGAGCTTATGGCCGTTAAGGGTGAACCGGGCGATGAATTCACCCATGGATTCAGCTGTCACCGGTGCCTTGTATCCAGGAAAAGCCGCTCGAAGCATGGCGGTGTCCACGGCTCCTATCGCCAAGCAATTCGAACGAATCCCGCGATCCTTGAATTCTTCAGCGAGGCATTGGGCGAGACAAGCCAATGCTGCTTTGCTGCTGCTGTACGCTGCCAAGCCTGGGAACTTCATGCTGTCTTGGAATCCCCCCATGCTGCTTATGTGAACCACATGGCCAGCCGGTTCTCCTTCCAAGCGCGATGCAAGGGCCTGTGTGAGCAACAAGGGCACAACCGTATTGATGTGGAACAACTGAGCGAGGCCCTCTCGCGAGTAGGTCCCGAAATCCTGTTTGCCCAGCATGGCGGCGTTATGCACCAATCCGATCAAGCGATTGCTGCCAATGGCCTCTGTAATGGAATGGATTGAGTCCGGGTCATTCAGATCATGGTCGAGGACACGCAAGCGATTGGGGTGGCTAGTTGATACTTTGGCTAATCGCTGACCGCCGTTCCGAGCAAGGGCCCACACCGCGCATCGATGCTCATTGAGCAATGCTCGCACAATCCCCAAGCCTATACCGCTGCCTGCACCGGTCACAAGCACGCCTCCTGATTCAAGCTCCATCTGGTGGATAGATTTGGCCACTTGCCAAAGAAAGCGATATGCCCATAGAGCCGCTTCATGCCACCATTGCCGGAAACAGGTTGAACGACTGGTTGCTTGCCGCTGCCTTTGCGGGTGGAGGCTGGTTGATCGGTCAAATGGTGTATCGCCTGGCTGGTGCAGTGCTGCGGCCCATTGCCAAGCGGACGGTGACACGGCTCGATGATGTCTTGGTGGATCAACTGCGGAGTCCGGTCGTGGTGCTCATCACGGTCCTGGGATTCGTGGCTGGCGCTC
>DAORNP010000063.1:12290-18845 GCA_035441065.1 Flavobacteriales bacterium | reverse complement strand
CTCTCGGTTGCCTGGATCGTGGCCAGGGTCCTGATCGCCATTGTGGATGAAGTCGTGCATGGTCGATCGAGGGAGCATGGCCAGTTCACGCGCGCGCTGCCTGGAGTGCGCACCGTGTTGAAGGTCCTTGTATGGGGACTGGGCATCGTGGTGGCCTTGAACAATGCCGGATATGATGTGGGCGCCCTTCTGGCGGGCATTGGAATTGGCGGCCTTGCAATCGCACTCGCGGCGCAGGAGACTGTAGCCAATGTGTTCGGCGGCATCACCATCTATGCGGACAGGCCCTTCAAGCTAGGCGACCGTGTGCGTGTTGATGGCTTCGATGGCTTCGTGCAGGAGATCGGTATCCGCAGCACCCGCATTCAATCGCTGGCTGGGCCCATCGTGGTGATTCCGAACAAGAAGTTTACGGAGAGCACCTTGGAGAACGTCACAGATGAGCCTTCGCGCCGCGTCCTGCTCGAGTTGGGTCTCGTGTACGAAACACCGCCCGCCAAGATGGAGCGTGCCTTGGAGGTGCTCCACGAGATCGTCATGGCCAACAAGGACATCGTTGAGGAGAATCACATTGTCTCCTTCAACACCTACAAGGAGTACTCGCTCAATCTGCTCTTCGTCTACTTCATCAGGAAGGGCGAGGACATCTTCGAGGCGCATTCCCGCATGAACCTGGCGATCCTCCGTCGGTTCCACGAAGAAGGATTCTCCTTCGCTTACCCGACAGCGGTGGAGCTGCAAGGCGACTACAAGCCTTAAGGTTTCATTTGCGCCGTTTCGCCCTTCGTTCGGCCTCTCGTCGTTCTTCGGCTTCGAGCTTGGCTTTGCGTTTCGCAAGCACTTCCGGGTCGAGCACATCACCAACGTTGCTCATCTGCCGTAGTATCCATTGCTGCCGGCCGCGCAGATAGCCAGATGGAGAGGTGCAGCTGAATCGTCGTGGCGCAGGGAGGGTTGAGGCGATGATGGCTGCTTCAGATGCGATCAGTCTCGAAGCACTCTTGCCGAAGCATTGACGGGCAGCGGCTTCAGCGCCGAAGACGCCTTTCCCCATTTCGGCCACATTCAAGTACACCTCGAGAATCCTCCGCTTGGTCCAGAGCGTTTCGATGAGCACAGTGAACCACGCTTCCAGCCCCTTGCGCAACATGCTGCGCCCCGGCCATAAGAAGGCATTCTTCGCCGTTTGCTGACTGATCGTGCTTGCCCCTTTCACGCGCTTGCCGCGCTTAGTGGTTCTGCCGGGATCCTTCTTCGCAACGGACTGTATGAATTCCAGAACGGAGAACCCCGGCTCCTTCATGCCAAGCGACCGCTTGACCTGCTCGGTTGAGAAGCCTTTGTGCGTCATGAAGCGCTGGTCCTCACTGGCGATGATGGCGAGCGGAAGGGGGCGTGCGATTTCCTCGAGGCTCTTGCTCGACCGCTGAATAGCGCCTTGCTCGATGCGTTGCTGGATCATGGTGAAGGTCACTGGCGGATTCGCGAGGCCAAGCAGCGCTGCCCAGGATGCGGTAATCACGACAACCCAGAAACAAAAGGCACCAAAGAGCTTGATGAGGTTGCGCAGCTTCTTGCCCATGCTTCAGTGAAATCGGGCGCCAAAGTAGAAGGGCCGGCCAAAGGCCAGCCCTTCTCAAAATGCCGCGTTGACGTTTACCCCTCGTGCTTGCGGCCATAGAATTGGTAGTAGGCCATGAGTGATGCCCCGCCGCAGATGGCTACGCCGATGAAGAAGGGCAATGGATTCTCGCTCTCAGAACCGAGCAAGGCGTGCTGAATGATCCAACCAGCGAGAAGACCAAGGCCGATACCGACCATGAACAAGCCGTTGCGCATGGCACGGCGACCATCTGGCGCAGGCTTGGCGATCTGCGGGTCCATGCCCTTGTCAATCATGTTCATGCGCTCACGATGGCGCGTGGTGTACACGATGTATACGATGCCGAAAGCTGTTGCGAACGGTGCGCCGACGGCAAGGAGTGGGATGAGGAATTCCATGATGCGGTTGGTGGTTGTTTGATTGAGGGCCGACCTGTTGTTGTTGCTCATCGGACGCGGGCCGAACGAAGCCGGTTACAACCAGGCCGTGAACACTTGGATTCCCGCTCGACGCGGAACACGCTCCGTTCGTCCTAAGCATCTTGGTCGCTCAAGGAATACATGCTGCATTTGTAACCAAGCCGGACTCCCGGTTCGTCACATTGCTGCAAGTGGACCACGCACCCCTCATCGCGCGCATACTGGATGGCGACAGCCGAGCCTATGGCGAGCTCGTGCACCAGTATCAGCACATGGTCTACACCGCGTGCCACCGTGTGCTGCGCAATGCCGAGGATGCCGAAGAGGCCACGCAGGACAGCTTCGTGAAGGCGTACCAGCACCTGCGCGGATTCACGGGATCATCGAAGTTCAGCACGTGGCTCTTCAGCATCGCCTACCGCACGGCCATCAGCCATAGCCGGCGTAGACGCACCGATGGCGGATCCGTGGACGACTTGCAGCAGCACCCCGCAACGGATGAAGGGATGGTGAAGAACCACAGCGATTTGAAGCGGACCCTTGATGCAGCTTTGGCTCAGCTTCCCGCGGACGACGCATCGATCCTGAGCTTCTACTACCTGGAGGAGATGAGCGTGGAGGAGATCGTAACCGTTACTGGGCTGGGGGCGTCGAATGTGAAGGTGAAGCTCCATCGCGGCCGCAAGAAGCTGGCTGAGATCCTGGAGCGTCAGCTGGGGCCCGAAGCGCGCACGTTACTTTTGAACGATGCCTGAGATGAACGACAACGACCTCCGGAAACTGTTCCAAGCGGCTGGTCATGCACGACCCGAGCGCGACCTCACAGACCGTGTCATGGCGCGAGTGGCTGTGACGCGCATCGCTGAGCCTACCGTGGTTCCGCCGCTGATCGGCAAATGGGGTTGGGCGGGCATCGCGGGCGGAACGGTGCTCATCATCGCCGCCGCGCTCACGACATCGGGTAACTCCGCAACGCCGACGCTTCCCTACGCCGATACGGTCATATCGTGGTTCAGCCAAATGCGACTTCCGGAAGGGCAATGGCCGCAGTGGGTCATTGGCAGCTCAGTGCTCGCGCTGTTCTTCGCTGTGGTCATGCGCAAGGTCGAGCGCAGCGCAACGGCGTGATCAGAGCAACGCCTTCGCCGCATTGAGCGCGGCATCGTAGTCCGGCTCGTTGCCCAGCTCCGGCGCCACTTCGCAATAGCGCACCACGCCTTTCTGGTCGATCACGAAGGTGACTCGGCCCAGCACCCCGTTCATGCCGCCTTCGGCGATGCGCGTTCCCCATGCATCTGCGTCACGGTAGCGGAAATCGCTTCCGGCTTCAACGTTCTCGATGCCTTCGGCAGTGCAGAACCGCTTCAGTGCGAAATGAAGATCGGCTGTTACGGCCAATACCTTGGCGCCCAAGCCGGTGGCGAGTTGGTTGAAGGTGCGCGTCTCTAAGGCACACGTGCTCGTGTCAACACTGGGGAACATGAGCAGGACAACAACATGGCCAAGATGGTCGGATAACGCGCCTTCGCTCCTGTCGGTCTTGACATAACGAAGCTGCGGGGCTTTGGAGCCGATTTCGGGGAGGGTGCCGGAGAAGGGTGGTTGGGGCATGTGGTGAGCCTAGGAGTGTTGTATGCCGGTCTTGTAGACCGCTTCGTGCTGCGCAGTCCGCGGTGAACAGCAAACATCCAACCTCGGTCAAGGTTCGCGCATGATGCGCGGAATCGCTTCCTCGTATGTCTTGCGCGCATCCGCTATGGTGCCGAATGAAGCATCATCGACCATGAGCTTGCCCTGGGTGACGTGGCCGAGCAGCACGCTGGGCACGCGGCTCTGAGCCATCAGGTCGAGGAAGTCGTCTGCGTTGTCCTGGTCCACGGTGACGATGGCCCGGCCTTGCGCTTCGCCGAAGAGGAAGCTGTCCTCGCGCACTTCGCTATCGGTGACCACATCGAAGCCGAGGCCTCGCGGCAACGCCATTTCCACCAAGGTGGTCCAGATCCCGCCATCGCTCACATCGTGCGCGGCGTTGATGAGACCCTTGCGAATGAGCATGAGCAGCATGGTGTGCAGGCGCTTCTCTTCTTCGAGGTCGAAGTAGGGAGCAGGGGAGCGCTCGATGCCGTGGATGCGCGTGAGGTACTCGCTGCTGTTGATGTCGTCCACCACCTTGCCGAGCAGGAAGATCAGGTCGCCTTTCGACTTGAAGTCGAGGCTCATGCGCTTGCTCACATCGGGCACGATGCCCACCATGCCGATCGTGGGCGTGGGGAAGACGGGGATGTTCTTCTTCTCGGTGACGGTGTGGTTGTAGAAGCTCACGTTGCCGCCGGTCACGGGCGTCTCGAAGGCGCGGCACGCATCGCCCATGCCCCTGATCACCTCCGCGAACTGCCAGTACACCTCGGGGTCGTAAGGGTTGCCGAAGTTGAGGCAGTTGGTGACGCCGCAGGGCTCGCCGCCGGTGCAGGCGATGTTGCGCGCAGCTTCACTCACGGCGATCATGGCGCCGGTGTACGGATCGGCATGCACGTAGCGGCCGTTGCAATCCACGGTGACGGCGAGACCTTTGCCCGTTTCGCGCACGAGCACCAGGCCCGCATCGCTGGGCGCGTTGGTGCTCATGTTGTTGGTGCGCACCATGGTGTCGTACTGCTCGCTCACCCAGCGCTTGCTCGCGATGTTCGGGCTGGCAAGCAGGTCGTAAGCAACGGCGCGCAGGTCGGCGGGCTCATCCACGTCGTCCAGCTTGAAGGCTTTGTTCTCCTTGATGTACGCGGGCTCTTTCGTCTCGCGCGTGTACACCGGTGCACCACCGCCGAGCACCAGGCTCTCGGCAGGCACTTCGGCGATCAACTCGCCGTGCATGTAGTAGCGGATCTGGCCGCCATCGGACACAGTGCCGATCTCCACGCAGTTGAGGTCCCACTTGTCGAAGATGGCTTTCACTTCAGCCTCGCGGCCCTTCTTCACCACCACGAGCATGCGCTCCTGGCTCTCACTGAGGAGGATCTCCCACGCGCGCATGCCTTCCTGCCGGGTGGGCACGCGATCCAAGTGGATGTCCATGCCCGCTTCGCCTTTCGCGCTCATCTCGCTGGTGCTGCACGTAATGCCCGCCGCGCCCATGTCCTGCATGCCGATGATCGCATCGGTCTGCGCCAGTTCGAGCGAGGCTTCGAGCAGCAGCTTCTCCATGAAGGGGTCGCCCACCTGCACGGCGGGCAAGTCGTCCATGCTGGTCTCGGTGATGTCCTTGCTGGCGAAGCTGGCGCCGTGGATACCATCCTTGCCGGTGGAAGAGCCTACGATGAAGACCGGGTTCCCCTTGCCGTGGCTGGTGGCGCTGATCACCTTGTCGGTGCGCACGATGCCCACGCTCATGGCGTTCACCAGCGGGTTGGTGGTGTAGCAGGGGTCGAAGTACACCTCGCCGCCGAGCACCGGCACTCCGAACGCGTTGCCGTAATCGCCGATGCCCTTCACCACGCCGCGCATGTGCCAACGGCTGCTCGCTTCCTTGCTGATGTCGCCGAAACGCAAGCTGTTGAGCTGCGCGATGGGGCGCGCGCCCATGGTGAAGATGTCGCGGTTGATCCCGCCCACGCCGGTGGCCGCTCCTTGGTAGGGCTCGATGGCGCTCGGGTGGTTGTGGCTCTCGATCTTGAAAGCGCAGGCCCAACCGTCGCCGATGTCCACCAGGCCAGCGTTCTCCTGTCCGGCTTCGGCCAGCAGTTTCGGACCGCTGCGCGGCAGGGTCTTCAGCTGCTTGATGGAGTTCTTGTACGAGCAGTGCTCGCTCCACATGGCGCTGTAGATGCTGAGCTCCGTGAAGTTGGGCGTACGGCCCAGTATCTCCTTGATCTTGTCGTACTCCTCGGGCAGCAGTCCGAGTTTCTTCGCGGTATCGACGCCAGCGGGGGCGGTGTCGGGGTTCTGTACGGTGGTGCTCATCGCGTGCGCCGTATTTCATGCATTTGGGCGCGGGGCGGCGAAGGTAGCCGTGGCTCAAGCTCAGGTGGCGTCCCAGTTTGCCTGGCACGTCCTGGTTGATCGGTGCAACGTGGGCAGCCCGCATCCGGGCTTACAGGTAGCGCGTGCGGCGGGCGTCCACGATCCGCGCGGGACAGGCGGTCGGCGTGCCTGTGCGTAAGGCGCTGCGGGTGCTTGGGCAAGGGGCGCCATCGCGGTCACCCTGCGGAGGCTCAGGAACATTGGCGGGAGCGTGGGTGGTCAGCAGCGCCCACCACTTTGGTTGTGCGCGGGCCACGGCTCCATGGCCAAAGGATAGTGGAGCATACTACGCTCGGAATGCGCCGACCAGGCTACGGCCTGACAGGGCTACTGCAGCGCCAGAGCTTCAGCTACGGGGCAGCGTAACGACGCGCGGTCTGCCGTATGGCAGAGCCGCGCAACAAGGCCGCATTCTCTTCCGTGTTACGGCCCGAACTTCTTGCTGGGCTTGCGGCTGGTGTGGCGCACTTGGTAAACGATCACCTTGGTTTCCCGCACCTCGAACACTACACGGAACGG
>DAORNP010000063.1:6107-12132 GCA_035441065.1 Flavobacteriales bacterium | reverse complement strand
CACCTCGTAGCGCTTGGTCATCGCTTCCCGAAGCGCAGCCGTTGCAAGGATTCTTCGGTGGTGTATGAGGACCCTTCACCGCGCAGGTACTCGGCACGGCGTCGGTCCAATTCTGCGATGTCCTCTGCGGTGAAGTCGGCGTCCACGTGCCCTTGACGAACCTTGTAGAGCAGCGTGCGGATCGCTTCCAGGATACTGGTGTCGCTTTCGTCCTTGATCATTTGCACGATCTCGGTCTGTAGGTCGATGGTGCTCATGGCGTTGTGTTTCGTACGGTAAAGCTAAGGCGATGGAGATCCGATGGTATGGGACATTGACATGTCTCCGGTGAAAGCCAGAGGATCATGGATACGGTAAACCATGGTGCCGCGCTCGTAGCGGTATCCATCTCCGATGCCGCAGGGTCGCCGAAAACGGCAGACCGCTGCGGAGGTCTTGTCAAGGGGCCGCGCTAGCGGACACCCTGCGTTGGCTTAAAGCGTTTCCAGCTTCCGCTCGATCACCGCGCTAACAAGGCGTGCGTCTGCCCGTACTTCCCGACGTGAACAAGGACGGTCCGGATCGCAGATCCGAACCAGCTATATCCGCGCTAGCGAGGGGGGACGTTCTGGTACGTTACCCTACGCTCGACCCAGACCTTCACTCTTAATGATCTGAACCAATAATCACATCAAATTGACCTATAATAATCTTGTCCAATACAGGATGTAACTCTCGACCCTTTTGAACTGGCCAGCTCACGAATGAATTAGGCATCGACTTTAAGTCAGACACCAAACAACCTTTTCCACAAGGGCGAAAATATGCTAAGGGGCTATCGCCAATCATCCATGTCCAATAGTAGCCGGTTAGATCATCTTCATCCACCTCTATAATTAGCTGATATTCACTAATGATGATGGTCTCATCAATGGTGGAACCATAAGCCCATTTATTTTCTAACCAGCCATTTCTTACAGTAATCCTAAGAGAGTCATTAATTATAAAAGGATTTGGAGAGACCATACATTCAGAAATGAACACATTCCGCTTTTTGGATTCCTGAACATCTTCACTAATACCACGATGCCCTTCTTGAGTATAGCATGAAGTTAAAAAGAAGAGCAGATTTAGTATTGACACCATTAATGTGGATCGCTTATCGTATATCCCCATCTGTTGGCGCATCCTGTTCTGCGACTTTTCGCAGAAAATCTTGACCTGCTTGAGTTCTTTCTCTTGCAGCGTGTGACGATCTGATATCCTTGGTTACGTCCTTACCAGGATTATTCGCAACAATTTTCTCGTATCGTTTATTTGGAACCATACTTAAGCTGCGGGCTTCGTATGGTCCGTCATAGCTATAAATCGTCTCTGTTTCATAGCCGGGATCCAATCCGCCCGCAGATAAAGCATCCGAACAAACATCGATGCAACTACCACTGACAAGCCCTGATACATCATACCAAGAGCTTACTTGCTCTTGAGCGGCAGCTTCCATCTTAGCATCGATTTCAGCCGAAGTTGTAATTCTGAACGCACTCGTGTAAGTGTCCTCACCCGTAACGTAGTTCAGATTTGACTCGCTATCAGCAAATTCTCGCAAGCTCTTAAAGTAGATTCCGGACTCAGGGTTTTTGTTTGACTTTCCAGATGCCCCGGACGAACCATAAGTACCATTTTTCGAGTAGAGGCGCCAGCCTGTTTCATCGTTACCAATCAACACGGCAGCATGCCCTAAGCCAGCAACATTATTCTGGGCTGAAAGGACAACAATATCTCGTCCATCAGGATCTTTGGCCCAGATTGGCATATTTCCTACATAAGCATATGGAGAGATGCTGGGGAATTTTTCAGCCAACGGATCCAAGCTCAACCACCTTCCCACCCTCGGGTCATAGAGCCTCGCCCCGAAGTCGTAGCTCGTGCCAGTTGCCCCGTGAACCTCATCATCCTTAGGCATTCCACCGAACCCGAACCGGTACGCGTCGCTACTGTAGTTCCTTCCGGGCAGCAGTGACCCGAAGGGTTCATACCCCTGCGCGCTCAGCAGCTCCGCCTGCTTCGGCGTACCACTAAGGTTGCCATCGAGCAACCTGCCAGTCACGACAGCGCACACGTTCCCCAAGTGGTCCGTGATTTCGTAGTTGAGGTCGATGGCTTGCACGGGGTTCGCGTCCTCGGGATCGAAGGGTTCGCTATGGAGCTCCAATTCCTTGCGCAAGGAACCCAGCCGCGAAGAGCCGTACAGCGGCCGTTCGTTCAGCTTCAGGCTGGCATCATACTCCTGTGGCGTGGTGTTGGGCACAGGTATGAGCGTGTAGCGGTAGGTGGCCATGATGTTCCCTTGCGCATCGCGAATGTAGTGCTCGCGGTAGGCGCCCGCATCGGTGCAGAAATAATCGCCCACCTGCTTGCTCACGCGCTGGCCGCTGGCGCCATAGCGGAACTTCAGGGGTGACCGGCTGCTCGCGCCCGGCCGTTGGATGGAATCGACCTTGCCCGCAACGGTCCAGTGGATGACCTCGATATCCTCGCGATCGTCGCGCACCAGGTTGCCCAGGGCGTCATAGCCGTAGTTGTAATCGTCGTTGATGTCCGGATTCTCCTCGTCGAAGTATGCGGGGTCCATGGGGTCAGTGATCGTGGGCGTATAGCCGATGTCCTTGGCGCCGTTGGGTTCGTTCACGTACGCATTGCCGGCATCCGCATCGTCATACAACTCATACAGCCGGTTGCGCACCACGCGCCCGCCGCGCTTCTCATACTTGTAGCTGAACTCGTCGTAGTGGTTCTCGTCGTGGTCGTAGCGGTGTGCGCTCACGATGTTCCCGTTGGCATCGTACTCGTATTGGCTACGGTACTTGTTGGTGGCGGCATCCGTCACCGCATCCCAGGTGTTGGTGCTCGTGAGTCCTTCAACACCACGCGCCTTCTTCAACCGGTTGAGTTGGTCGTAGCGGTACACCTGCGCCAGCACTTGGCCCTGGCCGCCATTGCCGCTGTTCCACAAGCCGAAGGGCTGCAAGGTGTTCACCGTGTGCGCGATGTTGCCGTTGTAGAGCGGCTTATGCTGCGTGGCCAAGGTGCTGCCGATGCCCGGCATGCCCATGGGCGCGAATGGCCGCTGCGCGATGCTGGCGGGCTGGTCGTCGTTCCAGGCGGCGCCGATGCCTTTGTAGTCAGCGTCGCCGTAGTAGCCCAAACTCAGTGCGTAGGCATCGCGGCCCACGTTCAGGTTGGGGTTCGGTGAAAGGCTGGGGTCGCCGTCGCGGCCCATGTCGGTGTTCGGGTTGCCGGTGGCGATGCTTTGATTGCATGGGCTATTGCGACGGCGTGGGGCGGCAGAGGAAACCATCGCAGGCCGTGCCGCATACTGTACCCGAACCGCGCCCGTTACTTTGCCGCCCTTCAATCGGCACCTGCCCTCGATGCGCGTATTCCTCTCGTTATTCCTTTTGCTTTCGATCCAGAGCCTGTTCGCGCAAGCCACGGCCACCCTGCGCGGCACCGTGCGCGACGAGACCGGCGCCACGCTGCCCAATGCCAACGTGACGATCGTGGGCACAACCAAGGGCACTGCCTGCAACGAACAGGGTGAGTACATCCTGGAAGTGCCTGCGGGTCGGGCCGTGAAACTCATGTTCAGCTTCAGCGGGGCACAGCCGTATGTGGAGGAGGTGATCCTGGATCCCGGAGAGGTGCGTATCGTGAATGCGCGACTTCGCTTCATCACCCTGAAAGCCATCGACGTGGAAGGCACGCGCGTGGACCGCGAGCAGGGCGTGGACCGCATCAACCCGAAGCTCGCGCGGTTCAATCCGTCGCCGCTGGGTGGCGTGGAGGCGCTGCTGGGCGGGCAACTGGGCGTGGTGATGCGCAATGAACTGAGCAGTGGCTACAGCGTGCGCGGCGGCAATTTCGATGAGAACCTGGTGTATGTGAACGACATTGAAGTGTACCGGCCTTTCCTGGTGCGCGCCGGGCAGCAAGAGGGCCTCAGCTTCCCGAACCCCGACATGATCGAGCGCATCACTTTCAGCGCGGGCGGCTTCGAGGCACGCTATGGCGATAAGATGAGCAGCGTGCTCGACATCAAGTACCGGCGACCGCGCGAATTCGCGGGCAGCGCCATGGCCAGCTTGCTGGGCGGCGCGCTGCATGTGGAGGACGCCATGTTCAACATGCGCCTGAGGCATGTGACGGGGATCCGTTACCGCACCAATCAACTGCTGCTCGGTGGCGGCGATGTGAAGGGCGATTACCGGCCGGTGTACACCGACGCGCAGACCTATTGGACCTACGACCTCACCGACAAGGTGGAACTGGGCTTCCTGGGCCTTTACTCGCGCAACCAATACAATGTGGTGCCCGATGACCGCGAAACGGAGTTCGGCCCCTTCAACCAGGCCCTGCGCTTCACGGTGTACTTCGACGGGCAGGAACGCACGCAGTTCGAAACGCTCTTCGGCGCGCTCAACCTCAACGTGCAGGCGCGCAAGGACCTTCTCCTGAAGTTCATCGCCAGCGCCTACTCAACGGCCGAGAGCGAACGTTTCACCATTCAAGGCCAGTACCGCTTGGGCGAATTGGAGCGCGACCTGGGCAGCGATCAGTTCGGCGAAGTGGTGCGCGACCTGGGCATCGGCACCTACCTCGATCACGCGCGCAACCAGCTCGATGCGTCGGTGTACACTGTGGCCCACAAGGGTTACCTGCAGCGCCCGAAGAGCTACGTGCAATGGGGCCTCGATTCGCGCGTGGAGACCATCAACGACCGCCTGAACGAGTGGTTCCTGCTCGATAGCGCCGACTTCAGCGTGCCTTTGAACACAGGCGATGACCTTTATCTGCAGAACACCTTGCGCGCCGACCTCGCCATGCAGAGCGTGCGCAGCAGTGCCTACCTGCAAAGCACGTGGCGCTGGGAGAACAGGGAGAACCCCGACCGTTGGTGGAGCCTGGTGGCCGGCGCACGTGCGCAACACTGGACCTATAACGGACAGGTGGTGGGTAGCCCGCGGGTGCGGCTGGTGTACCATCCGGGCTGGAAGAAGGTGATCCGCCCGGACTCTGTCGTTGACCGCGACTACAGCTTCTGGTTGGCGGGCGGCCTCTACTACCAGCCGCCCTTCTACCGCGAGGTGCGTAAGCTCGACGGTACCCTGAACGCGAACATCCGGGCCCAGAAGAGCATCCACGCCCTCATCGGCATGGATCGCTGGTTCGAGATCTGGGAGCGGCCCTTCCGCTTCACCGCCGAAGCGTACTACAAGCACATGGATGACCTGATCCCCTACGAGGTGGACAACATCCGCATCCGCTACTATGGCACCAACAACGCCAAGGGCTTCGCCACCGGCCTGGATGTGAAGCTCGCCGGGCAATTCATCGACGGCATCGACAGCTGGATGAGCATCGGCATCCTGAGCGCGCGCGAGGATGTGAAGGACGACTTCTTCTATTGGCGCTTCAACGCGGCGGGCGATACCATCTTCCCCGGCTACACGCGCGATAACGTAGCGGTGGACAGCTCACGCGTGGAGCCGGGCTTCATCCCGCGCCCCACCGACCAGCGCGTGAACGTGGCCTTCTTCTTCCAGGATGAATTCCCGCGCTGGCCCACGGCCAAGGTGCACGTGAACCTCGCTTTCGGAACCGGCCTGCCCTTCGGCCCGCCCAACAGCAACCGCTACGCCGACACGCTGCGCACCAGCCTTTATCGCCGCGTTGATATCGGCTTCAGCAAGCAGTTCCTGGGCGCCGAGGGGCAGAACCGCAATGGATGGCGCAGGCATGTGAAGGACCTGTGGCTCACCGCCGAGGTCTTCAATCTGCTCAACATCAACAACGTCGCCAACCACACCTGGATCACCGACGTCTCGGGTAGGCAGTACTCCATCCCTGATTTCCTCACGCCGCGCCGGTTCAACCTGAAGTTGATCGCGTGGTTCTGAGCGGAACAGTGCGGGGTCAGTGCCCTTCCGCTGGGACCGTAGCCTGAATGGCCTTGCGGCGCGCGAAGAACATAGCGAGTTCGCCCTTG
>DAORNP010000063.1:0-6073 GCA_035441065.1 Flavobacteriales bacterium | reverse complement strand
TGCCACGCGGCGAGAAGACCAGGTCGGCCGAGTCCTTCACGAACTCGAAAGTGGCCTCGCTGATGTTCACCTCGCCCACGGCGCCGGCGCTTTCCATGTGCGCTGCGGTGTTCACGGTATCGCCCCAGATGTCGTACTGGAACTTGCTGTCGCCCACGATGCCGGCCACCACCGGTCCGGTATGGATTCCTGCGCGCATGGTGAAGAAAGGCAGCCCGAGGGCAGCGCGCCCGGCAGCACGGTCTTCCAGCCATGCCTGCATATCCAGGGCTGCCAAGACCGTATCGCGCACGCTGCCAGCGCGCGGCTCGGGCAAGCCGCCTGCGCACATGTAGGCATCGCCGATGGTCTTGATCTTCTCCAACCGGTACTTCGCTGTGATGCCATCAAAGGCCCGGAAGCAGGCGTCGATCTCCTCCACGAGCTCATGGGCGCTCAGCCGCTCGCTCATGCGCGTGAAATCGTGGAAGTCGGTGAAGAGGATGGACACGCCCTCCACATCGCGCGCGGTTGCGCGGCCGTTGGCCTTGAGCTCATCGGCGATGGGCTTGGGCAGGATGTTGAGCAGGAGGCTCTCACTCCGGTCTCGCTCTTTCTGGATGATGCTCCGTGATCGGCGCATGTAGCGCAACCGGCTCCACAGGCCGCCGGCCAGCAGGAGCACGCCGATCGCCCCGAACAGGAAGAACCGCTTCTGGTCGCGTTCCTTCGTTAGCCGCTGCTGATAGGCGAATTCCGCCTGGCGCTTCTCGTCCACTCGCCTCAGGCTGTCTGCGAGGAGCTCCCGCTCGAAATGGTAATTAAGCTCCAAACGCAGCAGTTCCTTGGCGCGCTGCTCGCCGCTCATGCTGTCGCGCGCCGCGATGTAGCGCTGATGCATGTACAGGGCCTTGGAAGTGTTGCCAAGGGCCAGGTATGCCCTGTAGAGGCAGTAGCAGCCGCGTTCCAGCATCGGCAGGTCGCCCAGTTCTTCGGCGAGTGTCAATGCTTGCTGGCATTCCTCCACGGCGGCATGATGCTGCCCGGCATTCAATCGTGCCACGCCGAGCATGGTCATGGCATGGCTGAGCGCATGGCTCTGCCGGTCAGTCTTCGGGTACATGCCCACACTGGTCTCGAGGTAATGCAGCGCGCTGTCCGATTGACCCATCTTGTCGAAACAGACGCCCAGGTTGGTGTAGCAGATGGGCAGCCAGTTCTGCTGGCCAGCCGCACGGCGCATGGCCAGGTGCCTGCGGTGATAGGCCAGCGCGCTATCGGGCCGTCCCATCTCCTCCATCACCGAGCCGAGGTTGCCGATGAGGGTGGCGATGTCGCTCGTCTTGCCAAGCTGCTCGCGGATGGCGAGGCCCTTGAGGTAGTACTGCTGCGCGCGCTCGTAGTTGCGGTCGTAGAAATGGATGGAACCGATGGAAGTGAACACGGTGGCCATTCCATCGAGATGTTGCGCGGCCTCGTAGATGCTCAGGGCCCTTTGCAGGTCAAGCAAGGAGCTGTTGTAATCGCCCTGCATCATGCGGATGTTGCCCTGCTTCACCAGCACCTCGGCGATGGCGATGCTGTCATTAAGCCCTTGGGCGATCTCCATGGCCTCCTCGACCTGTTCCTTCGCCCGGTCGATAGCTCCGGCTGACATCGCCTTGGAGCAGCTGTCCACACAAGCGCGCATGCGTATGCGGTCCTGCGCGCAGAGCCGCCCCCCGGCTAACGAGAGGCTTGTTGCAAGAACCACGATCCACGACCGGGCAAGCGCGCGCATCAGGGGAAAGTTAACCGGACATCCGGATCGCTGTTCTGGAACTTTCGTTTAGCTTTCCTTGACCAAACCCTACCTGCCATGTCAACCGATTCCAAGACCTACTCAGCAGCCGCGCTGTACACCACGCTCATCGTTGGAGCAGCATGCGGCGCGGTGATCTATTACTTCCTGAAGCCCGACCCCTGCAAGGGCTGTAACGACGACGCGCCGAAGCCGATCCCCGTGGTCATGACCGGCTTCTTCGACCGGACGAGCGTTTCCGAGATGACGGGTACGGCTGAGGCCTGGGGCGTTCGCTTCTACTTGAGCAAGCGCGATGATGGAGCCCTCTCGGTGCTGGCCGGTCCGATCAAGGAGGATGGCGCTCACACCACCGATGCAAGTGGCACATTGCAATTCAGGGTGTACAAGGGCATCTCGGGCGATCGCACGGACATGACCCTGCTTTCCGAGGATCGCGCCGAAGCAGCTGTGAAGGCGGCATCCACTTCTGACATGCCCACGTGGTCGATGGATGTGAAGACCACCATGATCGAGCGGCTGCTCGTTGTTGATGGTGCGATGGGCTTGGGCCTTCAAGGTCGGCCAACGGCCGCCGGCGATTGGAGCTTCGATCTCGCACCGGTGAAGTTCGATAGTGATGCGGCCTATTCGGTAGGCGCCCCGGCCGATGTGCTGCTGGGCGCTTATCCGTGCCCCATGCACTGCCCGAAGGAGCCTGCGCTGTACTTGCACCAGCGCTGAGCGTGGTTGTCACCTTGCCCTCCTTCAAGCTGCGGCATTTCGCGGAAGCAGACCTTGCTGCGATTGTGAAGCACGCCAACGATCCGGACATTGCGGCCTTCCTCAGCGATGCCTTTCCGCACCCCTACACGGATGAGCATGGTCGCGCCTTCCTGATGGAAGCCACGCAGCGCATTCCGTTCCGACGGTGCATTGACATCGATGGTGAGGCGTGCGGCGCCATCGGCCTTCATCCGCGCCAGGACCTCTGGCGGCGCAATATGGAGGTCGGCTTCTGGCTGGGCAGGACGCATCGCGGCAAGGGCATCATGAGCGAGGCGATCAAACAGATGGTGCAACTCGGCTTTACGGAGTTCCCGGAGGTAACGCGGATCTTCGGCACCACCTTCGGGACGAACATCGCATCGCAACGAACGATGGAGAAGGCGGGCTTCAAGTTGGAGGCGCAACTCGCAGGCACCTTGGTCAAGAATGGCAGGTTGGAGGATGAATGGATTTATGCGGTGCGGCGAGGTACATGAATCGTGACAAAGACCCGAATGTTCAAGCCGGGCCAAGCAACGATTCATGAAGCTTTGAGCGTCTAGATCGCCATGAAGCTTCGCGTCCTATTCGTGCAACTGCTCTGGGTGTTCGCCTTGAGCACATCGGCCCAGCAAACTTCCGTGCTCTTCATCGGCAACAGCTACACCGGTGTGAACGACCTGCCGAACACGCTTCGCCAGCTCGCGCTGTCGTTGGGTGATACGATGACTGTGGCGAGCTCGGCACCCGGCGGCTACACGCTCTTCCAGCATTCCACCTACGCGCCCACGGTCTCGGCGATCAACTCGCAGCCGTGGGATTTCGTGGTGCTGCAGGAGCAGAGCCAGCTGGGCGCGCTGCCCATGGCGGTGACGACTACGGAGCTCGGCGCATCGGCCTTGGCCGAGCTGATCGAAGAGAATTGGGAGTGCACCTATCCGGTGTTCTACATGACCTGGGGCCGCCAGAACGGCGATGCGCAGAACTGCGCCAACTTCCCCTTCATGTGCACCTACGACGGCATGCAGCAGGGCTTGCGGAGCAACTACATCGCACTCGCGGAAGCCAACGATGGCTACACCGCGCCGGTGGGCGCCGCGTGGAAGATGGTGCGCGATACGCAGCCGCAGATCAATCTCTACGATGCCGATGGCAGCCATCCTTCACCAGCAGGCACCTACCTCGCGGCCTGCGTGTTCTATTGCACGCTCTACCAAGAGAGCTGCGTGGGGGCGAGCTTCAATGGCTCCATCGACGCAGCGACAGCAGCCATCCTTCGCGGCATCGCCAGCGCTGCGGTGCTCGATGAGCCGCTGACTTGGAACCTCGATGCGCCCAATGGCACCAGTGCGTTGCTCGATGGCGCCTCTGTCGGTCCCGATTGGATCACCTTGATCCACAACGGGCAGGGCACGCACCTGTGGACCTGCACGAACGGGCAGTCGTTCACCACGGGCACCGTCACCTTCACCTTCGAGACCTCCGACACCTACTACGTCACGCACACCTACAACGACCCCTGCGGTAACTCCGACACTGTGACGCTCACCTTCAATGTGGTCGTGGGTATCGAAGAGCAAGCAAGTGGCGCGAGCTACCGTGTGCTCTCATCATCGCCAGGCTTCCTTGACGTGCAGGGTGCCAAAGGAGGGGAGACGCTCACGCTCTTCGATGCGCGAGGGCGGATGCTTGCCACGGAGCGCCTTGGTCATGGCAACGTTCAAGTGGCATGTCCTGCTGGCTTGCTCCTGTGGACCATCGGCGATGGGAGCGGGGCGATCATGAGCGGCAGGGCGTTGGTGCACTGATTCGTGGCTGGCGGAGCGCACGGGGTGGTCCACTGCCCCATGCGCATGCGGGTCTAGCGGCTATACTTGCTTCCCTCGGCCACAGGCCGTGCAACGCTCATGACCATGCTCACACGCGCCATACCTGTCCTGTTTTCCATTGTGCTTGGCAGCAGCCTTGCCTGCGCGCAGAACACGTTCGAAATCACCATCCCCGTGCCCGGCCTCACCAATGTGGCCGGCGGACAGCCGCTGTCCGATGGCGGCTTCGTGTTCGGTGGCGAGTTGAACGACGGCGTAGTGGTGGTGCGCACCGATAGCACCGGTGGTGTGCTGTGGACGCGGGCATTGGCCGAAGCCGCGAACGAGGAGGGCATCTACAGCCGCAGCATCGCGGTGAGCGGCGAGCGCATCTTCATGGGCGGTTATGCCATGGGGCCCGGCACCGCCACGCGCGACGGCATCGTGCATGTGCTCGACCTGGATGGCAACGTATTGGGTCAGCGGCTGATCGATGTGGCGGGCGGCTCCAATGCCGTGCACAGCATGAGTGGCACCGACGACGGAGCGCTCATCGCCGGAAGGCGGGAGGGCGCGGGCAGCTACGACATGCTCCTGCAACAGATGGACATCGACGGGAACATCACCGGCTCGTGGAGCTATGGCAGCACCGGCTGGGATTGGGCGTACGAGGCAATTGCACTGGACGGCGGCGGCATGGCCGTGGTGGGCTATGGCGATGATGTTGGCGGCCCGGCGCCCAGCGCGTACCTGGTGAAGACCGACGCACAGGGCAACGAGCTCTGGGCCCGTGGCCTCGATGGCGCCAGCGCAGATGAGGCCTATTGCGTGCTGGAGGACGCCGTCACCGGAGACCTCTACATGGGCGGCAACAGCCTGGGAATGGGCGCCCCGGGCATGCGCGGCTTCATCAGCAAGTTCAATGGCGACGGCACGCACCAATGGACGCGCGTGGTGGGGAATGCCTTCGATGTGATTGGATTGGCCCCCCTCACTGGCGGCGGCTTCGCGGCGCTGGTGCGGGCGCAGAACATCGCAGGTGGGCAGGGTAATTACGATGCGCTGCTGCTGCGTTTCAGTGCCGATGGCGAACTGCTGGGTAATCGGCTCTACGGGAGCCCGGGCAGTGAGTATCCCGTATCGCTGGCGCGCGCAGCGGGGGGCGGATTCCTGATCACGTCCTTCAAGAGCGGCGGCGGCTCCAACGCCATCCATGCCGTGCTCACCGACGCGACGGGCATGGGTGGCTGCACCGGCACATCCGTGGTGGTTGATTGGTCGGCGTACACGCCGGCGCTCTTCAACCACAGCTCAACCGCGCAGAGCGGCAGCAGCATGTCCAGCTGGATCGCGCCAGGCACCCAGCCATCGCTCACGCGCCAGTTCGTCTGCTGCACCTATCCCGTGGAGGCCACGTTCACAGCGGCGCCTGGCAACGACCCGCTCACGTGGGACTTCACGAGCACGTCCAGCGGCGCCGGTGCGCTTACGTGGAACATCGCCGGGGTCTCTTCAAGTGGTCCCGAGGCCACGCACACCTTCCCTGCAACTGGCCAGTACCAGGTCTGCCTCACCCTCACGGGTGTATGCGACACCGACACGGAGTGCCAGTCCATCACCGTGCTCAACACCGGTGTTGAGGAAGGGGAGGTGTCGCGCCTTCGCGTGGCTCCCAATCCCGCCAGCACGGAGCTGCGCGTGGAGGCGGCTGGCGGCGAGCGCATCCGGTTCGTGGAGC
>DAORNP010000062.1:18189-20398 GCA_035441065.1 Flavobacteriales bacterium | reverse complement strand
CTGCAACTGGGTGAACGCCAACCGCTACCAGTTCCGCTTCCGCTTGCCTGCCGAGAACGTCACCATCGTGAAGACCAGCGCTACCGGCCAGTACTGGACCAACACCTTGGGACTCACCTGCGGCAAGACCTACGAGGTGGATGTGCGCGTGAGCTTCGACAATGGCGCCACCTGGTGCCACAGCAGCGACCCCTACGGCGATGTGTGCCAGCTCACCACCTTGTGCAGCGGAGCCATGGCGCTCGAAAGCGGAAATGCGAACGAAGCCGGTCAGTCCGAGCGTAGCGTGGGACTGTACCCCAACCCCAACCGCGGCGATCAGCTCTTCGTGAGCATGAGCCGATTGAAGGAGGGTGTGGAAACCGTGAGCATCGACATCTATGACGGCTTCGGCAAGCGCGTGGCAACGCGCACCATCGCCGCACAGGATGGCTTCCTCAGCACCGTGCTCGACCTCGATGGGACCCTCGCCAACGGCATGTACATGGTGAGCATCACCGCCGGAAGCACGATCCACAACGAGCGACTGGTGATCCAGAAGTAAGACGTGCTGCGGCCAAGCCGCCCAGCAGCTATCGCAGCCCCCGCGCTCAACAGCGCGGGGGCTGTCGCGTTGAACCGGTGCGCATGCGAAACCCTTGGACCTGCTGGCTCTCCTGGGTGAGATGCCCTGCCCGGAATGCCAGAAGCGGAGACCACTGGCCTCCGCTCCCTGACGAACCGGTCCAAAACCAAGAGCACCGGATGCACCAATGACAAGCCCGTGAAACGATCCGTTGCCCAGCTGTGACAGTCGGTGTCGAACCGATTGGCTTCCGCCTGACTGGCCGCTGACCATGAGGGCCCTGCGCATTTTTCAAAAGATCTTCACACGGAGGAGGTACCCCAAGGCCCCGGCTACTTTCGCGGCGCTACGCCATCATGCCCACCTCCACCACCGTGGCCGCACCCGCCCACACCTCAATCGCCGAGCTGGAACGCATCGCATCACAGATTCGTCGAGACATCGTGCGCCAGGTGCATGCCTGCCAGAGCGGGCACCCTGGCGGCTCCCTCGGCTGCGCCGATTTCTTCACCGCGCTCTACTTCAGCATCCTGCACCATGATCCAAAGGCGTGGAGCATGGACGGCAACGGTCAAGACCTCTTCTTCCTGAGCAATGGCCACATCAGCCCGGTGTGGTACAGCGCACTGGCACGCAGCGGCTATTTCCCGGTGGATGAACTCCGAACCTTCCGCAAACTCGATAGCCGCTTGCAAGGGCACCCTACCACACACGAAGGATTACCCGGCGTACGCATGGCCAGCGGATCCTTAGGGCAAGGCATGAGCGTGGCTATCGGCGCTGCAATCGCCAAGAAGCTCAATGGTGATGACACCCTCGTGTACAGCTTGCACGGCGACGGTGAACTACAAGAAGGCCAGATCTGGGAAGCTGCGCTCTTCGCCGCTGGCAAAAAGGTGGACAACCTGATCAGCACCGTGGATTACAATGGTCGCCAGATTGATGGAGACGTGGATGCGGTGCTGCCCCTGGGCGACTTGAAAGCGAAATGGCTCGCCTTCGGCTGGGATGTGCTGGAGACCAACGGCAACGACATGGCCGCTCTGCTGGCTTCCATGGACGAGGCCAAGGCCCGCACCGGAAAGGGCAAACCCGTGATGGTGCTCATGCGCACCGAGATGGGCCAAGGCGTCGACTTCATGATGAACAGCCACGCATGGCACGGCATTGCCCCGAACGATGCGCAATTGGCCAGCGCACTAGAGCAGCTCGAAGAGACGTTGGGCGATTACTGATGCGCGCCGCCCCGCAGCAACACCGCCGTTCTACCCGCCTTGGCATGAACATGGCCCCTCACCAGGCCATGAAAGCCACCCGTTCGCTCTCCGGCTTCTTCCTCTTGAGTGCATTCGCGCTGGCCGCGATCCTCGTCACGGAACCTGGCAACCTGCTCGCGCAGGAAGCCGCGCCGCAGCCGCCGCTCACGCGCATGCTCTTCGTGTTCGATGCCAGCAACAGCATGAACGCTTTCTGGGGCAACCAGCCCAAGATCAATAGCGCGCGTGAGCTGCTGCTGAAATCGCTGCAACGCCTCGAAGGCCAGCCTGACCTGGAACTCGCTCTTCGGCTCTACGGCCACCAGACGCCCATTCAGCCGGGCAAGCAGGATTGCGACGACACCAGATTGGAGGTCCCATTCGCAGC
>DAORNP010000062.1:17231-18175 GCA_035441065.1 Flavobacteriales bacterium | reverse complement strand
GCCATACCGGAGATCCGCAAGAAGCTGATGGCCACGCGCTGCTTGGGCACCACGCCCATTGCCCGTTCGCTGGAGAAAGCCGCCAAGGATTTCCCGGAACTCGACAAGAGCAAGGGTGCGCGTCCGGTGCGCAACATCATCATCCTCATCACCGACGGCATCGAGGCCTGCGACGAGGATCCATGCGCCGTGAGCCGCGCGCTGCAAGCCAAAGGCATCGTGCTGAAGCCCTTCGTGATCGGCGTGGGCCTTACCGACACCGAGCGCTACTCCTTGCAATGCGTTGGCAACTACTACGATGCCAGCACGCCTGAATTGCTTGAGCATGTGCTGCAAGTGGTGGTGACGCAAGCACTCAACAGCACCACGGCGCAGATCAGCTTGATGACCGCAGACGGCAAGCCCACCGAGACCGATGTGGCCGTTACGCTCTACGATCAGAAAACCGGGCAAGTGCGTTACCACTTGGAGCACACCATGAACGACCGCAAGGTGCCCGACACGCTCAGCATCGACCCGATTTTCACCTACCGCTTGGTGGCCCATACCGTGCCGCCCAGCGTGCGCGAGAACGTGTCCGTGCGGCCTGGCGTGCATACCGTTATCGCTGTGGATGCGGGCACCGGAAATCTGGGTTTGAGGATTGGCACCGGGCCATCGGATGCGAGCCAAGTGGCGTGCCTCGTGAGGCGCAAAGGCGAATTGGCCACGCTCACCGCGCAGGACATGGGCAGCACGCAGCGCTACCGCGTGGGCACCTACGACCTGGAGGTGCTCACGCTGCCGCGCACCTACATTCCCGATGTGCGCATTGAGCAAGGCAAGACCACCGATATCGTGGTGCCCAAGGCGGGCGTGCTCAACGTGCAAGCCGGAGCACCCGGCCCCGGTAGCATCTTCGTCAAGAAAGGGGATGAGTTGGTGTGGGTAGGGGACTTCGACGG
>DAORNP010000062.1:15569-17059 GCA_035441065.1 Flavobacteriales bacterium | reverse complement strand
ACCCTGTACTCGACCAGAAAGACACCCGCAGCGGCTTCGGTGCCGGTTTGCTGGAACTCGGCCGCACCAACCCCAAGGTGGTGGCCCTTTGCGCCGACCTCACCGGCTCATTGAAGATGGACGCCTTCCAAAAGGAGTTCCCCGATCGCTTCGTACAAGTGGGCATCGCCGAGGCCAACATGATGGGCATCGCCGCCGGCATGACCATCGGCGGCAAGATTCCCTTCGCGGGCACGTTCGCCAACTTCGCAACGGGCCGGGTTTACGATCAAGTGCGCCAGAGCATCGCCTACGCGGGCAAGAATGTGAAGATCTGCGCCAGCCATGCCGGGCTCACCCTGGGCGTGTTTCCGGTCAGCCGCCTGGGGGCCGAGGACATCGGCCTGATGCGCATGCTGCCGGGCATGGCCGTGGTGGTGCCCGCCGATTTCAATCAGACCCGCCAAGCCACATTGGCCATTGCTGCACATGAAGGTCCGGTGTACCTCCGCTTCGGTCGTCCGAAATGGCCGGTCTTCATTCCTGCCGATATGCCCTTCCAGATCGGGAAGGCCCAAGTGCTGGAGCAGGGCAGCGATGTGACCCTGATTGCTTGCGGCCACTTGGTTTGGAACGCACTTCGCGCAGCCGATGAATTGAAGGCTGAGGGCATCAGCGCCGAGGTCATCAACATGCACACCATCAAGCCCTTGGATGCCGATGCCGTGATCGCCTCGGCCAGCAAGACCAGCTGCGTGGTAACCTGCGAAGAGCACAATCGGCATGGTGGCCTGGGCGATGCCGTGGCCCAGGTGCTTGCGCTGAACACCCCTACTCCTCAGGAATTCGTTGCGGTGAACGACAGCTTCGGAGAAAGCGGCACCCCTGATCAGCTGCTGAAGAAGTACGGGCTCGATGCACCGGATATCGTGAAGGCCGCGAAACGCGCCATCGCCCGTAAATAGTCCTGCTTCGGACAGCCATGAGCGAACTGTCCGACGCGGAACTGCTCGACCTCTTCCGCCAAGAGGACAAAAGGCACTACGCCTTCAACCTGCTGGTGCGTCAATTCCAGCGCAGGCTCTATGCCTTCATCCGGCGCATGGTCACCGACCACGACGAAGCTGCGGATGTGCTGCAAGAGACCTTCATCAAAGCGTGGAATGGGCTGCCCAGCTTCAGGGGCGATGCGCAGCTCTACAGCTGGCTCTACCGCATCGCGCACAACGAAGCGCTCAACCACATCCGCAAGAAGCAACGGCGCCAATTCGTGAGCAGCGACGCCGTGGTGGAACGCCTGTCCTCCACCTTGGACAGCAGCGAGCATTTCAGCGGCGACCTGATCCAGAAGAAGCTGCAAATGGCCATCGCTGAGCTTCCACCGAAGCAGCGGGCCGTCTTCCACATGAAGTACTTCGAGGAGCTCAAGTACGAGGAGATCAGCACAATCACCGGCACCAGCGTGGGCGCCCTCAAGAGCAGCTACCACATCGCCGTGAAGAAGATCGAGG
>DAORNP010000062.1:15215-15503 GCA_035441065.1 Flavobacteriales bacterium | reverse complement strand
TGAACCACAGGACTGAACCCGATCCGCTGAGCGAAGCACCCTTGCTCCGCTCCATTCCCACGGTGGACCCCTTTGCTGCGCCTGACGGCTTCTTCGAGCAATTCCCGCATCAGGTGCAGGCTGCCATTGCCAAGCGTAAGGCTGCTTCTTGGTGGAGCGACTTGCTGCCCAGCACTCCAGCGTTTCGGGTGGCGTGGGGCTCCGCCGCCCTGCTCGTGGCCGCTTTGGCCTGGTTCAACCGGCCTAGCGCACCTGAAACCGCACCCGAATCGTCCTTGGCAAGATTCG
>DAORNP010000062.1:13603-15165 GCA_035441065.1 Flavobacteriales bacterium | reverse complement strand
GAGCAATCAGGCCCCCGGCGTTCAGCACGACCTTACCGCCGATGAACTCGCAGACTACTTGATGGAGAGCAACGCCATGGACTACATCACCGAACTGCAATGAAGACCCTACGCACCCTCCTGCTCGCAGTCGGATTGCTCGCTCCGGCTATCGCAGCACTTGCGCAACCGCCTGGCCCGCCCCCGCATCTCTCGCCGGAGAAGAAGAAGGAACTGCGCGCGCAGAAAGCCGCCTACCTCACCAGCAAGATCTCGCTCTCCCTTGAAGAGGCGCAGCTATTCTGGCCTGTGTATAACAAGTTCGACGAAGAAACCGATGCCCTGCGCCGCGAACTAGGCGATTCGGACCACGCGCTCCGTGAGAAAGGCGATGCCGTCACCGACGCTGAGGCCCAAGCGCACCTGGACAAGGAAATTGCCAATCGGCAAAAGGAATTGGACCTGCTGAAGAAGTTCCAAGCGGACGGCAAGCGCATCATCGGCGCCAAGCGCATGGTGGAACTGGGCCGTGCTGAGCGCGATTTCCACCGCGAGGTGATCAAGCGGTTCCAAGAGCGTCGCGATGAGATCCGCGAAGAGCGCGGCCACCCGCCTCGTCACCGTTAGGCACGGGCCAACGAACTTCGCGGCCTCATGGATGCATTGAAGGCCGGCTTCCTGGACCATCTGGCGCAAACCAGTCCATCGCCTTTGGCACTGGACATCGTGCATGCCGAAGGCTGCTGGCTTACCGCTCGCGATGGCCAACGCTATCTCGATCTGGTCGCTGGTCTGGCCGTCTGCAACGTTGGCCATCGTCATCCGAAGGTGGTCGCGGCGATCAAGGAGCAGTGCGACCGCTACTTGCATGTGATCCCGTACGGCGAATTCGTCCAGGAACCGCAGGTGCGCTTCGCTGATCGACTCACAGGCCTTCTTCCGCCCATCCTGGATTGCGTCTATTTCGTGAACAGTGGGACCGAGGCGATCGAGGCATCGATGAAACTGGCCAAGCGTGCCACGGGCCGCACCCGGATCATAGGCTGCCGCAAGAGCTATCACGGCAGCACGCATGGTTCGCTCAGCCTAACCGACAACGAGGCCAAGAAATACCGGAATCGCCCGCTGCTGCCAGACGTGGACCACATCACCTTTAACCAGGTGGTTGATCTGGCCCGGATTGACGAGCGCGTTGCCTGCGTGGTGGTGGAACCCATCCAAGGCGATGCTGGAGTGCGCGTGCCTGACGTGGCATGGATGGTGGCGCTTCGACAGCGTTGCGATGAAGTTGGGGCCTTGCTGGTGTTCGATGAAGTTCAAACCGGATTCGGACGCACCGGCAGGCGCTTCGCCTTCGAGCATTTCAATGTGGTACCGGACATCCTGGTATTGGGTAAAGCGCTGGGCGGCGGATTGCCCATGGGCGCGTTCGTGAGCTCGAAGGACCGCATGGCCTTGTTCACCCACGACCCCGTGCTTGGGCACATCACCACCTTCGGGGGGCACCCCCTGCCCTGCGCCTCCGGTCTGGCGGGGTTGGAAGTGCTCGAAACCGAGGATCTTGCCGAGAATGCCCAGCGCAT
>DAORNP010000062.1:12795-13570 GCA_035441065.1 Flavobacteriales bacterium | reverse complement strand
TCGATCGGCCAGGTGCGTGGCAAGGGCCTGATGCTGGCCGTGGACCTGGCTGATGCAGACCTGGTTCAGCGCGTGGTACACCAATGCCTGCGGGAAGGCGTGCTGGGCTTCTGGTTCTTGAGCTGCCCAACGGCATTCCGGATAGCGCCCCCGCTCGTGATCAGTCATGAAGAAGTCAAAAGGGCATGTGAAGTGATCCTTGCCGCCCTCAGCCGCTAAGGCCTCCGACCAAATATGAGGCGTTCTTAACAGCCCCGAGCCAACGACTTGTCAACCAAGAACTTCGGAACCCCAAATCAGCAGCGGCTTTGCTGAATGAGAGGCGCATTACCAGTCCACGGACGGCATGGATTGAACAAGGACCGGCGGCTTTTTCCGATCGGCGCCGCATCTATCTTGCGGGCGTCTTTTCCAAAGGCACCCAAAGACCTCAACCCTAAGCGTACCCATGAAACGTACCTTACTCAGCAGCCTAGCATTCTTCCTAACCGCTGCCGCTGCATTGGCCCAGCACACCCATTGGTGCGATACCGACCGCCGCATGGCGGAAGAGATGGCCAAGGACCCTGATTTCGCATCGCGTTACAACGTCTTCCAGAATGACATGAGGAAGCTCCTGTCAAGCAACGCCAGCCAAGGCAGTCGCGATGTGGTGTACACCATTCCGGTGGTCTTCCACATCCTTCACCTGAATGGCGTCGAGAACATCAGCAACGAACAGATCTTCGATGCGATGACCGTGCTGAACCGCGATTTCGCCAAGCTGAACGCCGAC
>DAORNP010000062.1:3876-12728 GCA_035441065.1 Flavobacteriales bacterium | reverse complement strand
GGCAATTGCACCAATGGCATCGTACGCTACCAGAGCACCGAGACCCTGCGCGGCGAGAGCACCAGCAAACTGCGCCCCTGGCCTCGTGAGAAGTACATGAACGTGTATGTGGTGCGCCAGATCCTCAGCGGCGCTGCCGGCTATTTCACCTATGGCGGATGGAGCGTGCTCGATGGCATCGTGATCCTGCAGCAGTACACGGGGCGCGGGGGCAATGCCGCTGGCATCCCCTTCACCGGTGCAGAGTTCACCTCGCGGGCGCTGACCCACGAAGTAGGCCACTACCTGGACCTTGCTCACGTATGGGGAAGCAACAATGGCGTGCCTGGCCCGAACCCGGTGCCGAACGCCATGCAGGCCGATTGCGGTGACGATGGCGTAGGCGACACCCCGATCACACGCGGTTGGAGCGCTTGCCCTTCTTCGCTGAACGCGAATCGTCCATGGGGCGATTGCGATAAGCAGAGCTTCAAGAAGTACCACGGGCGGAACATTCCATTCATCATCCCCTCTGTGCCCACGCGCTACGACTTTGAAGGCGTCACCACATCGTCAGGGGCCATCGACAACCTCTCGGTGATCCCGACCGTGGCCGACTCACTCGACAGCCTTGCTGTGCGCATTCCGTTCTCTCCTTTCAGTGCCACTGGTGTTTCGGCAAATAGCCAGGTTGCAGGCGCTTTCGCCTTCAGCGGCTGGGATGGCAGTGCAGCCGACGGCGAGACCGAATTCGGCAACCTCCCGGATCAGGCACCCAACACGGGCAAGTACTACCAATTCACCATCCCCCCGCCTGTACAGCAGCAGATCCTCTTCCAAGGCCTCACCTTCAAGGCCATGCGCAATGGAACCGGCCCCCGCACCTTCGTGGTGCGCTCGAGCGTGAACAACTACAGCACCAACATTCCCCTCAGCACCACCGCAAGCGGCGTGGGCGTGCAAGGCTCAAACGTCGGATTCTTCACGCTCGATGAGCAATACGATGGCAGCTTGGTGAACGTGAACCCCAGCAACACCGGCTTCTCCGTGCAAGAGGGACCGATCACCCTGCGCATCTATGGCTTCAATGCAGAGGACGGCAACGGCTACTTCGGCATCGACAGCCTCGTCGTGCGCGGGCGCTCGGCCACCATCGAGAACGTGCAGAACTACATGGAGTACAGCTACTGCTCGATCATGTTCACCCCTGGTCAGCGTGAGCGCGCACGCACCGCATTGCTCTCACCTGCCGCTCAGCGCGACAACCTGTGGACGGAGCAGAACCTCATCGCCACCGGCGTAGCAGAAGGCCATGAGCAGCTCTGCGCCCCCATCGCCGATTTCTATGCCCAGGTCGAGTACTCGACCTCGCCCGGCAGCAACGCCCCAGCGGTGCCCTTCCCGCCCACGACCTGCATCAACACGAACGTACGCTTCATCGACAATTCCCAGCGCGCGATCCCCACATCCTGGTCATGGACCTTCCAGGATGGCAACCCGGCCACCTCGACGGTGCGCAATCCCATCGTGCAGTTCACTACGCGTGGCTGGAAGAGCGTGACCCTCACCGTATCGAACGCCCAGGGAACCGACACCAAGACCCATGACTTCGCCGTGTATGCAGGCAACTCGAGCGAAGAGGTCACCGCCTTCATGGAGAATTTTGAGAACGGCTCGGGCACGAACCTCTACCCCTTGATCGGCTACAACTACGAGAACAACATGACGCAGTGGAAGCGTTTCGAGGGAGGTGGATACTCGGGCAATGCCTGCGCGCGCCTGAATAGCGGTGACCGTGACCCCTTGGAGCTCATCCGTCCGGATAACATCGGCGACTACGATGATCTGGTCTCGCCGCACATCAACATGACCGGCGCGCCCATCACGCAGTTGAGCTTCCGCTATGCGTACCGCACCAACTCCAACGTGGTGGCCAACATCACGGAGAAACTCGTGGTGGAGTTCAGCTCGAATTGCGGGCGGACATGGACCCTTTTGGGATCAACCTCTCAGGGCGAGATCACCGGAACCAACCTGGTCACCAACGGCAACTTCGACATCATGCCGCCAGCACCGGAAATGTGGAAGCTCAAGACCATCAACCTGCTGAGCTCGCAGCTCGGCCCCAACATGCGCTTCCGTTTCCGCTACATCAGCAGCGGCTTCAGCGGCGACCTGTACATCGACGACATCCAGTTCGGCAGCGCATCGGTAGGGCTGCAGGAATGGCTCAGTGAAAACTTCATCTCCATCTTCCCGAACCCCTCCAACGATCAGTTCACCCTGCAGGTGTACGGCATGGGCGAGCAGCCCACGGAGGTTACCATCACCGACCTGCGCGGCGCGGTGGTTTACCAGAACATCTTCCAGCCCATGGGCAACGCGAACATCGAGATCGGTGGTCGCACCATCGGCCTGAGCGATGGCATGTACCTGGTGCGCGCTCAGAACAGCCACGGCAGCAGCGTGCAGAAGCTGGTGATGGGCCGCTGATCAGGATTCTCAAGCAGAAGGGCCGTCTCGCGCATGCGAGACGGCCTTTTACTTTAGGTGCATGGTACGGTTGAGCCAGGAATATAAACCCTTCGGATCACTGCTGCCCGGAAGGAATTACAGCAGTGACAGCTATCGGTACGGCTTCCAGGGACAAGAGAAGGATAATGAGATGCACGGCGCCAACGGCACGAGCCATGCATTCGAGTATCGAATGCACGATGCAAGGGTTGGACGGTTCCTGAGCATCGATCCGCTGGCGAGCAAGTTTGCCTACAATTCACCCTATGCGTTCAGCGAGAACAGAGTAATTGACGGCGTTGAACTCGAAGGGAAGGAATACGTTCACTATTACGTGTTCCTCAAGGCTGACGGCACTTTGTTAGCGAAGGTTGCAGTTAAAGACTTCCGAGGTATGAATGACGACCAGACGCGCAGTGTGCATGGTATGCCCTCGAAGGAATTCTACAAGAAGTATTCTGAATCCTTTGGTCCTGCAGGACCTGGGATCGAGTACACCTACTTCGCTCCCGATGGGAAGGGTGGCTTTAATCGCTCCGGCCATGTGTTTGATCCATCGGGTGGGGCTACTTCCCACGGCATTTATTACGGAGCAGGCGGGCCGTCCGAACTGGGGCCTCAGCCGCAGGGCCCGCCTGGAACCCAGTGGGCTGGAGTACCCGGATCTGAGCGTAATAGGTTCACCTACGAGGAGCCTGCTATTGACGAAGTCGACGCACTTGCTCGCACTCATGATATGAACTACGACAAGGCAGGCGCGAAGGATTGGCATAGCGACCCAAGGGGTATTCCCGCAGACTTGGAGTTCATTGAGGGATTGGAGAGGTATGTCGCTAATGCAAGCCAAGAAGGTTATGTCGATCAAGTAACGGGGCGTCCACCGAGTCAAGAAGCGGTTTCCTCAGCCAAATCCGCCGCGACCTTTTTCAGAGGAATGGCATGGAAGAAGTTCATATCCTCGCCAACCCCTGACAAGCCGGCAGAACCAAAGCCTTGACTTCATATTGCACCGCAAGGCCGCGATACTCACTCTAGCCTTGGTAATCCTTTATGGGTTGCTCGTTGCGTTTCTCGTCGACTCTGTCGCGAGTGGGCTGATTGCGACGATTCTTTGCATACCCTTTACGTTAGCATACGCTTTGGCTTACGCTTTCGGCGATGGCATCATCTATTTCACCATTGCCATTGAGGCTTTTTTCCTCTGGCTGTTCCTCTACTACATTCTCAAATCTTGGGTTCCCCGCTAACGCGGATCTGTAGTGATGCCCCGGACCTTGGATCCGTGGCCACAATAGTTCAAGCCGCCTCGATGCGCAGCTCTTCCTCGAAGATGTAAGCGGCCAGGTCCAGGATATGGACACGGTCTTCCTCGAAGGTCTTGAACCACTCGGGGCCGAAGTTGGCCGGACGGCCCTTGACGGTGAGCTTGGGATAGACGCCCACGGCCTCACTGTCCGGCCGCTTGGGCAGTTCGACCACGTCGTCCCCCGCTGCCGCTGATCTGCGATCAGTGGCCCTTTACTCCACCATCTGCGCGGCGATCTGCAACACGAAGGCCAAGCCAAGCACGATGAATCCGGCCACCGCGAGACGGTGGCGCGAGCAGTCACGCTTGGCGATCGCCGGTAGTTCCCCCGCTAACGCGGATCTGTAGTGCTGCCGCGGATCTTGGATCCGTGGCCACAGTAGTTCAAGCCGCCTCGATGCGCAGCTCTTCCTCGAAGATGTAAGCAGCCAGGTCCAGGATGAACAGCCGGGCATCTCCTTGTCCTTAGCCCCCGCAGGGTACACCGCGATTGCGGCCCCTTGCCCAAGCCCCCGCAGCGGTCTGCCGTCTTCGGCGACCCTGCGGACTAGGATCATGTTCATCGCTCCAACCAATACCTTCTATGTAGCAGGAAGGCCCCCCGGAAATCCGGAGGGCCTTCATCCAGTAATGGTTCAACGGATCAGCGCATCACCTCCACGCGCTGCACCTTGGTCCAATCGGCAGTGCTCACCAGCACGGCGTATTGGCCGCTCTGCAGGCCGCTCATATCAAGGGTGCCAACAGCTCCTTGCAGCAAGTTGATCGGTGCATCAATCACCATGCGGCCGCTCATGTCGATAACGCGCGCACGTGCATTGCCCGCTACTGCACCCAAGCTGATGTAGAGCAGACCGTCCGTGGGGTTCGGGTAGACCGCGAAGCCCTGAGCTCCCTGCTCATCGATGCCCACGGCACCGCAACCCACGGTCCAGCGCAGCGGAAGCGGCACCAGGCCGTCGGCGCAGGAACCAGCGGCATTGGTCTGTATCCGCATGGTGATGGTGTTGCTCGCGTTCTGGGAGTTCACCGCGAAGCCGGCCAGATTGCCGCCGTTGTTGCCCTGATAGATCACCGTGGCGGTCTCATCGGCTCCGTTATAGACCACGATGCGATCGCCAGCGAGCATCGGGCCTTGCAGGAAGTTGATCGTGGTGGGCACGGGCAGCAGTGAGCGGTACGTGTACCAGCGGTCCTCGCTGTTCTCGTAGCAATACTCGTAGTTGTCGAACCCGCAGCTCACGATCACGCAGCTATCGCTGGGGAAGGTGAGCGAATCGCTCACGTAGGTGCATCCAGGCTCGCTCAGGTCGGTGATCCCGAAGATGCTCAAGGTATCCTGCGCGTAGGGCCCGAAGGTGTAGATGCCCACGTTGCTAACGCTCTGCGAAGTGCCCGTGACCACGTTCTCGATGGTCATGCCCTGGCTGCTCGGCGGCGAGGTCACGATCACTTCAGCCGTGTAGCTGCGGTGCAGGCAATCCTCGATCAGGTTGTAGCTCACCCCAGGGGCTGCGCAACCCGTGCAGGTCACGTTCCACTCCCACGGATCCCAGTTGGTGGTGGAAGTAATGCACGCCACCGACGCATCCGTGGTGAGGGTCATGTACAGGTTCTGGCCCGTGCTGGTAACGTTGATGGTCTCGTACGTGAACCCAACGCCCAGGACAGCGCTGCCCGCTGGACCGAGGTTGGTGGTGCCTGCACCGTGCTGGAAGAGCAAGGGCGCGTTGGCATCGGGTCCATCGTAGATCCGCAGGTTGTCCCAGGTATTGCTCTCGATGGTGCCGCGCACGAAGGCCAGGTTGAGCGTGGCACCGGCCGAAGGTGCTTCCCATGCCCAAGCACGGTTCTCGTTGTTGGTGTAGCAATAGGTCTCGGTGAGCGGAGCTGAGCCGCACAGGAAGGTTGGGCAGAGCGGATTCACCAAAGTACCGGAGGACACGCTGCACAGGCTGTTGGCCGGGTTGGCCGCCGTGATGCTCGTGGGCGTTCCGCTGGTGAAGGGGCCCACGGTCCATGTGCCAGCAGCAGTTGCGGTGACAGGTGGTGCACCGCCGGTGTTGGTGATGTTCAATGTGGTGGCCGAGCCCATGCTGGACACGTTCACCGCCACCGAGTACTGGAAGTTGGCGCAATCCTGCACGATGCTGAAGGTGGCCGCAGGCGGCACGCAATCGAGGCAGTCGACCGAGAACTGCACGGGATTCTGTGTCGCACTGGTGGCGCAATCGGTGAAGCCATTGGCCAGCACGCGCACCGTCATACGATGCTGCGGGTTGGTGGTGAAGAAAAAGAGCCCGGTGATGTCGGTCGCGTTACCGTTGCCCGAGTAGATCAGCGGAGCATTGATGTCGCCGCCATCGTATACCTGCACCACGTCACCAGCGAACACCGTTCCACCGGTGAACAGGATGCCGAGCGGGAAGGTGCCCGTGCCCTGGTAGTACCAGCGCACATCGTTGTTGTTCGCATAGCAGTAGCTCACGGTGGAAGGCGTGCCGCAATCGATCAGCGTGGGGCAGGTGCCGGTATCGGTGAAGTTGCCCTTCGCGATGTTGCAGAGGTCGTTGCTCTCATGCGCAAGGGTGAGGTTCACGATCTCGCCGAAGTTGAAGGGACCCACATTGGTAACGCCCAACGGAAGGCCGGTCTGCGTTTGCGGTGCCCCGCCATCCACGGTGTAGATCACCGAGGCCGTGGTGGCATCACCGGTGCTGGTAACGTTCACATCCAGGCTGAACTGGTCATTGGCGCAATCGTCAACCACGGTCACAGTGCCCTGCGGGATCTCGCAATCCAGGCACACCACTTCCCACTCCCAACTGTCGTAAGTGGTGGTGGGGAACTGCCCGCCGCATTGCACCGACCCATCAGAACTCATCTCCATGTACAGGTTACCGGTCACGCTGTAGATCTCAACGCCGTAGTAGGTCGTGAGGGCGTTGTTGATCGCGCTGCCCACGGGCCCAAGATTGTATGCCGTGGCATTGGTGTGCTCGAAGACGAGCGTCCCAGTGGCATCCGGACCATCATAGATCCGGAGGTCATCAAAGGAGTTGCTCTCGATGGTGCCGCGGATGAAGCGCAACCGGAGGGTTCCTGCGCCCGAGGAGAGGTAGCTCCAGCTCCGGAGGTCGTTGGGCTCGTAGCAATAGGTCTCCTCCAAGGGTGGTGCGCCGCACACGATGATGTTCGGGCAATCGCCACTATCGGTGATCACGCCCAGCTCGATGTTGCAATCGGGGTCGCTCTCGTGCTGCACGAACACCGAGACGTTCTGGTTGATGGTGAAGGGTCCCAGCACCGTGATGCCGGCTACCACGCCAGGCAGGAATACCGGAGCGCCTCCGTCAACCGCATACGCGATGGTCACCGTGGAGCCATCGCCCGTGCTGCCCACGTTTACCTCCACATCGAAGCTGTTGTTCAAGCAGTCGTCCACATTGGTGGCGGTGGCCTGGGGCAACTGGCAGTTGAGGCATTGCACCTGCCAGTTCCAGCTCTGGTACTGGCCGTCGGCGCACGAGCCGAAACCGGTTGTGGTGAGCTTCATGTGCAGGGAACCCGATGTGCTGACCACGAATACCTCACCCAGGCTGAAGCCGTCGCCAGCGGTGTGCTGGAAGAGGATGGGCGCGGTGTCGTCCGTGCCGTCGTAGATGGTGAGCACATCGTTGAAGCTCGCATCGATGGTGCCATCGATGAAGTCGAGGACCAAGGAGCCGCTGCCGCCGAGCGAGGTGTAGTTCCACACCTTGGTCTCGTTGTTCGCGTAGCAGTAACTGAAGGACTGCGCGGCCTCTCCGCAGAAGATGTACACCGGGCACTCACCGCTCTCCACGATGACGCCCAGATCCATGCTGCAATTGGGGTCGCTGTCGTGCTCTACAACGATGGCGACCTCTTCCCCAGGGAAGAAGGGGCCAATCTCCGTGACGCCGAGGCCAACGCCATCAACGCTCTGCACGAAACCGAACACGTCATAAACGATGTTCACGGTGCTGCTGGTGCCCAAGGAGACCACGTCCACGTTGATCATGAAGAAACCGCCGCCGCAATCCTCGTTCAGCGTGGCGTAGGCCAGCACTGGCCCGCAATTGCCGAAGAACTGCACGCTGGTTTCCACGCAATTGCTCTGTTGGGCACAGGTCTCGTCGATGTTCCAATGCGGGAACAGGTCGGCGGTGCTGGCCGCAAGGACATCCACTACGGCATAGCCCTGTGCCACCACCGGGCCGCCGGGGGCGCCTTCACGCACGGTGATGTAGCCTCCGGTTGAAAGACGGAAGCGGTAGGTGGCACCGCTGACGATGCCCGATACCTGCGAATACTCCGACTCGAAGTTGCAGGTTGAGATGACGGTTACCGCCCCACCTGCATCAGGGATGATGGCCGCCCCAGGGTACTGGAACTCGTTCTGGCAATCGCCTTGAGCGATCGCGGGTGCAGAGGCTAGAAGCGAAAAGCCCAGCACAGCGCTGAGCAGGCGTCCAAGTCGAGACATGGTCTTGGGTTTAGGTCCGTGAAGTTGGTGGCCGAAGGTAGTTTTTTGGAACTGCCTTCTCCGGGCGCGCGAACTACCTGTCAACAGGGTTTGTTGGAAGGCCTAGGCGGATGAGAATTACAACTCAGCCTCAAGGCCTTACGAAGGCCGCCTTAACCGCATTGTAAGCGGGTTTCGGGTTACCCTGGTAATCAATGATACTCCAACTCGGCCCCGGCCAGCAATCGTTGAGCTGCCAAAGCAAGGTGCCCATGCAATGCGGACGAGCGGCCATGTGCGCTTCGATGGCCATCCGGTAGGCCTTGGCCTGCACCCATTGGCTCGCTTCGATGAATTCGCCAAGCGTTTCTGGCCGCTGACCGAGCTGGGCCTCGATGGCTTCCCAGATGGGCCTATCGGTCTTGTAGCTGCGCTGCAAGCGCTTCACCGTCGATGAGCCCATGTAGAGGCTGTCGGGGTGGATGTACCTGGCCAGCAACGCGCTATCGGGGTAGCTCTGAAAGCCCCACTCGCTCACGAAGCGGCCCACGTTGTTCTTGAACGAGG
>DAORNP010000062.1:2872-3866 GCA_035441065.1 Flavobacteriales bacterium | reverse complement strand
CGGAGCGCAGGCCCTGGATCTTGGTGATGGCCTCGGTGAGGCCCTTGGCGTTGCCCCAGTTGCTCAGGGGGGAGGTGGGGGTGTACCGCTCCAAACCAAGCTCCCGGGTGGCGGCCTGCAGCGTTTCGGTCCACAGCCGCAAGTTCGATTCAATGACGCGCGCCGAATCAGGACCGTGCAGGCCATAGCGGTCCTGCCATCCCCAATTGTGCCAGGCCACATTCAGCTCATTGTTGCCGCAGAAGAGCAGCAGGCTGGGGTGCTTGCTGATGCAGGCCACCTGCTCCTCGGCCTCGGCACCCACATTCTCCTCGAACGCGCCTTCCGCCGGCAGCAGGTTAGCCACCATGAAATCCTGCCAGACGAGGATACCGGCGGTATCGCACGCATCGTAGAAGGCCTCCGGTGGATAAATGCCGCCCGCCCACACCCGTACCATGTTCATGCCCGCGCGCTGCATGTGCCTCACCTGGGCCACCCATGCGCTATCGGTGCATCGCGTGGGTACCAAATCGGGCGGCACCAGATTGCATCCCTTGGCGAAGAAGGGCTGCCGATGAGCAATGGCAGTGAAGTCATAGCCGTGATCGTCCTGCTGAGTGCGGATGTGGTGCTCGGCACGTGCCAGCGGAAGACTGGCATGAGAGAGCATCCTGCGGCCTTTGCTCAACCGCACTTCCAAGCGCTGAATGATGGGCTTCCCCAAGCCCACGGGCTGCCAATCCGGGATGCGCGCACCATCGAGTCGCTTGACGAAGCCCCTGCCCTCCCCGCGCGGAGATGCTCTTCCGGTGCGCTTGCCATCTATCCATAGGTCGCACCGCCACCCCTTGCCCACTGTAAGCTCGCCTTCGGTGAGCACGATGGCTTGAGCGTCCCCATCGATCCAGCGCACTTCGGCTTGCACGATGCGCGCCCCGCTCCATCCCCGCAGCTCAACCTCCTTCCAGATTCCGCTCGTCACCAAGCGCGGACAGAAGTCCCAACCGAATTG
>DAORNP010000062.1:0-2792 GCA_035441065.1 Flavobacteriales bacterium | reverse complement strand
GCGCAGCTTCGCACCTTCATTGATCGGGCTGCGGAAGATCACCTTCAACTCGTTGTCGCCCTTGCGCAGCGCTCGCCGCACATCCCACTCCCAGGTGCGGAACATGTTGTCGGCCTTGCCGATGAGCGAGTCGTTGAGATAGACCTCCGCGAAGGTGTCGAGGCCCTTGAACACAAGGTCGAGGTGCTGGTGGCGCAACAAGGTATCGGCCACGAAGAGGTTGCGGCGGTAGATCCAATCCTCATTCTCGACCCATTGCACGCTGTCGATGTTGCTGCCAAGCATGAAGTCTGGAATCAGCTGGTGGCGCAGCAGATCGGTCTGCACCACGCCGGGCACTTCGGCGCTGCGCCACTCCTTCTTCCCTACTTGGCAAAAGCTCCAACCATCGTTCAGCGGCATGTGGACCTCCTGCGCTGAGGCCGCAACCCTAAACCCGATCCAGCACGCCACCCACAACCAGCGTTTCATCGGAGGCCGGCTTTCACCAACGCGTTCAGCACACCCTCGATCTTCGCGCGATCAGGCTCCGTCTCGAAGCTCACGCCCGCATTCGCCGAACTCATGGAGGCGCCGTGATGCTTGGCGGGCATGGGTCGTTGCGCTGCGAAATGCACTTCGCGAACACCGGTGCGCTCAACCAATTCAACCACGTTCGCTGGATTGATGCCACCAGCAGCTGCGATGACGCAACGGTCACCGGCATGCTCCACCATCGCCTTCAAGCGCGCTGCACCATCCAACGCCAGCGTTTCACCGCCCGAGGTGAGCACCCGGTGCAGACCGAGCGTGATGCTGGCTTCGAGCGCATGGAGTATATCCCTAGCGTGATCGATGGCGCGGTGGAAGGTGACCTCACTCTCGGGGGCAGCGTGAAGCACGGCGCGCAGTACGCTCTCAGCCACGGATCCATTCTCCGTTAATGCCCCTGTGACCAGGCCCAAGGCTCCTCCACCGAACACTTCGGCATCCGTTACCAGCGCATGCAACTCAGCAGGCGCATAAACGAAACCGCCCGGTGAGGGCCGCACCAATATCCGCGCCCGCACAGGCAAAGCGCCCCGGATCGCATCAACCAAACCGGAACTCGGCGTAATGCCCCCGCAAGCGAGCCAAGCGCATACCTCCACGGAATCAGCGCCTGCTTGGGTCGCAGCTTCAGCTTCGGCAAAGGAGGACACGCACACTTCCACGGCTACACGCATGAGGCGAACATACGAGGGGCTATGCAACATGCGGCCCCCATCAACGTAGCAAGGCCGCCATGTCGACCCGCTTTCTGCCTGCAGTAGTGCTCGCCATCCTGTTCCTTCAGGGGGGGGCGACCGCATTGAAGGCCAGCAATACCACCGACAGCCTACGATACGTGCTGGATGCGGACGCCACGGCTGGCGAACGCTCACGCGTTTTGTGCACGCTGTCCAACCGTGTGTTGCCACACGACCCCGCAACGGCCTTGGCCCATGCTGTAAGTGCCGTGCGCATGGCCGAAATGGATGGAGACCTGCGCTTGACCCATGAAGCGCTCGCGGCACAGCGTGCAGCGCAGCTTCGGCTGGGCATGGTGCCCGAACGGCTCTCCGCCACGCTGCGCTCGGTTCAAATCGCGAAGGCCATCAGCGACCCTGCGCTGCTCGCCGCCGACCTTCAGGAGCTTTCATTCGCCTATGGCGATGCTGAGCGCCCGGATCAGGCCGTGGAGCATGCGCGGCAAGCGCTTGCGATCAGCTTGCCCACGCACGATGCCGTGGCGATAGCACGCGCAGAACGAATCCTCATGGAGGCCCTGTTGCGCGCCGGCAGGCACGAAGAGGTCATCCGCAGCGCGGAGCGCGCCCTTGTCAATTCCGCAACGACGCCCGCCATTGAGCAGGCGCTCCTGCGGCACTTGGTCGCTCGCTCCTTCATGGCACAGCGCCGCTTCAGTGATGCGCTCCCCTACTTGGTTGCGGCCAAGCGCGTGATACAGAAGGATGGCACGCCCCAGCACCGCTTCGATATCGCCATTGATATGGCCTCCTGGGCCACTGGCGTTGGCCGCATCGCCGAAGGCCAGGCGCATCTGCGTGATGCTGAAGCGCTTGCAACGGAGCTGCCAGAGCAGCACACTGTAATGCCCTTGCTGCACACACGCCACCAACTCGCTGCTGCAACGCAGGATTGGAAGGATGCCCATGGCCTGATGATGGCCATTGCGACCAAGCGCGATTCTGCACAGCGCGCCAGCCGCCAATTGGCCCTTGCCGGCATGCTGGTGGCCCACGACCTGGAGGCCAAGGAGAGCGACCGGAAGGAAATGGCCGACCGTGCAGCGCGCACCGAAGCTTTATTGAGCGACCAGCTCAAGAGCAACAACGCGCTCATCGTCGCACTGGCACTGCTGGCCATGCTCAGCATCGCGATGCTCATACTCGCCCGCCGCCATCAGCGATCGGCGAAGCGCAACAAGCTTAAAGGCATCGTGATCCAGCGGCAAAAGGAGGAATTGCAGGCGCGCAGCATTGAGCTTCAGCGCCAGAATATGCGGCTCGCCGAGACCATGATGCGCGAAGAGCGCCATGGCATCGCTTTAGGCGAGATTCATCATCGACTGAAGAACAACCTGCAAGCCATCGACGCACTGCTGCAGATGCAATGCGGGTCACTGACGGACCCGGCTGCCGAACGATTGTTGCGTGAGGCGCAAGGCCGTTTGCGCGCCATGGCCGTGGTGCATCAGACCATTTACCGCATGGGCGATGACAACGGCCTGCCATTGCTCCAGCATCTGAAGGAGCTCGGGCGAAACGTGC
>DAORNP010000061.1:20303-20532 GCA_035441065.1 Flavobacteriales bacterium | reverse complement strand
TAATCCTTCGGGCTGCGCCAGGGCCTTTCCCGGCCATCCATCGTTGCTCAACCCTTACAGAGCGTCCAGCTATGCGCGGGTTTCGCGCCTCGGCTGTCCGGAAAACTCCTCCGGCTCGCTACCAAAAACTATTTTGAGATGGCTTCTACTCTTCAATCAATCAGAACCGGCATCCAGTTCATTAAGACGAGTCCATGTATCAGAGTCGGCAGTAGCGCTCAGGTACGGC
>DAORNP010000061.1:19723-20262 GCA_035441065.1 Flavobacteriales bacterium | reverse complement strand
CGTGCGAGTTGGGCTGCGACTTAGCCGTGACGGCTTTGGGGCTCCACCTTTTTGCCGCCAAAAAGAGTGGAAAACGAATTCTCCGACAACCGCTGCAAGCGTCCTCTCGAGCTGGTACAGGCTCGATTGTGCACTAGCCGATGCCCAGCAGCCCGCACACCCAGAACGCCAATGCCGCCAGCAGCGCGCTTACCGGAATGGTGAGTATCCAGGCCCAGAGCAGGCGCACGGTAACGCCCCAGCGCACGGCGCTCAGGCGCTTGGTGGCACCCACGCCGATGATGCTGCCCGTGATGGTGTGCGTGGTGCTCACCGGGATGCCCATCTGCTCGGTCATGTAGAGCGTCATGGCCCCGGCGCTCTCGGCGCAAACGCCCTCGAGCGGGCTCACCTTGGTGATGCGCGTGCCCATGGTCTTCACGATCTTCCAGCCACCGCTGAGCGTGCCCGCGCCGATGGCGGTGTAGCAGGCCAGCGGAATCCACGCGGGCATGGCATCGAGGCTCTCGGCCTGGCCGCTGGCCACCATGGCCACCATG
>DAORNP010000061.1:16984-19615 GCA_035441065.1 Flavobacteriales bacterium | reverse complement strand
CGCGCTGGGCGCCTTGGTGAGGTCAACCGCGTAGGTGAGCATGAACACCAGCGAGAACAGCGCCATGCCGATGCGGAGGTCGTTGTTCTTGAGGATGAAGATGCAGGTGATCGCCGTGGCTCCTGCGATGATGAGCAGCCGCAGCCACAACCTGGGCACGAGCGTTACCAGCGTGATGAAGATGCTGATGAGCATGCCCACGAGCGGGGCCAGGAAAATGAAGGCCGCCACCAGTCCGATCTTCGACATGTTCACGCTGCTGAGATCGAAGCCTGCGCCCGCGAGCGCCGCGCCCGCGAAGCCGCCGATGAGCGTATGCGAGCTGCTGCTCGGGATGCCGTACCACCAGGTGAGCAGGTTCCAGGTGATGGCGGCGATGAGGCCCGCGAGCACCACGCGCAGGGTGATGAACTCTTCGTGTACCGTCTTCGCCACGGTGTTGGCCACGTGGTGGTCGCTGAAGATGAAGTAGGCGATGAAGTTGAAAGCGGCGGCCCAGATCACGGCCTGCACGGGCGTGAGCACCTTGGTGCTGACGATCGTGGCGATGGAGTTCGCCGCATCGTGGAAGCCGTTGATGTAGTCGAAGATCAGCGCCAGGGCGATGATCACGATGAGGAGCGTCATGGCCTCAGGCGTACTTGAGCATGATGGACTCCATCACATTGCTCACATCCTCGCACTTGTCGGTGGCGAGCTCCAGCACGGCGTAGATGTCGCGCTTGCGGATGAGCTCGATGGGATCCTTCTCCGTGGCGAAGAGCCGCTGGATGGCGCGGTCGAAGACCTCGTCGGCCTGGTTCTCCATGCTGTTGATCTGCACAACGAACTCCATGTGGGCGCTGCTCTTGTGCATGTTGCGCAGGTTCTGCACGGCGAGCTGCACGATGCGCGCGCCCTCGTTCACCAGCCGTGCCAGTTCCACGCAGGTCTCATCGGGCTTCTTGATCCCGAAGAGCTCCAGGTACTTGGCGCTGGCCAGGATGAAGTCGGCCACATCGTCAAGGCTGGTGGCCAGGCTGTGGATGTCCTCGCGATCGATGGGCGTGATGAAGTTGCGCGCCAGGTCCGTGAAGATGGTGTGGGTGAGGTCGTCGTTGGCGCGCTCCGCGATCTCGAGCCGCTCCAGCAGGGCCGTGCGCTGCGAGCCGGGTTCGGTTTGCATGATGGCCATGAGGTCCTCGCTCATCTTCAGCACGTTCGCGGCGCTGGCCTCGAAGTGGTAGAAGAACACGCGGTCGCGGGGCTTGAAGATGTTGAGGAGTTGGTCGAGTGCCATGCGGCGTTGGTTGAGGGTGGGCAAATGTATCCGGGGCGTTCAGAGCGATGCCGCCGTCGGGGAATGGTAACGCGCAGTTAACATGGGGTCAGATGCCGAATTCCACCTGGAACATGGTGGTCCATGCGTTGCCGGTCTGATCGAGCCCCATACGTCCTTCGTTCCATCGATAGCCGGCGTACCACTGCGCCTTGATGCGGTGCCCATTGAAGTAGCGGCCTATCCCGAGCATGCCCTCCTCCGTACGCGGCCGCAGCAGCGCCACATCGCCGGTGGGCTGCACCACGGTGTAGCGCGATGCGATCTCCCAGTGACTCGGGAAGTGCTTGCTCAATTGGGTGTTCAGGCCTTGACCGGTGGTCACATAACGAATGGCGCCGGTGCTGTTGGTGGTGATCGAGGCGTCGCTATCGCGCTGGAAGGCCTCGGCGCTCAGCGCCCAGCCATGCCACTTGAACACCATGTCGGCGATGAAGGTGCCGATGTCCGTTGGAGCGTAGAGTTCCGAGCCGAGCTGGCCGCCGGTGCGCCGGGCCATATCGTTGTAGCCATAGCCTGCGGCGATTGACAGGCGCGGATGCGGCTCCATTTCCAGGTCGCCCTCGCTGAAGTCGCCGCTGTTCTTGAATGCGCCGAGGGGCAGCCACTCCAAGCGACCCGTGTAGCAGAGGCCATTGTTCCCGACCACCGGATTGCGGCCTTCGCCCACGGTGACGGCGCCCTTCACTTGGAACAGCTGCTCGCCAGCGGGAATGGTCCAGTACGCGAACAGGCCCACATCGCGATCCAGCGTGAAGGCCGCGTTGGCGATGGAGCGATCGGGGAATTGCTGGTTGCCGGAGCTGATTACGCGCTGGCGGTTGCCCGGGAGCTTCCCCTGGCCGAAACCGAGGTAGAAGTTGTCGTTGAAGAAGTAGTACACGAGCGCATCGCGCAGCGGCTGGGCCACCACTTCGCCATCCAGGTCCAGGTCCGAACGGCTGAAGTTGAGCTGCACATAGTACCTCAGCTTCTCGTCCAACATGTAGCCATCGAAGCGCAGGCGCATGCGGCGTATGCGCATGTCAACGGAAGCGGCACTGAGATCGTCGCCCCCTGCGGTGGTGAAACCCGCGCGCGTCTGCATGCGGAAGCGCAGGTTCAGCAGGAATACGCTGTCCTTCGTGAAAGAGAGGCCGTTGCGGACGTTGATCAGGGGCGCCTCATCGCGCTCGTTCTGCGCTTGGGCAAGCGGCGAAAAAGCCAAGAGGCCAGCTGCCGCCAGGCAAAGTGAAATACACCGGTACATCGCGGCGCGAAGGAGCTCTTGGCATGTGAAATCAATGTTACCGGGCAGTTACCCTTCTGCTTCG
>DAORNP010000061.1:16367-16974 GCA_035441065.1 Flavobacteriales bacterium | reverse complement strand
ATCACCTTTGCCACTCGCCGTCGTCCATGAGCTCCGGCGCAACCAGCATGCTTTACGAATTCAATGGTTATCGGCCCGTGGTGCATCCATCGGCCTTCGTGCATCCGCAAGCGGCGGTCACGGGCAATGTGGTCATTGGCGCCGATGTGTACATCGGTCCAGGAGCAGCGTTGCGCGGCGATTGGGGCGAGATCGTGGTGAAGGCCGGCTGCAATGTGCAGGAGAACTGCATCATCCACATGTTCCCCGGCGTGAAGGTGGTGCTGCACGAGGGCGCGCACATCGGCCACGGGGCCATCATCCACGGGGCCACCATCGGACGCAATTGCCTCGTGGGCATGAATGCGGTGGTGATGGATGATGTGCAGCTCGGCGACGAGTGCATCGTGGGCGCGCTCGCCTTCCTGCCCGAGGGCTCGGTATGGGAGCCGCGCAAGGTGATCGTGGGCAATCCGGCGCGCATCGTGAAAGAGGTGAGCGACGAGATGATCGGCTGGAAGAGTGAGGGCACCAAGCTCTACCAATCGCTGCCAGCGCAACTGCACGCCACATTGAAGCCCTGCGAACCCTTGCGCGAAGTGGACCGCAGCAAGCCGCCCATCACGGC
>DAORNP010000061.1:12549-16357 GCA_035441065.1 Flavobacteriales bacterium | reverse complement strand
AGCACGTGGAAGCGCACGCGCAGCTGAACCTGATCCTACCTTCGGCGGCGCACAAGCTGCAACCAGAAACCCTCAACCTGCCATTCCTTCATGAACGCGGTCATCTGCCCCCTATCCATCGTTCCCGTGCGCGCGCAACCGAGCGACCGCAGCGAAATGGTATCGCAATGGCTCTTCGGTGAAACGGCGCAAGTGCTCGACTCCGAAGGCAATTGGAGCCGCCTGCGTTTCGACCACGACGGCTACGAGGGCTGGGTGGATCAGAAGCAGCTCATGCCCTGCCCCACGCCCAACTTCGATCCGGACCTGCGCGTGATCGACCAGAGCACGATCGTTGACCTCGGTGAACGCCAGGTGCCGCTCACCTACGGCGCAGTGCTGCCGTTCTACGAGGACGGCACCATCCTCTGGTCGAACCACCGCGTGCCGGTGCAGGCGGTCACCAATCACAGGCCCGACCTGGAGCGCGCTGAGTTGCTCGAGCTCTACATGCACCCCTTCCTGGGAGCACCCTACCTCTGGGGCGGCCGCACGCCCTGGGGCGTTGATTGCAGCGGGCTGGTGCAGATGATCTTCATCCTCATGGGCATCTACCTGCCGCGCGATGCGAGCATGCAGGCCGAAGAGGGCGACGACGTGGAGATGCTCGACCTGAGCGAGCCCGGCGACCTGGCCTTCTTCGACAATGCCGAGAGCCGCATCACCCACGTGGGCATCATCCTCACCCGCAATGAGGATGACGAGCTGCGCATCATCCACAGCAGCGGCCGCGTGCGCATCGACAAGCTCGATGAACAGGGCATCTACAACGCTGATGAAGCGCGCTACACGCACAAGCTGCGCATGGTGAAGCGGGTGCTCTAAACGAACCGACGCGCCCGACCTTCGCCACCATGCCCTTCGCACTCACCTTCCACGGCGCCGCCGGCACCGTTACCGGCAGCAAGCACCTGCTTGAATTGACACGTGCCGATGGCAGCATGGCGCGCGTGCTCCTCGACTGCGGCATGTTCCAGGGCGAAGCGCTCGCCAACAGCATGGGCAAGGACCGCAACCGGCGCTTCGGATTCGCTCCGGAAAGCATCGATGCCGTGGTGCTGAGCCATGCACACATCGATCACAGCGGTCTGCTTCCGCGCCTGGTGGCCGAAGGATTCCGCGGGACCATCTGGAGCACTCCGGCCACACGCGACCTCTGCGCCATCATGCTCGAGGACAGCGCACGCATCCAGGAGTATGACTACGGTGATGCCGTACGGCGCGCCGCGAAGCGCGGCAAAGCCATGCCCACCGAAGGGCCGCTATATACCGTGGCCGATGTGCAGCCCACGATGGCCTGCTTCCAGGCTGCAGGGTACAACGAGCGGATCACCGTGCTGCCGGGCATCGAGCTCACCTTCACCGATGCAGGCCACATCCTCGGCAGCGCGGCCGTGCACCTGATGCTCGACGATGGCGAGCGCATCCTGCGCCTCACCTTCACCGGCGATGTGGGCCGCTACGTGGAGCGGATCCTTCCGGAACCGGCTCCATTCCCTCAGGCCGATATCATCGTTTGCGAGAGCACCTACGGCGACCGCGAGCATGCGGCCATCGCCGAAGCCGAGGAGGAGCTGCTCCAGCACGTCAACGAGGTTTGCGTGCGCCGCCGCAGCCGCTTGATCATCCCGGCCTTCAGCATCGGGAAGACGCAGGAGATCCTCTATACCCTCAATGCGCTGAGCAACGCCGGCCGCCTGCCGCGCATCCCGGTGTTCGTGGACAGCCCCTTGGCCATCAGCGCAACGGGCATCGTGCAGCGGTACGAAGCGCTCTTCCGCGAGGCGGTGCGCGCGGAACTGCACCACGACCCGGACCTGTTCTCCTTCCCCGGCGTCTCCTTCGTCCGCGAGCCGGAGCAGAGCAAGCGCTTGAACGGTCTGAAAGAACCGTGCATCATCATCAGCGCGAGCGGCATGATGGAGGCCGGTCGTGTTCGCCATCACCTGCTGCACGCGCTGCCGAACGCCGACAACGCGGTGCTGGCCGTCGGCTTCTGCGCGCCAGGCACACTGGGCCACGAACTGCTCAGCGGCGCACGCGAGGTGCGCATCTTCGGGGAGCCGGTGCCGGTGCGCGCCGAGGTGCTGCGCATGGAGTTCTACAGCGCGCACGGCGATCGCACCGAGATCCAGCGCTACCTCGACTGCCAGGACGCGGCAAGGGTGCGCAGGCTCTTCCTCGTGCATGGCGAGGAAGCTCCTCGTACAGCCTTGGCTGATGCTTTCAAGCAACGAGGCTTCGCCGATGTGAAGCTGCCGAAGCTCCGCGAGCGATTCGAGCTCTGACGCCTTGTAGACGGTTCATGCAACGACCTCCTGATCAGCTCCCGGTGAGCGCGATCTCCTTCAGCTGAGTCTCCAACCATGTGCGCGCCTTCGCCTCATCATCGGTGACCAGGACACGCTGCAGTTGCGGGAAGTAGGACAAGTAGAGCTTCGTCATCAACTCGATCATGCTGGCCTTCGCCACCACGGCGCTGGCCAGGATCTGGCTCTCCGAGCGATCCGGCTTCCCCTGATCCACCTGCATGGTCTCCATGCGGTAATCGACGCTTTCAGGGATGATGGTGAGGGTGGCATAGGCCCGTGCGCCCATGATGGTCCGCCTTAGCATCTGCACCTCCGCCACATTCTTCAGATCGAAGACGATGCCTTCGTGGTAGTGGATCTCCAGCAGGTTCGGCCGCGCCACGATCAAAGTGGCGATGCTTGCATGATGCTCTTTCGGCTCGATGGTCATGATGAAGGAATTGCCGTATTCAGAAGGCCAAGGTAGCGCGCGAACCCCCAAGTAGCTGATCATCGCCGGGGTCCAAATCGGTTGTAACTCTCCGGGACACTGCCCGTCCTAGGAGCGAACGGTTCGTGGCTGATGGCATCCGCTTTGAGCGCCGGGCCGCGCTGAACAGGCCCTCCACGGTCACACCCTGAATGCATCACTGAAAACACTCACCCCCATGAAACGGAACCTCCTGATCCCAGCCCTCTTCCTGTCCCTCAGCCTCAGCGCGCAGCAGTTCAAGGTCATCACCGTCGTCGAGAGCATCGTGCCCATGGGCATCGGCCGCTCGCGCATGATCGAATCCACGCAGCGCATGGACGTGGATGCCGCCACCACGGAGCGCTCCGATGGCAAGAAGAGCGATCAGAAGGACATCGACCGTGGCGACCTGAAGATCGACACGTTCAAAGAGACCAAGCTGCTGAATTTCTACAGCGGGGTCGGCATCAACTTCCAGAACATCGCCAGCAACGATGCGCTCATCGCCGACAAGATGGCGAAGCTCTCCGCCGAAGGTTGGCAGCTCATGCACATCGCCAGCGGCGTGGAGAGCGATGCCGGCAAGGAGGATGGCAACGGCATCTTCATCACGCGCATGTTCTTCCGGAAGGACTGAAGGAGCAGCACACAACATGGAGAGGGGGCCTGATGAAGGCCCCCTCTCCGTTCTTCCCGGGCGGCACGCGCTTCAGAAGCGCAAGGTGTAACCCATCACCGGCAGGATCGCGAGTTGGTTCACACTGTCGATGCGGTCTAGGCGGCTGTTGTAGTAATGGTACACGGGCGTCTGGCTATTGAGCACGTTCTGCACATCGGCCTTGAACTCGTGGCTCACCTTGGCACGGCCCACGCGGTAGGCGAGCACCACATCGAGCTTGCCGATGGGGTCACTCTTGACGCTCATGGCGGGCGCCCCCTCCTTCTGCGTATCGGCGGCGCGGCTCGCTTCCAGATCAATGGCAGTGCTCCACTGCCCACCCATCAT
>DAORNP010000061.1:9427-12474 GCA_035441065.1 Flavobacteriales bacterium | reverse complement strand
GACGAAACCGAGGTTGAAGCGCGCGCTGTACCACGCGCCATCGTCGGCGCGGTAGCGGCTCTCGAAGACGGAAGCCGTGGCCAGCGCATGCCATCCGCGCGTGAAGAACTTCTCGATGCTGGCTTCTACGCCCATGTTGTAGCCGGTGCCGGTGCTCACCAGGTCCTTGGTGGTGAACCATTCCTGCGTGTTGCCGAGCCAGAAGGCACTACCCGCACCTTTCTCTACGGGTTGCGCATAGAGGTATTGGTAGTAGGCCTCGGCCTTGAGCTGCACATCCTCGGCCAGCATCTGCTCGTAGCCGAAGACGAAATGCGCGGCGCGGGTGAGACCCAGATCCTTGTTGGGTGTGGTGATGCGGCCCTCGGCATCGGTGCTTTGCGCGAAGTAGGTCATGATGCTCTCGGTCTTGCTGTGCAGTCCGGCGCCGATGGTGAAGGCGCGCACGGTGCTGGGCTGGAAGCGCAGCGCGGCGCGTGGCTCGATGCTGCTGGAGCCGTTGAGGGCGTAATACAGGAAGTGAACGCCGCTGGTGAGCGACCATTGCTCGTTCCAGCGCCACTTCCAACTGCTGAAGGCCTGGAGGGTGGTAGCGCCGCCGTCGTGGTCCAGTTGGCGCAGCGTGGCTTGCTGCTCGCGGTCCCAGCTATCCACGAGCGTGCGGAAGCGGTCGTGCGAGACGATGACGCCGGTGCGCAGCTTGTGGTTGGCATTGATGCGCGTGTTCAGCGTGGTGGTGGCGCGGTATGTGGTGCGGCGCATGTCCGACTCCTGCCGCGTGGCGAGCGGTACTTCGCCAGGCGCTTCGGTCTCATCGTACACCACGCCGCTGCCGTTGCCGCTGAGCGAGACCGTGCTGCAGAGGAAATTGTTGGAGCCGAGCAGCTGCGTGTGCGCGAGGCCGATCACGCCCATGCGCGATCCGTAGTCGGCACGGGCGAAGAGCGAATCGCCGGTGATGCCCTTCTCTTCCTGCAGGATGCCGCTGCGCCCGCCGATGCCGAAGAGCGAGAAGGTGCCGGCCTTGGCAGTGGGCAGCTTCAGCTTGAAGGCGGCATCGGTGTACTTGGGCACACCCTGGTAATCGACGATGCCCGCTTCATCGAGCAGCGAGAGCGTGCTGTAGCGGTAGTTGGCGAGGTAGCTGCCGCCATGCACGCCGGGCAATGGTCCTTCGGCGGTGAGGTCGGTGCCGAGCACGCCGAGCTTGAAGGTGTACTCGCGCTTGCGGTCGTTGCCGTCACGCAATTTCATGTCGAAGACGGCGCTGGTGACGTTGCCATATTCCGCCGCGAAGGCACCGGTGTAGAAATCGCTGTTGTCCACCACATCGCTGTTGAGCACGTTGATGGGCCCGCCGGTGGTGCCATCGTCGGCGAAGTGGTTGGGATTGGGGATCTCCATGCCCTCCAGCCGCCACAGCACGCCTTTCGGCGAGTTGCCGCGCACGATGATGGTATTGTTGCCGGTGGGGTCGCCTGCCACTCCAGGAAATACCGTGACCATGCGCGCGGGATCGTTGATGCCGCCAGCGATGCGCGAGGTCTCTTCCACGCTGATCTTCCGCGCGCTGAGCACCGCCATGTCGTTGCGCACCTCGCCGTGGCCCTTCTTGCCGCTGACCTCCACTTCATCGAGCTTCACCAGCGACTCCTGCATGCGCATATCGAGCACGAGTTCCTTGGCGGAGTTCACCAGGAGGTTCGCCATGTTCTGCTCCTCGTAGCCGAGCATGCGCACTTGCAGGGCGATGCGGCCGACGGGCACATTGCTCAGCGTGAAGCGCCCATCGAAGTCGGTGGTGGCGCCGATGAGCGGCTCGCTGCCCACCAAGAGCACGGTGGCGCCGATGAGGGGCTGGCGGGTGTCGGCATCGGTGATGGTACCGCGAACGGTCTGGCCGGTGGCTTGGGCGATGAGCTGGCCGGCGAGGGCGAGAAGCAGGATGGTGAATTGCGACCGGAGGCTTGCGATGGGCATGGGATTTCGTTTCTGTTTCCCATGGGACAAGGAGGGGGAGGAATACCCCTACTGGGAGAAGGAGAAATTCGGATGTCACGCGGAGACGCGGAGAACGCGGAGCTTGAAACCAACAGAACTAGGGGGCATGCATTCCTCCGCGTTCTCCGCGTCTCCGAGTGACCTAGGAACCCCGTACATCAAGTTGTGCTCAGAACCGCACCCCCACCCCTGCCCTCCACCCCAGCCATCCGCTCAGGCGCAATTCATCGAGTTGGTCGGAGTAGGCGGGATCGGCTGGTGGCACGGCGCTGCGGTACTCACCGGTGAACACATCGCGCCAATTGGAAACGTGCAGGTTGGCCACAGGCCCTGCGGTGATGGCGATGCGATCGCGGATGAGCACGCCCGGCGAAATGCTGAATCGCCCGAGGATGTTCACGGCATCGACCCATTCGCGCTGCTCAACGATCTGCTCTGCCGTGAGATCGGTATTGAGGAAGACGGACCTCGAGAAGCGCGGCTCGAAGCCGAAGCCGTAGAGGAAGCCCCAGCGCTCATCGGGCGCGATGGCTGGCGAATAGCCGAGGATGTTGTGGAACACGCGCGTGCCGGTGCGGAGCTGCACGCTCGCCGGTACGGCATCGCTGCTCACGATATCCAAACGGTGATAGCCCTTCAGCGCGAAGCTGATCAGGCCCATTGCGCCGCCGCTGAGCGTATCGCTGATGTTGATGATGCCCACTTGTCCGCCGGAAACGCGCCTGCCGATGTTCACCAGTCCCACCTGGCCGCCTTCCACGGTGCCGGGCACCACATTCAACCCGAAGCTGAATTGCCCGCCGGTCACATTCCCCGCGTAGTTCAGGCCGAAGCCGATCTGCCCCTTCTCCACCGAGCCGGGCACCACGTTCGCGCCGAGGGTGAACTGGCCTCCCGAAACACTACCGGCATAGTTGAGCGCGAAGCCCACCTGCCCGCCGCTCACTTCACCAGGCACCACGTTGGCACCGAACGATACTTGCCCGCCGCTCACCTTGCCCGCGTAATTGGCGCCGAATCCCACTTGCCCCCCACCTACTTCCCCG